>CAKZJB010000195.1 GCA_936940865.1 uncultured Asticcacaulis sp. | reverse complement strand
ACACACACACACACACACACTCTCTCTCTCTCTCTCTCTCTCTCTCTCTCTCTCCTTTTCACTAATATCTCTTCTTCTTCTTCTTCTTCTTCATCTTCATCTTCATCTTCTTCGGCCTTCGCCTTTTCTTCCGGCGTAAGCTTGCCTTCCAGTTCCTTCGCCGCGGCGGCGCCCTTTTCGAGGCCCATCTCGTCGGCCAGTTTGAACCAGGCATAGGCGGTGACCAGATCCTTGGCGCCGCCCTCGCCGTTCACCATCATGACGCCGAGATTGAACATGGCGTCGGCATTGCCCCCTTTGGCCGCCTGGAGGAACCATTTGCGCGCCGTGACCGGATCCTTGCCGACCATCTCTCCGGTATAGAAGAGCAGGCCCAGCGCGTTCTGGGCGTCCGGCTGCCCTTTCAACGCCGCTTCCTTGTAATAGATGACCGCCTTTTGCGGGTCGGCCGGCAGAGTGTCGCCCAGATCGTGCATGCGGCCGATGGCATAGAGCGCATTGGCGTTGCCGCGCTTGGCCGCCTGGTACAGCCAGTCGGCGGCCGCCTTCTTGTCCTGCCCCACGCCGTCGCCGCCGTTGTAATAGATGACGCCCAGCTCGTATTCCGATGGCGCATAGCCGACGATACCGGCCTTCTTGAAAAAGGTGACGGCCTTCGGCAGGTTCTTTTCGCCGGCATAACCGTTCTCGTAGATCTGGCCCACGATATGGCTGGCCGGAACGAAGCCGAAGCCGTCGGCCTTGAGATACCAGCGCTTGGCCTCCGGCGGATTTCGGGCGACATGGAAGCCGGTGACATAGATCTTGGCCAGCGTCATGGCCGCATCGATGCGCGAATTCATATAGTCCGGGTCATCCGGGTTGAAGCGGATCGCCATCTTGGGGTCGAAGGGCGCTTCCGTGGCCTTCTTCAGCCAGGCAATCCCCTTGTCCATATCGCGCGGCGTGCCGAGCCCCGCCACATACATCTTGCCTTCCATCAGGGCGGCGACGTCGTAGCCCATCTTGTCGTAAGAGGCTTTGAACATCGCCAGGGCCTTGGGATAGTCCCTGGCGTCGAAGGCGGCATAGGCGTCGGTCAGCGAATGGTCGTGCTGCGCTATATAGCTGCGGCCTGCGGCAAAAGCCTGGTCCGACGGCCCGCAGCTTGCCGAGTCGGGCGTGAGCGAAGCCGGAGCCGCGCCCGGTTCGCCAATGCCGGCCGGCGTGTTCGTACTGCCGTCCCTGGAGGCGTCGCCATAAGGCGCGTTGTTCCGGATGGTGTTCGCGGCCGGCGAGTTGTTTGTCGGATTGTTCCCGCTGATATCGGTCGGTGCCGACTGTTCTTCCATCTGGTTGGCATCGTCGCCATAGAAATCGGTCAGATAGTCCTGCAGCGCCTCATCATTGGCCGAATTGGTCGTGTCCATAAAACCGCAGGACGATGCCGAGGTGGTGCCGATCACCGTGCGATTGGGCGCGGCATGCGTTGCGCGCTTTCCGAAAATGGTGACGACCGGACCGCTTTGCACCGACGAAGCGCTCGACGACTGGGCCTGGGCCTGGGCCGCCTCCCCGCCGGTCTGCGCCGTCGCGACCGAAGCGGCCAGCGCCAGAACAGCGCCCATCACGGCGCCGGATGCGCCGAGACGTTTGATTTGGAACATCGGTTCCCCCTGATTGCGTTTTTCTACCCGGACACAGGCCAGTGTTCATGAAAGCCCGGCAGCGTCAATTGACTTTGTTTGCCAATGATTGTTTGTAATCAATTTCATTCAATCCCGGTGCAATCCGGCCACGCGCCCACCGAATTTTCTGATTGAAATTGATCATTTTTCAGATTTGACACGACGGACCGACAGCAACTGACCGTATAAGCGGCGGGACAAGCAGAGAGCAGGAAGATGAAGTTCATTGCGATGGTTGCAAGCGCCGCCGTTCTGGCCTGGGCGGGCGCGGCGTCCGCTGAAACGCGCGATTTCGACGCGGGCTGGCTCTTCACCAAAGGCGATGTCGCGGGCGCCGAAGCACGGGGCTTTGCCGACGCGGGCTGGCAAAGGATCGACCTGCCGCAGGATTGGGCGATATCGGGGCCCTTCGACCAGACGGCGCCGGCCACGGGTTCAGGGGCCTGGCTGCCGACGGGCGTCGCCTGGTACCGCAAGCACTTTACGCTTTCGCCCGCCGATGCCGGCAAGCGCGTCTATATAGAATTCGACGGCATCATGGAGCGCTCGGGCGTCTGGGTCAACGGCATGCACCTGGGCTATCGGCCGAACGGCTATGCCAGTTTCCGCTACGACCTGACGCCGTTTCTGAAGGCCGGCGACAACGTCATTTCCGTCCGCGCCGACACCTCGTCGCAGCCGGCCTCGCGCTGGTATGCCGGCGGCGGCATCTACCGCCACGTCCGCCTGATCACCACGGGCGAGGTCCATGCCGACGCTTACGGCACCGTCGTTACGACGCCGAAAATCACCGCGGACAGCGCCGATGTGGCGATTTCGAGCACGATCGTCAACGACGGCAAGGTCGACCGCCGAGTGCACCTGGAGGCCACCTTGAGCGGTCCGGACGGTAAACCGGCCGCGACCGCCAGGGGGACCGCCGTCACCATCGCGGCCGGCCGTATGGCGAGGCTCGACGCGGCGGCTCAGGTCGCCGGGCCGCGGCTGTGGGACCTCGACAATCCTTCGCTCTACAAGGCTGCGGTTCGCATTGTCGCGGACGATGGCACGGTGCTCGACGAAAACCCCGTGACCTTCGGCATCCGCAACATGAATTTCGAAGCGGCGACGGGTTTCTGGCTGAATGGAAGGAACATCAAGCTGAAGGGCGTGGCCCTCCACGCCGATGGCGGCGCCTTCGGCATGGCCGTGCCGCTCGACGCCTACGAACGCCGGCTGGCGACCCTTAAAAGCCTGGGCGTCAACGCCATCCGCACGGCGCACCATCCGTTCGGCCCGGAATTCCTCGACCTTTGCGACCGCATGGGCTTTGTCGTGATGGGCGAAGCCTTCGACCAGTGGACGGTGGGCAAGAACCCGCAGGACTATCATCTCTTCTTCACCGACTGGTCGTCGATCGATGCGCGCGACTTCGTCAGGCGCGACCGCAATCACCCGTCGATCGCCATCTGGTCGATAGGCAACGAAATCCACGACACCCCCTACCCGCTGGTCGCCAAGGCGATCATCGCGCGGCTGAAGGATGTCTTCCACACAGAAGACGCGACGCGGCCGATGACCATGGCCCTGTTCCGCCCCAATACCACGCACGACTATGATAATGGCCTGGCCGACATGCTGGACGTGGTGGGCCAGAACTATCGCGAGACCGAACTGGCCAAGGCGCATGCCGACAAGCCGGAACGGAAAATCCTGGGCACCGAGAATTCCAAGAATCGGGAATCGTGGCTGGCGGTGCGCGACAATCCCGCCTATGCCGGCATGTTCCTGTGGACCGGCGCCGACTATCTGGGTGAGGCCGACCGCGCCGGCTGGCCCTTCATCTCGAACCCGTCGGGCCTGATCGACCGCACCGACGTCGTCAAGCCGATCGGCAGTGAGCGCGCTTCATGGTGGTTGGACGCACCTGTCATAGCCATTGCCCGCCGCGTCACGCCGGTCATCGATACGTCGGAGCTGCCGACCATGACGGGCGTCGCCATGCCTCAGCCCAAGGGGCCGGGCGTGCTGGCCGACTGGACGCCGGACAATCTTTCGCCCCACACGGAAAAAGTCGAGATCTATTCCAACGCGCCTGTGGCCGAGCTGTTTCTGAACGGCAAGAGCCTGGGCAAAAAGCCGCGCAATGGCGATGACAGCGCGCGCACCTGGGAGGTCGCCTTCGAGCCCGGTACGGTCAAGGCGGTGGGCTACGACGCGTCGGGCAAGGCCGTGTCCGAGACCACGCTGCAGACGGCCGGCGCGCCTTCCGCCATCCGCCTGACCGCGGAAGGCAAGACGCTCCAGCCCGGTTTCGACCATATCGGCTTTGTCCGCGCCGAGGTCGTCGACGCCAGAGGCATCGTGGTGCCGAACGCCGCCGTGCCGCTGTCTATCAAGGTGTCGGGCGCAGGCACGCTTGCCGCCGCCGACAACGGCTCGCCGACCGATCATACGGCCTTCTCGTCGCCCGAGCGCACCACCTGGCAGGGCCACGCCCTGATCATGGTCCGCGCCACCGGGACATCCGGCGCCATCATTGTCGACGCCACCGCGCCCGGCTTGAAAGCCGGTTCCGCCGCCTTCACCGCCAAGCCGTGAGCGCCCCTGTGTCCCGCACGGTCATCGCCGCGGCCTTCGCGCTGGCGTGCCTCGTCTCGCCCCCCGCCTTTGCCCAGGTCGGCAAGGTCTATCCGTCCGAAAAGCGCGTCGTGACCGACGCCGTCACCGGCCGCCGCTTGATCCTGTTGACCAACGGCACGGTCAGCGACGCCAAGATGTATCCGACCGACCAGCAATGGGCCTTCGACGGCAGGCACATCGTCTTCCGGTCGGGCTCGCGCGCGGGCGACGGCAAGGGTCAGATATTCGCCATCGACGAGGCCTCAGGGACCATCGTGCAACTGACCGACGGCCCGGGCGTCTACCTGACCTCGATCATGGTGTCGCGCCTGGCCAACGAGGTCTTCTACCTGCGCCGCGGCGCCGACAATCGCCTGAGCCTCTACCGCATCGCTCTGACGCCGCTGCTGGCCGACGCCGAGACCGGCAAGGTTTCGCCCAGGGGCTATGAGACCCTGGTGGCTACTTTACCGCAGGGCTTTATCCTGGCGGGCGGCTTCACGCTCGATTCCGATGGTTCGACCGCCTATGTCGGCTTCGACCAGGTCGAGGCGCCGCCGCGCCCGCAGGGCCAGCCCGTGCCGCAGGTGCCTGGCGGGTTGCTGGCCGTGGACCTGAAAACCGGTGCGACGCGCGTGGTCGTCAAGACCGGCTTCCGCGTCGGTCATGTCCAGGCCAATCCGTTCAGGCCGGGTGAAATCCTCTACTGCAACGAAACCGGCGGCGACGCCCCGCAGCGCATGTGGATCGTCAACGCGGATGGATCGAACAACCGCCCGGTCTTTCCCGAATCCGCGACCGACTGGGTGACGCACGAACAGTTCGCCGACGCCGACCATGTCATCTTCAACCTGATGGGCCACACCGCCAAACTGCGCGAGCGCCCGACCGGGATCATGGTCGTGGATCTGCGTGACGGCACCGTCGAAAACCTGGGCCAGGTGCCGGCAAAGAGCCTTGTGGGTTCCGATCGCACGGGGCCCAACAGCTTCTGGCACAACGGCGTGACCTATGACGGCCGCTTCGCCGCCGGCGACGATTTCGACGGCGACGTCTGGCTGATCGACCGCAAGACGGGCGCCCGGACGCTGCTGACCACCGGCCATGTCATGAAGCCCGACCACGCCCACCCCAGCTTCAGTCCCGACGGAACACGCCTGCTCATCCAGTCGGGTCTCTTGACCCAGGGCAAGAAACTGTCCCTGATCATCGTACCCCTGACCTAACCGAAGGATACCCATGCTCGATCACCTAAGCGGCAAGGCCGTTCTCGTCACCGGCGCCAGCTCCGGCATCGGCGCCGCCATCGCCCGCGCCTTTGCCGGCCTCGGCGCCCATGTCGCCATCCATTACAATGCCAATGAGGATGGCGCGCAGGGCGTCGCCGACGAGATTTCGGCCGAGGGCGGGACAGGCCATCTGGTGCGCGCCGACCTGACCGATCCCGCGACGGCGAAAGGCATGGTCGAAGAGGCCGTCAAAAAGCTCGGCAAGCTCGACATCCTGGTCAACAACGCGGGCAGCCTTTGCGGCCGCAAGCCCTTCATGGAGATCGACGACGAACTCTACGACGCGGTCATGAATCTCAATGTCCGCTCGGTGATCAATGCGTCGCAGGCGGCGGTTCCCCACATCGAGGCGCAGGGTGGCGGCTCGATCATCAATCTCGGCTCGATCGCCGGCAATGACGGCGGCGGACCAGGGTCGGGGCATTATGCCTGCGCCAAGGCCTATATCCACAACCTGACGCGCCACATGGCGCGGGATCTCGCCAGGCGCAATATCCGCGTCAATGCGATTGCGCCCGGCGTCATCGGCACGCCTTTCCACGCCCAGACCCCGGCCGACCGCATGGAGGCCATGAAGAACTCGGTCCACCTGGGGCGCATCGGCACGCCCGAGGACTGCGCGGGCCCCGTCGTCTTCCTGGCATCCGACATGGCGCGCTACGTCACCGGCCAGATTCTGCACGTCAACGGCGGTCAGTTGATGCCGGCATAATCTGATCGAATTAGATCATTTTTGATCATTTTTGCTTGACAATGGGCATAGTTGCTGTAGTAATCGGTTTCAAGGGTCGTCTGACATCGCCCCTTCCCTTTTCCTGCCGAGGCGATTGCGCTACCGTCCTGCAACGGCCTCAGTGATTCCGTTCCCCTTCCTCCCTGTGGGAACATATTTGGCCGTTTTGCCGCGTGCAAAACGGCCTCTTTTTTGGAGAAGCGGACATGCGCCCAGCCTTGATTTGCCTCACCCTGGCGGTGGGCGCGACCGCCCTTCCGGCCGCCGCCTGCACGGTCGACAAGGCGCCCTACGGCCAGCTGTCGTCCGGCCAGTCGGTCGACGCCTGGACGATCCACGGGCCCAGAATCAATGTGACCGTGCTCAGCCTCGGCGGCATCCTCAAGGACATCGAAGTGCCCGACCGCAAGGGCGTGATGGGCAATGTCGTGCGCAACCTCAATAGTCTCGCGGCCTATGAGGGCCGGGCCAATTTCTCGAGCCTGATCGGCCGCTATGCCAACCGCATTTCGGGCGGCGGCTTTACGCTCGAAGCCCAGCGCGTCGATCTCGACAAGCCCGACGCCGTGGTCAGCCATGGCGGCGCCAAAAGTTTCGGCACGCGCATCTGGACGGTGACGCCGGCGAAATGCGGCCTCGACCTTTCGCTCACCAGTCCCGATGGCGACAACGGCTTCCCGGGCGAGGTGCACGTCACCGTGCGCTATCGCGTCGCGGCGGGCAGGTTGACGCTCGACTACTCGGCGACGACCACCAAACCCACCGTCGTGGCGCTGACCCATCACGCCTATTTCAACCTGTCGGGCCAGAACGACGTCTACGGCCAGACGCTGCAGATCAATGCCGACAAGTACCTGGTCACCGACAGCCGGCGCGTGCCGACGGGTGAAATCCTGCCGCTGGCCGGCACACCGATGGACCTGCGCAAGGCGAAGCCGATCCGTGACGTCGTAACCTCGGACCATCCGTCGGTGATCGCCGCCAGGGGGCTGGACCACACCTTCGTGCTGACCGGCAAGGGCATGAAGACGGCGGCGGTGCTGAGCGACCCTTCGAGTGGCCGCAAGCTGACCGTAAGCACGACCGAGCCTGGCCTGGTCGTCTATACGGCGGGCGGTTTCAACGGCTCTCTCATCGGCGCCGACGGCCGGCCGCTGGGCGCGGGCGCGGGCGTGGCGCTGGAAGCGCAGCACTTCCCGGACAGCCCGAACCATCCGGACTTCCCGTCGACCGAACTCAAGCCCGGCCAGACATTGCACGCCACGACGGTCTTCGCGTTTTCAGCCAGATAGCTTTTCGTTGAGCCAGGCTTCGGCCAGCGCCGGCCAGGCGCGATGCGTTCCATCCGTGTCACGCAGGGCAAAGCCGTGCGGCGCCTGCCCGAAGATGTGCGCATCGAGGTCGAGATGGCGGTCGCGCGCCGTCTTGATGAAGTTCAGGGCATGCTCGACCGGTACGGCCGTGTCGTGCAAGGCATAGGCGAGAAACACCGGACATGCCGGCACGCCGCGCGGTTCCGCGGCGATACCGATCGGCCAGTCGTTGTAGAAAGCCTGTTTTTCGGGCGGCGGAAAGTCGGGCTTGCCGGCCGGGGCCTTGTAATCCTTGTGATTGGCGTTGACCGGGGCATAGGCGATGATCGCGGCCTTGATGTCGGCCGCCGCCTGGCAGGCGATCGTTCCGGCCAGGTGCCCGCCCGACGACAGGCCGACCGCGATGCGCGGCAGGGTGTCGGGGATATGCGCCAACGCCGCCAGCGCGTCGCCAAGCGCGATGTCGCTGGGATTGCCGTTGCCGGGCAGTCTGTGGACCAGAACATAGGCATTGACGCCCAGTCGGTTCAGCCACAGGGCGATCTCCGTGCCTTCGCGGTCGTACATCAGCTGCAGGTATCCGCCGCCGGCGCAGACGATCGCCGCGCCCTTCGGGGACGCGATTTCGAACGCATGAAGCTCGGCGCGATTGACGGTTGTCAGGACGCGGTCGGGCGACGCGCCGGAATAGACATTGTCGACGCCATCGGACAGAGGAATGGTCCGCGTCGGCTGGGCGTGCATGATGGGGCCTTTCAAGGCGTTACGGTGAAAAGATACTGTCCGGAACCGGCTTCGAGAACCAGCCGCCCGTCGCTCGGCTGGAGCCGCGACAATGTCACAGGCCGGCCGTTCTCGCGAACCTGGGCAGGCGTCTGCGCCGGCAGGCAGACCTCGGCCACGGCATTGGCCGGAACGGTCAGGCGCAGGGTAAATCGCCCGTCCTTCGCCAGCGTCCAGTCCGTGGATATGCGCCCCGGCATGGCGTCGTAATCGCCGCCGCCCGACGTCAGCCGCGGATCGAGCACCGGGTTGACGCGGAAGCGGCTGAAGCCCGGTTCGATCGGGTCGATGCCGGCGATGCGGCGATAGACGAAACCGATGACGGCGCCCAGGGCATAGTGGTTGAACGAATTCATCGACACGTCGCCGGCATCGCCGTTCCAGCGCTCCCAGGTCGTGGTCGCGCCGTGCACGATCATATAGCCCCACGACGGATAGGCGGTGCGCAGCAGCAGGTCGAACACCGTCTTGTCATATCCGGCGTCGGCCAGGACATCGAGGCTGGGCGGCGTGCCCAGAAAGCCCGTCGTCAGGAGGTTGCCGCGCCGGACGATATTGTCGCGAAGCTTGCTTGCGACGGCCGCGCGCTGTTCCTCGGGCACCAGGCCGTAGCGCAGGGCCAGGATGTAACCGGTCTGGGAATCGTTGCTGACCGTGCCGTCCGCCGCCACATAGTGGCGGATGAAGGCGTCGCGAATATCGGCGGCCAGCCGGGTGTAGGCCGAAACCGCGTCGGTGCGGCCGGTGGCGCGCGCCATTTCGACCATGGCATCGGCCGATTGCTTCCATACGGCCGTGCCGATCAGGTCCTTGGGCGTCGTATTGTCGCCGGGGTATCTGGAGTCGAGCGACAGCCAGTCGCCGAAATCCCAGCCGTGGCCGGAATTCCAGATATGATCTTCGCTGTGCGCTGCAATGAAGGCGAGATACCGCTCCATCGCCGCCCAGTTCTGCTCGATGACGGCTGTATCGCCGAACCGCTTCCATGCCGTCCACGGCAGATTGACCCCCGCATTCCCCCAGCCGGGCGCCGAGCCGTCGCTATCGCCCAGGGTATTGGGCGAGACGCTGCTGTAGGCGCCGTTCGCCGCCTGGGCATCGCGCACATCGCCGGTCCAGCGTTCGGTAAAGGCGGCAGTATTCATATTGAACGACGCCGCGTCCCAGAAGACATTGGCGTCGCCCATCCAGCCGAGCCGCTCGTCGCGCTGCGGGCAATCGGTCGGGATGCCCATGAAGTTCGACTTCTGGCTCCACAGGCTGTTTTGCCACAGCTGCTGGATAAGGGGATTTCCGACGCGCAGATGGCCCGTTTCCGGCAGGTCGGAGTGGATGACAATGCCCGTTATGTCGCCGGGCGCCGGCGCCTGGTCGAGGCCGGAAATTTCGACATAGCGAAAGCCGTGATAGGTGAAGCGTGGCTCCCAGGTCTCGCCGTTCGGGTCGCCTTTCAGGACATAAGTGTCCGTCGCGCGGGCGGCGCGGAGATTGGCCTGGTCGACATGGCCGTCGGCCTTCAGCACCTCGGCGAATTTCAGCGTGATCTTTTGCCCCGCCCGCCCCTTCATCCGGATGCGGACCCAGCCGGCGAAGTTCTGGCCGAAATCGATGACGAAGACGCCGTCGATCGCCGTAATCTTCCGGGGTTTCAGCGCATCCGTGCGCCGGATCGGCGGGCTGATCGTGGCCTCCAGCCTGCCGGTGGCCGGAGGCGCCGGGGTGGCGGCCGACCAGCCGCTTCCCTTGAAGCCGGGCTCGGCCCAGCCCGGCTGTTCCAGGCGGGCATCGTAGTCTTCGCCGTCATAGATTTCGGACATGATGACCGGCGATGCCGAAATCGTCCAGTCGCCGTCGCTGGCGACCGTCTGCACATGTCCGTCGGCATAGGTGATTTCGAGCTGGGCCAGAAGGCGCAGCGGCGGGTCGCCGAAGGCGAAGCGGCCGACCGGCGACGTGTAGCTGCCGTACCAGCCGTCGCCGACCATGGCGCCGACGGCATTGGCGCCGGTCCGCACCATTTTCGTCACGTCGAAGACGCGATAACGGACGCGTTTCGAGACATCCATGCACTCAGGCGTCAGCAAGGCGTCGCCGACGCGCGCGCCATTGATGTAGGCCTCATAGGCCCCAAACGCCGTCACGTAGAGCCTCGCGCGGGCAATGGTCCCGGACACGGAGAAATCCCGGCGCAGCAGGAAAGCGCCGCGCCCGGGAAGGGGCTGGCCCTGCACGCCCGGCGCGCGCCGGACGGTCCGCCACGCCGTATCGTCGAAGCCCGGCCCGTTCCAGCCGTCGGGATGGTCGGCAGAAGCCCGCGCGGACAGATCGTCGAACCGTATCACGCGCCCGTCCTGAAGACGGGCGCGCACCATCATCGCGCACCGTACGTCGGATGCGTCGATGCTCAGGGCCAGCACATGGTCGCCGGCCTTGAGCGGCAGCCGGGTTTCCGCCACCCCCGGCTCTCCCCATCCGTTGGCGGCGTGCGGCGGTAGCGCAACCGGCACGCTATCGATGAACGCATGGTAGGCGGCCTTGGCAATCGTCATCAGCACGACGTCGGCGTCGGCGGGGAGCGCGAAGGCGAGCCGGACCTGGCAGGTCTGGCCCTTGGCCGGTTTGTCGCCGGTGACCCAATTGAGACCGGCTTCGCGGTCGCCGCGCATCTCGGCATTTTCGGCCGCCAGCCATTGCGCCCGCCAGTCGCCGGGCGACAGCAGCCCCATTTCCCAGAAGGCCGGCGCACTGGTCGCCGTCCGGCCGTGCGAATCGCGGACGGTGACGCGCCACCAGGCGCGCCGGCGCGACGCGAGCGGCTTGCCGCCATAGGTTATGTCGAAGCTCTTGCCGCTGTCGACCCAGCCACTGTCCCAGAGGTCGGGCGCACCGAGCCCGGCGTCACTGGACGCAACGACGACGCGATACGCCGTTTGCCGCGTATCGCGCCGGCCGGACACGAGTTGCCAGGACAGGCGCACGGCCTGGTCGTCGACACCCACGGGATTTTCGACGAAATTGGATTTCAGTCCGGCAAGCCGCAGGGCCTCGGGCTTCGCTGCCCGGGCCGGTGCCGTCAAGGCTGCCGATATCCACCCCGCGCCCACCAGCGCGCCACGACGACTGAGTTTCATAGGCTCCTCCGGATTCTTATACCAACGGTCATAAAGAATGACCGTTGGTATTCGTTTTTTTCAGTTCCGGCGCCGCATGGCTCGCCGCACGAGCGGCGGCGGGCGGTCGTCCGCTGCCAGAGCGATAGAGTCAAACCCTATCGCTCTGGTATTATATCCTGAAGAGTTATCCCATATTCAGAAGTCAGTCGATCGATATCGACGGGGCGTCGCAAAAGAAAACGGGCCGGAAGCTGATGCCTCCGGCCCGCCGACTCACGGCAATCCGTAATCTATTGCAGTTCCACCACGACGACCGACTTGGCCGGCAGGGTGATGCTGAGCTTGCCGCCCGCAAGCTTGGCGCCCTTGAAGGCGACCGGCGCGACGACGGCCGGCTTGCCGATATCGTTATAGGCGTCCATCCTGGCGGCGGTCAGGATCTGGCCCGACACCGACTTGGCCTTGACGCTGCCCAGATCGACCGACAGGGCGACATCGTCGTTCGGATCCATATTGGCAAGGCCAACATAGATGTGGCCGTCCTTGCCCCTGGCCGCCGAGGCGTTGAAGGCCGGGATCGTCTTGTCGCCCATGGTGAAGTTGGGCGCGGTGATGTCGAGCGGCAGGTAGGTCGCGTCCTGGAAGGGCACGTACATCTTGAAGGCATAGTAGGTCGGCGTCAGCGCGATCTTGTCGTCCTTCGTCAGAATCATGGCCTGCAGGACATTGATCGTCTGGGCGACCGCCGTCAGGCGCACGCGGTCGGCGTGGTGGTGGAAGATGTTGAAGTTGACCGCCGCCAGGACAGCGTCACGCAGGGTGTTGTTCTGGTATAGGTGGCCGGGATTGGTGCCCGGCTCGACATCGTACCAGGTGCCCCATTCGTCGACGAACAGGCCGACCCGCTTCTTCGGATCGTACTTGTCCATCACCTCCGAATGTTTGGTGATCATCTCGTCCATCTTCAGCGTGTTGGCGAAGGTGTCGGTCCAGGCCTGCTGGGTGAAGCCGGTGGCCGCGCCCTTCTTGTCCCAGTGGCCGGTCTGGATGGTGTAATAGTGCAGGGACAGGGCATCGATATTGCCGCCGGCATTCTTCATGACGACGTCGGTCCAGTTGTAGTCGGTCGAATTCGCGCCCGACGCAATGCGCACGGTCGGGTTGTCGTCCGAGCGGTGATAGAAGCCGGTAAAGCGGCGCAGTTCGTTGGAATAGAATTCCGGCGTCATATTGCCGCCGCAGCCCCAGGCCTCGTTACCGAAGCCGAGGAAGGGCGTCTTCCACGGCTTGTCGCGGCCGTTCTTGCGGCGCTCATTGGCCAGCGTGTCCTGGTCGGCCGAGGTCATGTATTCGATCCATTCGCGCATCTCGGTCGGGCTGGACGAGCCGATATTGATCGAGATGTAGGGATCGGCGCCGACCTGTTCGGCGAAGTCCATGAATTCATGCGTACCGAACTGGTTGGTCTCAGGCGAGCCGGCCCACCAGTTGTTCTTGCGCACCGGACGCTGGTCGCGCGGACCGATGCCGTCGCGCCAGTGATATTCGTCGGCGAAGCACCCGCCCGGCCAGCGGATGACCGGCACATGGATGTCCTTCAGCGCGTTCACCACGTCGGTACGGATGCCGCGGACATTGGGGATCTTCGAATCGGGACCGACCCAGACGCCGTCATAGATGCCGCGGCCAAGGTGTTCCGAGAACTGGCCGTAGATATAACGGCTGATCTGCGGGCCTGGCTGGTCGGCCTTCAGCGATCCCTGGGCAGTCAGGGTGCCCGCATGGGCGGTGGCGGCAAACAGAAGTGCACTCGCGGCTACGGCAAGGGTTTTCAGCATTTTCGGATCCCTATAGGCTTATTGTCAGACTATTGGGATCAGGCCTTAACGTATTTTGCGCCGTATGTCTCCACTGTATCGCCGATCAATTGCAGATTTTCGATCGCCGCCAGACCCCATTGCGCCGCGCCGTTGGTCGAAATCTGCGGGTCCTCGTCCGTGACGTGCAGCACGGCGGGGCCGTCGACGCGCTTGGTCTGCGTGGTCAGCGGCGGCGCGAAACGGCCCTCCCCTTGCAGGAATTCGCTCCAGGCGCGGTCGGCCAGCTTCGGGTCCTTGAGTTCGCGCGCGGCATAGGCCGTATAGCGCGAGTGGGCGTCGCGCAAGGACCGGTCCTTGGGGTTGACGCCCAGGAAGGCGGTGATTTCGGCCGCCGGCGCGCTGTAATATTTGCAGTAGTCCAGCCAGGCCTTTTTATAGGCCGGCACGTCGAGGAGCGTCAGCAGTTCCTGGTGAATCTCCATGACGCCGAAGACGCCGTTCAAGTGCGAGACATCGACCTTGTCGCCGGGGCCCAGGAATTTGCCGGTCTTGAGGTCGTAGGGCGCGCCGCCGCAGAACCAGCCGTATTTCAGCGTGGCGATCGAATTCATGCCGTTCAGAATGCGGTCGCGCCACCAGGTATTGCCGGTGCGCTCCCATTCGGTCAGCCAGGCGGCCAGGAAAGAGCCCCAGCTGGTGCCGAAGCTGCAATCGACCGTGCCGGGGATCTTGGCGCGCACGCCGATGCCGCTGCCGCCGGCGGACGTTACCTTGCGCTCGATGAAGACGGTCGACAGCGTCTCGTCCGACCGGTTGAGTTCACGCATCAGGTCGCCGGTGCGCTCATCGGCCGTCAGGTAATAGTAGAAGCGGCGGAAGGCGGCGTTCGATACGCGCGGCTGCTTGGACGAATCGAGCCAGGGCTGGACGCCGTGGCGCGTACCGAAGCCCTTGAACCGGCCCAGGTGATAGACCTCGACCTCGCCGGTCTGGCGCGTCATGGCCTCGGCCATGCGGAAGACGTCGGCGCGGCCGGAACGCAGATAGCCGTACCAGAACATCATGTCGGACTGCAGTTCGGAATTGTCCCAGGCAAAGCCGCCGACATCGTAGCGCCAGACATGGCGGTCGGCATCGTAGGTGTGCATGACGTTGCCGTAGTTCCAGAAACCGTACCAGCGCTGCGCTTCTATCTGTCTGAGATAATAGTCGAGCTGATAGGTGATGCGGTTCTCGATCAGGGCGCGCACGGGCGTCGAGGTGTCGGGCAGGCTCCAGTCGCCGAATACGCCAGCCAGGTGCAGGCGTTCGGGTGAGACGGTGAGCAGCGGGGGCTTTGCGACATTGCGCGCCATGGCGGCGAAGCGGGCGCGCTCCGGCGTGGCGTCGAGCGCCCAAAGCGTCAGCTCGGTCGTGCGCGCGATGCCGTAGGGCATGTTCCAGCCGGGCTCGAAATCCTCATAGGTGATGTCGAGGCCCTGGTTCTGCTTTTCGTAGATGTCCATGCCCCCATCGGGACGGTAGGAGCGCATGTCCATGGCCGGGGCGTCCGGCGACCACAGCCAGGCCGTGACCTTGGCCTCGTCGCTTGCGGCGCCGCGCACGTCGAGGCGCGACGGCGCGCGCTGCCAGAAATCCTTCATGCCCAGCGCCACGCCGCCCGAAGCGCCGCCGGCATAGACCAGGCCCGAGGCGCGGTGTTCGGCGATCGCCTGGATCCAGCCCTGGCCGGGCAGCGTGCGCTTGGTGATGGTGTAGCCGTCGGGATTGGGCTGCGACAGGGTGAAGTCGCTCCAGGCCGGAATCCACTGGATTTCCGAGGCGAACGGCCCTTTCAGCGAGGCCGGATCGACGGCCTTGCCCGCGATCTGCGCGTCCCTGGCCGCCTTGCCGGGATCGCGGCGCAGGCCGGTCAGCGTGCGCACCGCCTCGCCCCACACGCCGTCTGCCTCTCCCGAAAAGCGGATGTGGCGGTTGTAGAGTTCGTCGCGCAGGGGCACGGCGGCACTGACCGAAAGGCCGCGGATGAAGTCCTTGTGCTCATCACCGTCAAAGATGAAGGTGTGGACGACGCGCACCGACGGCGCCCCGGCGTAGACATAAAGGCGCACCGAGAAGGGCAGCCACTGGCGGCCGTTTCCGGCGTGCGTGCCGTCCAGCTTGATGACCGCTCGGACGGGCCCGGCCTGTTCGACCGTGGCGGTGGCGACGATGCCGTCATAGCTGGTTTGCGTCACTGTCGCCGCTTCCTCTAGCGTGGCGGCATCCTGGCTGAGCGCGCCGAGTGTGACGGCGCCCATGACCGGCTTGCCGCCGCTGGTGGCCTGGGCAATCAGCGCCTTGCCCGATCTGGGGATCGTCCAGACGACATTGCCGTTTGTCACGACGATATCGGCGCCCGATTGATCGACCTTGAGCGGCGCCTGGGCCGGGGTGTCCTTGCCCGGAGCCAGTGCGAACGATGTCGCGGCCGCAGACGCAGCCCCCACGGCGTGCGCCGACCATTTCAGCGAGCCGTCGGGCCAGTAGGCCAGCGGCCAGGATTGCGTGGGAAGGTCGCCGATCGTGAAGCCCGACTTCGGCGACACGGCGCCGCGCGGCCACGGCGCGCCGAAGGTGGCGCCTTCGAACAGCTCGGGCGCCGCACGATCGAGCCAGATGGCTTCCGTCCCCGGAACAACCGTCACGGGCTTTGCCAGGACGGGTGCCGCGGCCGCCATGCCGGCGACGGCGGCGGTGCCGAGCAGCAGGTTGCGGCGCGAGATGACGGCGGTTTCGGATTGGCGCATGACGCTCCCCTGGTTTCGATGTCGAGAGTTGAACGGACCCCGGCAGGCGATCCGGCGGCACTTCGATCGATTTCAGTCACTTTTGCGCAAAAGCGCATTTGCCGCAAGCCGCGACGGACTTTCCACGCCGATGCGTTCAAGAACCGATGATGACGTTCGCGTCATCTTTCGCGATGCCGTTTTTCCTCCGCACGCGAATCCTTTGCCCGGCGCCGTCCCCGTGCGCCGGGCTTCTTTTTTGCGCAAAAGAAAACCGCCGCCCGGTATCCCGGACGGCGGCTTTTTCAGGTCTGGAGGCCCCGGCGCTTAGTTGCGCCAGGTGAAGCCCATCTGCCAGGTGGCGCCACCATAGGAAATCATTTCCAGGGTTGGCGCGCCATCCGAATAGGAGTTGTTCGGCTGGTAACTGCGGAAGGTCAGCGAGTGCCCGATATTGCGGCCCTGGAAGAAGCCCGTCAGATTCTTGTTGATCTTGTACGTGATTTTCATGTCCAGGAAGCTGGTGCCGTCGCGGAAGTTCGAACCGCCCGGATTATAGGGCGTGCGAATGGTCTGGCCGGCGCATTGCGGGAATGCGGTCGGATAGTTGTTGATCGCGTTCGAGCACGACGAGAGGAAGTCGAAATAGCCCGCCTGCTTCTGCCACGTCAGGCGCGCGTTGAGGCGGCCGTCATCGTACCAGAGGGCAGCATTCTGAGTAAAGGCGCGTTGATATTGCGGAGGCAAATAGTCGCCCGTGACCAAATCCTGAACCGTTTGGGAATTGACCGCGTTCATCTTGGTATAGTTGTAGTCTATACCGAAATATTTGAGCATCCACGGCAGCGAGGAAAACGCCATCTTGGTCGAGAATTCGATCCCGCGCTGCAACTGGCCCGGACCATTGACATAGCTCGGCACATTGAACGCGAAATCGGCATATGACTGGCCGGTAACAGGATCCTTGGCGTCGCTGCCAGCGAAGAAGTCGCTAACAGGCAGGTTGCCCGCCTGTGGCTTACCGGTAATCACATTGTTATAGAAATATGCGATCGAAACGTTGAAGTCCTTGTTCGGGTACCATTCGAGCGATTCGTTGTGGTTGATCGCCTTGTACGGCTTCAATCCAGGATTACCGACGCGCCCGGAGCAGCTGTTGGTGAGATCATCGGTCAGCGAAGAGTTGAAATCGACTTCGTTGCGTTCATCAATCGTGCAGGTCCCGGCTGGCAACAAGGCGCTCGCCGCCGGACGCGAAATCACATGACCGGAATAATACCGTGCCACGAGCTGGTCCGGGAGGATCCACAAATTCAGGTTATAGCTGGGCAGCCAGTCCGTCGTATGGCTTGAAACCGAGGTGTTGAGCAACGCCGTCGTGGTGGTGACCGCGTTGTTGTTCGTTACCGGATCCCAACCGGCATTAATTGCGGTGTGCGCCAGCGTCATGGAGCCAGTCGCCTCGACATCAGTCTTGACGATACGGTTGCCGACGTTGCCGTTGAACACCATGTTCCACGGCAACTGCTGTTCGAAATCGAACATCAGATACATGGCATTGGTTTTTTCGTGGTAGGCAAAGTGCGGCTGCTGATAGACTTGACCGTCGTTGGCCTTGCATTCCTTCATGCAACTGAGGTCGAAGACCTGGCCGGTAATCGCGTCGGCAATCACGTCCGGATTGATTAACGGCCAGGAACTGAGGACGTCACCCTTTTGCGAGTAGTCGGCCATGAAGTCGAAACCGCGCGTGTAAAGCGCGCTGGAAACAAGCGACTTCAGTTCGTCCGGAGTGAAGGTGTAGACGCCGGACAATTGATTGGTAAGGCTCGATACGGCATTGTTGTTCGTCGCTACCTGCGACATCGGCGTATAGCCGTACTGACACGACTGCGTCGAGGTCGCCGTTGGCATACACGAACGGAAGGTCGTCGTAATGTTTTCGGTAGGCACGATGATCGGCGCGACATAGTTCGACGCACCCACGGTGCCCGTACCGTTCCGAACCGTGTAGCCGCCGCCCGACCACGCATTGCCGCGGTGGTTGCGGCTCTGCACGCCCCACTGCACGTCCTGGAGGAAGGGAAGCTTGCCGTCGAAGTCGTAGGTCAGATCCCACTTCATCTGCTTTTCATGGTCATCCGACATTCTCGGGCGCCATGTAATGTTGAAGTTGGTGCCCCACTGCGCCGCCGTGGTCGTCGTATAGGCCGGCGTCGCCGCCTGGTTCGCCGTGGCTGTTTGCGCGTTGCGAGCGGTTACCGAAGTGAGGGCCGAATATGGCAGGGTGTTGAGATCGAAGCCCGACGGGAAGTCATAGGTCCACAACCCTGAAGGCGTCACGTGCATGTCCACGGCGCCGTAGGTATAATTGACCGAGGTGCGCAGTTGCGCCATCTGGAACGTCGAACCGGAGTCACCGTAGAAGAAGTCAAGCTTGACGTTGTCGTGCTTGTAGTGGCCGCCGATCTGCGCCGCCCACGACGTAATCAGGGTGTGGTAATGGATGGCGTCAATATTGGCGTTAGCATCATTGAGGGTGAAAGACGTCAGGTGGTGCGTATCATCGACGACGGCATTGGTGATATCGCTTTCCGTTCCGCAACCCGTCGTCGTCTGCGCCGTTCCTGTACCCGAAACGGTGGTTACACAGCCGGGAGCGCCGACAGGATAGAAGCCGTAGCCGAGACCAGTCCGCACGGTGCGCGTCGACAGGAAAGCGTTCGACGGGGCCGTCGAAGGAATGTTACACACCCCTTGGATACATACAGACCCCTGCTGGTTGTAGGCAGGGCTCCCAAGGTTCAGCGTGTCGTCACGATTGTCGACGGTTCGGTTGCGGATATTCCCCATGGCGTACAGGGTCAGGTCGTCGTTGACGCGATAGTCGAAGCGGAGTTGCGCCGCAACACGGCGCTCATAAGCACGCTTGGTAAAGTACCTGATCAAGGACGGCGCGTAATCGTTCCATTGGTTCAGACACGTCGCCAGTTCGTTAGTCTGCTCGGTCTGGGCTGCCGTGCGGTTGGTGCTGGCACTGGCGCCGTTCGTCACGACCGAGCCGAGCTGGTTGCTGCCCGCCGGAATAGCATTAAGCTGGGCCGTCGTCAGTTGCGGGAACAGAGCGTAGCAGTCCGCCTTGGTGTTGGCGCCGGCCGATTTCGTAAGAATGTCGATCGGCGAATAGGATGCATAAAGGGGCGAGCCGCTCGAATTCAGGACGCGGAAATTGCCGTCCGTAGCCGTGGGGTCGACGATCGCCGGATTGTACGTAAAGGTCTTGTCCGGCGACTGGTCGAAATCGGCGTTGCGCGCCGGACCGGCGTTACCAGAGGTCTGCGGTTGCTGCTGGTCAGCGACGGTCTGGAATTCGGAATAGTTGATGTTGCCGGTCATCCCCAGGCGTCCACCCAGGAATTTGCGCGCGAAGACGGCGCTCCATTCCGGCGTCCACTTTCCCGAGATCGAATTCTGCTGCTGGTCGACCGTCAGTTGGAAGAAGGGCTTTTTGAAATCCAGGCCCGTACGTGTTTCGATATGCACGCTGCCGCCCAGGCTGCCTTCCGTCTGCGCGGCGGTCGAACCCTTGATGACGTCGATGCTCTTGACCATGTCGGCCGGCAGTTCGCGCAGGTCGGCGCCGCGACCGCCGTCGGCACTGCCCGGGCCGTTGGCCAGGGCGCCGTTGGTGTTCAACGCGCTCATCCCGTCGATATCGACCAGATTGGTTTCCCCGCTCTGGCCGCGAATCGAGAAACCCGAACCTTCACCGTTTTCGCCGCGGTCGAGCGACACGCCGGCGATACGCGACACGGCTTCGTTGACGTTTTTGTCGGGGAACTGGCCGATATCTTCAGCGACGATCGAATCGGTCGCCGTCTTGGCGCGCTTCTTGCGGTCGATAGAAGAGCGCTGCGACGCGCGCTGGCCGGTGATGACGATGACGCTCGAATCCGCGGGCTGGGCCTCGGCCTTCTTTTCCGCCGGCGCCTGCGCCTGCGCGGCCGTCGTGCCGGCGAAGAGGGCGACCAGCGCAAGCGCGGTGCCCGTGCGCAGAGTCCCGATACGGCCAGTCTTGGTGAATTTCGTCACGTTGATCCTCCTGGTGCGGCTATACCGCTTTTGTAACTTTATCAGTCGGCCGCCCGCGTGAAGCCGGAGGCCGCGGATAATGGTCGGACCGTTGGTCCCGCCACCGTGAACGCAAACCTTCGGCCCGACAAGAGTCAGACCCTCATGTTCGCACCTTCGATGATTGATAATGACAAGTCAAGGCGTTTGCCGCACTTCCGCCTTGTTTGCAGCACGCTAATGATCATTTGCGGTCTCCTACGTAACAAAAAGATCACACAAATGCCGCCCACGGCCTGAAACACGTAGCCTACGCAACGAAATCGCCACGTCCATGCGGCCGGCGGACGCTCGGGTGCCGCCGAAGTACCAATATATGGCATTGAATAAAAAGGCTTTATTTATTGCGCCGGCTTTTGGCGACGGGTCAAAACCTCAGGGCTGAAAAGGCTGCCCCATTTCCCGGCCCCGCCGAAGGCCGGATCAGGCCTCGCATGCAAATTTTTTGGAAAAAGTCTTTATGTTTCAACGGAGTTTCCGAAAGCACGCCGGCACGGCCGATGCCCTTGCCCGTGAAGCGCCTTAAGCGGGCGAAGTGCTCAAATTTGATCACATTCGATCAGTGGCGCCGTGACATACGGCCGCAAACAGTCGTCAGACAATCCCGCCGCCGAGATTGGGATTGTAATGCCGGACCTCGGCCTTGAGCGCGCGATAGGAAGACGCACGGTAACAGGCTATCGGATCGATGGCTCCGCCGTGACGCACCCGCGCCATGGCCAGCGCCGGACGGACGTCGGTTTCGAAGGCCAGGCGCAGGCAATTATGCGCCATGATGACGTCGTTGTCGGCCTGGTAGCCCTTAAGCGCCAGCCGGTCGACGATCAACGCCTTGGCATAGGACCCGGCAATGGCGCGGGCCGAATTGAGCAGGCTTTCGATCGGATCGGTGACGTTGTGCGACTGGTCCATCATGTAGGACGGGCGGAAGCCGCCCTTGCCGCGGATTTCGGCCGACACCAGTTCGTTGAACACCAGGAACAGCTGGAACGGGTTGATCGACCCCGAATCCAGGTCGTCGTCGCCATACTTGGAATCGTTGAAGTGGAAGCCACCCAGCTTTCCGAACTGCGCCAGGCGGGCGACGATCATCTCGATATTGACGTTGGGCGCGTGGTGGCCGAGATCGACCAGGCACTGCGCCTTTTCGCCGAGCGTCTGCGCGCACAGGATCGACGTCCCCCAGTCCTGGATGACGGTCGAATAGAAGGCCGGCTCGTACATCTTGTGTTCGATGAACAGGCGCCAGTCGTGCGGCAGGTGACGATAGATGGCGCGTAAAGAGTCGAGATAGCGTTCGAGCGTATCGGTGAATTCCGACTGCCCGGGAAAGTTCGAACCGTCGCCGATCCACACGGTGATCGCCTTCGACCCCAGCTGGTGGCCGATGTCGATGCACTGCAGATTATGCTCGATCGCCTGCTGGCGCGTCTGGGCCTGGCTGTGGCTGAGCGAGCCGAACTTGTAGGATCGTTTCTGCCCCGCCTGGTCCTGGAAGGTATTGGAATTGATCGCGTCGAAGCCGATGCCGTGCGCTTCGCCGAACTGGCGCAACGCCACATAGTCGTCGGTCTTGTCCCAGGGAAAATGCAGCGAGACGCGCGGCGTCAGCCCGGTCAGCTGATGGACGACGCTGCAGTCTTCGATCTTTTCATAGACATCGGCGGGCTCGCCCGGCAGGGGAAAGCGGGCAAAGCGCGTGCCGCCCGACACCATGCCCCAGCTGGGCAGGCCGACTTCCAGCGCCATGACCTTGGCGACGATATCCTCGATGTCGATGTTCTCGCGCGCCAGCCGCGCGGCCAACGCCGCATAGTCGGCGAGGTGAGCCTCCATCAGCCGGTCATTGTCCTTGGCAATGACTTCCGGCGGAATTCCCAGCATGGCCCTGTCGATGGCGACAAAACCCATTCACTCCTCCCTGATACACCGGCGTCTTTGGTGGTCTCGCGCCTTGGACACCAGAAAGCCATGGCGCGGCGGATGAGTCAAATCACCATTGCCCCCCCGGTGTCGTGATTAGCAGCCGCCGTTTACTAACGCGTAAAGGCTGCCGCATTGCCGGCGTCGACGTTCAGAATATTACCAGTCGATTTCGCGGCCGCGGGCCCCGCCAGGAAGACCACGGCTTCCGCCACGTCCTCGGGCAGGACGGACCGTTTCAGCAGGCTGCGCTGGCGGTAAAAGTCGTCGAGCTGGTCC
>CAKZJB010000194.1 GCA_936940865.1 uncultured Asticcacaulis sp. | reverse complement strand
GCGACATCGTCGTCGAGGCCACGGGCCAGGGCCTTGTCCCGGCGAAACTGACCGTGACGGCAAAGGCCGCCAAATCGCGGCCGGCGGTAGCCTAGGCAATGAAACGCAGCGCCGGCGTCCTGCTATACCAGATGGAGGCCGGAGTCCTGCGCGTCCTGCTGGTCCATCCCGGCGGGCCGTTCTGGGCGAAGCGCGACCTCGGCGCCTGGTCGATCGCCAAGGGCGAATACGAGCCCCCGGAAGACGCCGAAACGGCGGCCCGCCGCGAATTCGCCGAGGAAACGGGCCTTGACCTCACCGGCCCACTGATCCCTCTCGGCGAGGCGCGCCAGCCATCCGGCAAGCGCGTCACTGCCTTTGCCGCCGACCTGCCGTTCGACGTGGCGGCGCTCAAGAGCAACCGGTTCGAAATGGAATGGCCGCCCAAAAGCGGGCGCCGGCAAAGCTTCGCCGAAATCGACCGGGCGGCCTGGTTCGGTATGGATGAAGCCCGGCGCCGCATCCTGCCTGGCCAGGCGTTATTTCTCGACCGGCTGGAACAGATCCGAATGCGCCCCTGACAGCCTTTATACCAACGGTCATAAAGAATGACCGTCGGTATTCGTTTTTTTCAGCTCAAACGCCGCATGGCTCGCCGCATTGGCGGCGGCGGGCGGTCGCCCTTGCCAACGGGACAGAGTCAAAGTCAATCGCCGTTGGCATTACTTCACGGAATCCGACGAGGAAGAAGAGGACGAAGTCCCGCTTCCGACGGCCCCCGAGACGGTGAGCGCGGTCGAAGAACTCCCGGACATCATGCTCCCAGGCATCAGGCTTCCCGACATCATGCTGCCGGACATCATGGAGCTCTCCATGTATTTCCGGCATTGCTCCTGCATGGGTTTCGACATCGCGGACATCTGCCCGGCCATCATATGACGCCGGCACTGCTCTCCCGTCGCGGGGGACGGCGCCGTGCGGCCCGCGGCATAGGCGGAACCGATGACGGCGGCGAGGATGACTGCCACGATAAGAACTTTACTCGTCATGGGAAACTCCCCCAACGGTGTGAAGCGCCGGCAATGGATATGCCCCAGACAGGCCGTCAGTCCGGCGATTGGCCGCATCGCTTCCCGGCACTTCACGCGATGCGCCGCCGGCCGTCCTGACAACCCTCCGGGCCATGTCGTCCTCCGTTCATATCCGAAGAATGGCCTGAGCAATGTAGGCCCCGGGGCAGCGCCCATATTGATCGCGATCAAGAAACGAACCGAGGCCGGGCGGGCGCCAGGCCGTGCGTCCGGAAAGCCGCGTGGCCGGCCCGATCCGGCGGGACCGGTCACATGAAAAGCGCTTTCCCCGACCGTTGAATCGTCCTAAGGTTATTTCATAACAGCAGGAGGCGCGCGTGGGGCGACGCTATCTCATCACCGGAGCCTCCGCGGGCATAGGCGCAGCGTTCGCCAGGACGCTGGCCGGCCAAGGCGCAACCCCCATCCTCGTTGCCCGGCGCCTGGATCGCCTGACGGCCCTTGCCGGTGAAATTCGTGACGCCCACGGCATAGACTCCGAAATCCACGTCTGCGACCTGTCCGATCGCAATGCCGTCGACGCGCTGATCAAGGTGATCGAAGGTCCGGTCGACGGGCTGATCAACAATGCCGGCTATTCGATCGCCCATACCTTCGCCGTCACGCCGCTGGAGGCGCAGATGGCGTTCGTCGAAACCAGCGTCAACACGCCCACGCGGCTGGCGCGGGCCTTCCTGCCAGGCATGATCGAGCGGGGATGGGGCCGCATCATCAACCTGTCCTCGATCGTCGCCTTTTCGGCGGGCGCCGCCGGCCACACCCTCTATCCCGCCGCCAAGGCCTATATGCTGAAGTTTTCGCGCTCGCTGGCCGCCGAGGTGAAGGACAAGGGCGTGCACGTCACCGCGCTGTGCCCCGGTTCGACCGTATCGGAATTCACCCACGCCAACGGCACCGAAAAAGCCGCCGACCACAGCCCCTTCCGGCCGCTGATGCCGACCCAGGCCGTCGTCGACGCGGGCCTGCGCGCCAGTGACGCCGGGCGCGAGGTCGAAATCCCCGGCCTGTTCAACAAGGCGGCCGTGGCCGCCATGACGCTCCTGCCGGATGCCCTGCTGACGCCGCTGATCCGGCAAGGCGCCAAACGCTTCATGATCGAGGACTGATCCGATGCCCCAGCCGGCCAGCGAAACCCGTCACTATGACGCCGTCATCATCGGGTCCGGGGCCGGCGGCGGCACGGTCGCCCACGAACTGGCCCTGGCCGGCAAGTCGGTGCTGATCCTTGAACGCGGCCAGCACATCCCGCACGAGCCCGAAAACACCAGCCCCAGGGCCGTCTTCATCGACCATCGCTACCGCACGAAGGAAAAATGGCTCGACAAGCAGAACCGGCCCTTCATTCCCAACACCAACTACTGGGTGGGCGGCAATACGACCTTTTACGGCGCGGCGCTGATGCGCATGAAGCCGCGCGACTTCACCGAGGTGCGCCACCATGGCGGCATTTCGCCGGCCTGGCCCGTCACCTATGAAGAGATGGCGCCGTGGTACGAAAAGGCCGAGGCCCTGTGGCGCGCGCACGGCCAGCGCGGCGTCGATCCGCACGACCGCCCCGACGACCCGCCCTATCCGTTTCCCGCCATCGCCGACGACCCGTCCGTGGCCCGGCTCAAGGCGCATTTTTCCGGACTCGGCTGGCATCCGTCGCCCCTGCCGCTCGGCGTCAACCGCAATGACGCCGCGCCGGCCATGGCGCCATGCGTCCGCTGCTCGACCTGCGGCGGCTTTCCGTGCGCCAGGGGCGCCAAGTCCGACGCCCGGACCATCGTCATTGCGCCGATTATCGACCTGCCCAATGTCACGCTGCTGACCGGACACAAGGCCTTGCGCATCCTGACCGACGGTCCGGGCAAGGCCGTGACCGGCGTCACCACCGAAGACGAAAACGGGACGCTGCAGACCTTTTCCGGTGACATCTTCGTGCTGGCCGCGGGGGCCGCCAACTCGGCCTCTCTGCTTTTGCGCTCGCATAACGCCGCCCATCCCGACGGCCTGGCCAATGGTTCCGACCAGGTGGGGCGCAACTACATGTTCCACACGACCTCGGCTGTCGTCTCGGTCCTGGCCGAGCCCTTCCATTCGACCTTCCCCAAGACCTTCGCGGTCAATGACTTCTATTTCGGCGAGCCCGGCTACCCCTACCCCATGGGCCAGATCCAGCTGCTGGAATATATGAGCGGTCAAACGCTTGAGGGCCAGATGGCCGACATGATCCCGCCGGCCCTGATCCCCAACGCCCTGTCGGACGATCTGGCGTCGCACATGGTCGCCTTCCTGGCCATGAGCGAGGACCTGCCCATGCCCGATAACCGCGTCACCATCACCGCCGACGAGCAGATCCGGCTCAGCTATACGGCCAATAATCTCGACAGCAACCGGCGCCTGGTCAAAAAGCTGGAAGCCGGGCTGAACGGCTTCTCCATGCGCGACCACGTTTTGTTCGAGCCGCATTTCGCCATCGACCAGCTGCTGCCGCTCTACGGCACGGCGCACCAGTGCGGCACGACGCGATTCGGCACCGACCCGGACAGCTCGGTGCTGGACGTGAACTGCAAGGCGCACGAACTCGACAATCTCTATGTGACGGACACGTCGTTCTTCGTGTCGAGTTCGGCGGTCAATCCGACCCTGACGACGGTGGCGAACGCGCTGCGCGTCAGCGCGCACCTGCTGGAGCGGATGCACTAGCCGTCAGGCTACGGCCACGCCGTTGCAATAGACGATCGGCCGGACGCTGCCGTCATGGCCATGCACGTCGACGCGCGACAGGACGAACTGGTTCTGCGCCGACAGGACCGCACCGTAAGGATCGCGATAGACCGCACGCCCGAAGCGGTTCAGGGCGTCGCGGATATCGTCGAGCCGCATGGCTTTGGCATAGGCCCAGCGGCACGCCTCTTCATAAGCGGATACTGACATGTTGACCTCGATATCCCCGCGTTAAAAATGCCGCGTTCTTTATAAAAATTATATATGTAAAAGTGCCGCGCTACCGCCCCCCGGCCGGGATGGAACGCCCCGCTTCAGCACCCCGCCGGAGACAGCGGAAGCCCCGGCCCTTCCCGAAGCCGCCGGCGCCTCTCCGATGCCGGCGCGTTACCGCCATCGCCGCCCCCCTTTCCACCTGAAAATCGAGGGCCTGACCGGCCCGCGCCCCGCCTATGACGAACGCGGCCGCCTGGCCGAGGACAAGCTGTAAGGCGCGTCTTTCGCATTTCCGCCAGAAAATGTCCGCGCTTCATTGCGGAAGCGGCTATTCTGTGCCATGTTTATGGCTTCGAAAACGACCTATGACTTGCCTTAGCGCTTCGGCACTCCTGCAAAGCATCGCTACTTTCGGACATCTGCCGTGCAATGGTTGCGCGGCATAACTGCACGGACGTGCGATTCTAAAAAGGAGGCCATCATGGCCAATGGTACGGTTAAGTGGTTCAACGCCACCAAGGGTTACGGCTTCATTCAGCCGGAAGCTGGCGGCAACGACGTGTTCGTTCATATCTCGGCGGTCGAAAAGGCCGGCCTGCGCGGCCTGAACGACGGCCAGAAGGTTTCGTATGAAATCGCCAACGAGCGCGGCAAGAGCTCGGCCGTGAACCTGCAGGCGCTCTAAGCGCTTCAAGGTCCGTATGGATTATGAAAAGCCCGGCCGTCGCGCCGGGCTTTTCTGTTGTTACCGCTCCCCATGCGAAGCATGAGGAATGCTCAAAGGAATATCTTCTGCGGGTTCATCAGGCCCAGCGGGTCCAAGGCTTGCTTGACCGCGCGCATGGTGGCGACCGCCTCGTCGCCGTGCTCCCTGGCGAGATAGGATCGCTTGTTCAGCCCGATGCCATGCTCTCCCGTACAGGTGCCGCCACACGCCAGGGCCCGGTCGATCATGGCGCCATAGACCGCTTCGGCGCGCCCGCGCTCGGCCGGATCGTTCGGATCGAGACAGAACAGCACATGGAAATTGCCGTCGCCGACATGGCCGACGATCGGGGCCAGAAGCCCCGCCGTCGCGATATCGGCATGGACGGCGGTCACCGCCTCATCCAGCGCCGACAGCGGCACGCAGATATCGGACGACCACACCACGGCGCCGGGTTTCAACGCCTTCGACGCAAAATAGGCCTGGTGCCGCGCCTTCCACAGGCGCGAGCGGTCCTCGGGCGCGGTCGCCCACTGAAACCCCTGCCCGCCGTTTTCGGCGGCGATCCGGGCCGCCAGTTCCGCCTGCTCCTTCACCCCGGCATCGGTGCCGTGGAATTCGAGGAACAGGTGCGGCTGCTCGGGCAGCCCCAGATGGGACCAGGCATTGCACGCCTTGACCTGCATGGCGTCGAGGAACTCGACCCGCGCCACGGGGATGGTGCACAGCATGATCTGCTGCACGGCGGCGATGGCGCCGCCCACCGTGTCGAAGGCGCATGTGGCCGCGCCGATCGCCTCGGGCAACCCGTAGAGCTTCAGACGAACCTCGGTGATGAAGCCGAGCGTTCCTTCGGAACCGACATAAAGCCGCGTCAGGTCGTAGCCCGCCGCCGACTTTCGCGCGCGGCCGCCCGTGCGGATGATGGTGCCGTCGGGCTGGACCACGGTCAGGCCCAGCACATTGGTCGCCATGGTGCCATAGCGCACGGCGTTGGTCCCCGACGCCCGCGTCGAGGCCATGCCGCCCAGGGACGCATTGGCGCCGGGATCGATGGGGAAGAACAGGCCCTCATGGCGCAGGTCGTGATTGAGCTGTTCGCGCGTCACGCCGGCTTCGACCAGCACGTCCATGTTTTCGGCCGAGACCTCAAGGATGCGCTCCATGCGCGACAGGTTGACGGCCAGCCCGCCCGACGGCGCCGTGATGTGGCCCTCCAGCGACGTCCCCGCCCCGCTGGCGATCATCGGCACGCGATGGCGGAAACAGATCCGCGCGATGGCCGACACCTCTTCCGTCGTCAGCGGAAAGGCGACCGCGTCGGGGGGATAGGCATCTGGAAAGGCTTCGCCGGTGGCATACTGCGCGCGCATGCCTTCGGAGATCGACAGCCTGTCCCCCAACAGGTCGTTGAGCGCGAAAAGCGCGGCATCGGATATCGCACCGCCCGCGGGCGCCGGATGGACAGTGGGCGTCATGGGGCGGTCAGGCGAACAGCTTCTGCCCGCGGGCAAAATTGAGGAACAGCGGCAGCCACAGGCCGCCCGGCCCGCCGGGATCGGGGCGGGTGCCAAAGCCGTGGCCGCCCTTGGCGAACAGATGGGTCTCGACCGTGATCTTCTGCGCCGCCAAAGCGTCGCGCAGGCGCGTCGTATTGGCCACCGGTACCAGCCCGTCGTCTTCGGCATGGGTCAGGAAGGTCGGCGCGGCAGAAGCCGTCACATTGCGGTCCGGCGACCACGTGCGGATGTCGGCCGCCGTGGCCTTGCCCCCGAACAGCGACGGCGCCACCCCCTCATAGGCATAGGCCGGGTCGACCGTCTGGACCGGATAGATGGGCGCGGCCAGCAACGGCCGGGCGCTCAGTGTGTCGCGGGCGTCGACCGGCGCGTAGAAGGCCGCCTCGTGCCGCGTCGCCAGCTGCGCGGTCAGGAAACCGCCGGCGCTGAAGCCCATGACGCCCAGCCGCGCGGGGTCGATATGGAATCGGGCCGCCTCGGCGCGGATGACGCGCATGGCGCGCTGCGCGTCCGCCGGGCCGACACCGGCCGGATCGGTCCAGCCGTCCTGCGCCAGACGGTAGAACAGCACGAAGCAGGTGATGCCGGCCTGGTTCAGCTTTTCGGCCAGGTAATAGCCCTCGTGCTCGAAATAGTTCCAGGCGAAGCCGCCGCCGGGAATGATCAGCATGGCCCCGCCATTGGGCGCCGCCGCCGGAAAGACCACCATGCGCGGGCGCGAAATGCCCTTCATGCGCCGGCTGGAATAGGCCGGGTCCGAAGAGGTCTGTTCGATGACCTCGGTCATGCCGGGATGGGCTTGCCCCGCCGGCGGATGGGGCCACAGCTCGATCGCTTCGCGGCCGGCCCCGGGCGCTTGCGCGGCGGCCGTCTCCGCCATCCCGATGACCGAGGCGCCCGCCAGGGCCAGGGGCGATTTTACCAGGTCGCGACGCGACAGAACCATGTGTTTTCCCTCCGTATGGGCGCGCAGTATGCGTCGGCCCGCGCCCGCCGTGAAGGCAGAAGCTGCCTTCACCTCTCAAAAAAGAAAGAGCCCTGCCCGGGCTCTTCCATCGTCTTGCCGAAGCCGTCAGCCCTTGGGCTTCAGATAGCCGTGCATGCCCATCCAGGCGACAAAGGCGTCGAACCAGCCGGTACTGGTCGTTTCCTTCCTGTACATGCCGAAGCCGTGGCCGCCCTGTTCGTAGAGGTGGAACTCCACCGGGCGCCTGGCGTTTCGCCAGCTGTCGATCAGGCCGAAACCGCTGTTGCCGAACAGCGGATCGTCGGCGGCCAGCGCCACGAACAGCGGTGGAGCGTCGGCCGGAACGGTCACCGGCGCCATGGCCCCGTAGATAGTCCCAATGAAGGCCGGCCTGGCATCCTGGCCGTACAGGGTCGTGGTCATGGTCAGCATGGCGCCGGCGGAAAAGCCGACCATGCCGATGCGGTCGGGATCGACATGCCATTCCCCGGCGTGCGCGCGTACCAGGGCAAACGCGGCGCGCGCGTCGGCGATCTGCGGCGCCAGCATGACCGACGGATCCTGTTGCGCCGGCGGGCGGGCGGCGCCCGCGAACATCTGGCGCATCGACTCCTCGAAGGCGCCCATGTCCTGCGGCGTCTGCTTGAGGCGGTATTTCAGCACGAAGGCCGCCACGCCCTTGGCGGCCAGGGCCCTGGCGACATCCCAGCCCTCGTTTTCCATCGACAGGGTCATAAAGCCGCCGCCGGGGGCCACGATGACCGCCGCGCCGGTGGCCTTTGCAGGGTCCGGCAGGAAGGGCGTCAGCGTGGCGACGGTGACGTTGCGCGCGAACACGCTGCCGTACTGGCTGTGCCAGGATTCGGACGCGGTCGCGCCGGGCAAGGGCCCCGTTCCGAGCGTGATGGCGTTCGGCTGGGCCGGAGTGGCGATCGGCGTCATCCTGTCGTTCTGGGCCTGCGCCGGCAATGTCACGACAAGGGCAAGCGCCAGCGCGCCGCTGGCAAGGCCCGCGCCCAGCCGTCGGGTCAGGCGGCAGGCGCCCTTCATCAGGGGTATTGGTCTCATGGTCTCGCTCCCATTTGTTTTATCGGCGCGCCCATGTTGGCAGCGGCACGCCGTCGGCCGAATTCAACGCGGCCAATGATAGCGCTACCACAAAGCCGCCATGATCAAAAGGGAATTGTCAGAGTATAATCCCGCCCTGCCCCGCTGACACATCATGACAGGGGGCGACGGCTTCCCGCCGACGCTCTTCGATCCGGCGCCTGGTGCCGTTCACGTCGTCTGCCGCGTCAGCAGATCGATCCGGTGCAGCAATATCTCAGGGCGGAACGGCTTGTTGATATAGTCGTCGGCGCCCAGCGCCGTCGTCTGGTTGATCGACTGGATATCGGTTCGGGCCGTCATGACGATGACCGGCACCGACGAAAACTGGCGCAGCGCCTTGAGCACCTCCAGGCCGTCCATGTCGGGCAGGCCGAGGTCGAGGACCACGATATCCGGCGCGTGCTCGCGCATATGCTCAAGGGCCAGCCGGCCTTCGGTGACCATCGACACTTCGAAATTCTTCATGCCGAAGAAAATATTGTGCACGGTGCGCAGGCCCGCATCGTCCTCGACGATCAGTATCTTGCGTTGGGGACCGGCTTCGGATTTCGACGGCGACATCATAGGCGCACCTTTTTTCCAGCATCGCCGCCCGCGATGGGCGGGACTGGCCGCCCGACCCTAGGCCGCACCGAATAAGGTTGCCATTCGCTCTGCCGGGGGCAGCGATGTGGATCGGGACCTGGACGCGGGTTTGCCCCTAAGCGCGCTTCCCGCCGGGCCGCCGTGGCAGGGCCGGCAGCAACGCCCTGAGCGGAATGGTCATCCTGAGCAGTTCGGGCAGATTTCCGGCCTGCATCTTCGACATCAGGTTCGCGCGGTAGATTTCCACGGTGCGCGGGCTGATGTCCAGCCCCGCCGCGATGGCCACGTTCGTCATGCCATCCAGGATGCCGGCAAGCACATCCTGTTCGCGGGGAGACAGGTCCGCGAGGCGCCTTCGCGCGATCTCCGTCCCGGCCGGGATCGGCTCGCGGTTCGCCGCTCGCGCGATCGCCCCCTCGATAGCGCCGAACAAGGTCTTGTCGTCGAACGGCTTTTCGATAAAGTCCGTGGCGCCCGCCTTCATCGCCGCCACGGCGAGTGGGACGTCGCCATGGCCGGTAATGACGATGACCGGCATGGCGATACCGGACTGCCGCATGGCCCGCAGGAGGTCAATGCCATCCATTTCCGGCATCCGGAGATCCGTGACGAGGCACCCGCCGGGCGTGTCGCCGGCGGCCGAAAGGAAGGCGCGGCCGCTCTCGTAGGTGTGGACGACATAGCCTTCCGTGGACAGAAGGAAGGCGATGGCCGCCCGGACGGCCGGGTCATCGTCGACCAGGTGGATTGTGTTTGGGGTCATCCGGCGGTCTCCACGGCTACGGGCAGCGTGATCCTGAAGGTTGCGCCGTCCCCGCTGTTTTGTATCAGTTGGAGGGTGCCGTCATGGGCTTCGGCGATGCGCCTTGAGATGCTCAGCCCGATCCCCATTCCGCTTGCCTTGGTGGTCACGAAGGGCTTGAAAAGACGGCTGGCCACCTCTTCGCTGACGCCCGGCCCGGAATCGGCGACGTCGACGGCGATGGCGGCGTCCTGCATGGAGGTGCTGATGGTCAGCCTGCCGCGGCCGGCGGCCGACATGGCGTCGAAGGCATTGCGCATCAGGTTGATCAGGACCTGCTGGATCTGCACGCGGTCGACGAAGACGCGGTCGGCGCCGGCGTTGTAACGGTACAGAATTTCCACGCTTTTCGCCGCGCCTCCCGCAACGGCCAGGCTTACCGATTCCTCTATGATCGCCCTCAGGCTTTCATAGTTCATCTCGGTGGCCTGATGCGTCGCCGCTTCGCGGACGTGGTGGATGATGCGGCCGGCGCGCACCGCCTGCCTGGCCATTTCCTCAAGCGGACCGCGCAGCCGGCCGGCGGCCTCGTGGTCCATATCCCTGAGGATCCTGAGGCTGCCCTGGGCGAAGCTGGCGATCGCCGACAGAGGCTGGTTCAACTCGTGCGCCAGGGTCGAGGCCATTTCGCCGAGTTCCTGCAGGCGCGACAGCCGCGCCACCGTGTTCTGCAATTGCGACAGGCTGGCGCGGTGTTCTTCCCGCTCGGTCAGGTCGCGCACGAAGGCCACGAAATAGGTCCGGCCGCGTGTCGCCATCCGGCCGAGCGACAGCCGGACCGGAAACCGCGAGCCGTCCGCCCGCCTGGCGTCGACCGTCCGGTCATTGCCGCCCGTCATTTCGATCTGCGCGCATTGCTCGAACGCGCCTTGCGAAGCCGCGAAGGGGTCCGGAATCAAAAGGCCGAAATCCCGGCCGACGACCTCGGCCTCGCGATAGCCGAACCAGTCTTCGGCGACAGCGTTGAACGAGGCTATGCCACCTCCGGCGTCGATGATAATGACGGCATCCGGCACCGAGCGGAGAAGCATTCCCATCTGTTCCTTCTGGATGCTGGCGTCGTAACGGGCGCTGATCACTTCGAAGCGGCTGTACCGCAATGCGCTTCCGATCCACGCAACGAGGAGCCCGAGGACAAAATCGATCCCGATCAACCCCGGCGGGAGCGGAGATGTACGCGGCAACTCGACCATGGTAAAAAGAATGGACAGGATGACGCAAAGCACACCCGGACCAGGGCCGGCCGCAAGCGCCGCGAACAGCGCCGCCGGAATGAACACCGCAAAGACGGCCTGATCGCCGACCAGGGGCGCGATCGCCAGCCGTATCAACGCGGCAACGAGCGTAATCCCGACCGCCAGCGCGTATCCGCGCCATCCGCCGACCTGCGCCGCGAAAAGCGATTTGAAAAGCCCGTCTTTCCGCGGAAAGCCTTTCAACAGCATGACCCTAAGCCCTCCGTCCTGCAGTTTTCGCGCAACGTGGAGCGGACATTCCGCCTTTCAGCGACCAGCGCGGGCCAGACATGGCAACATCTGCAAATCGTCTTCCTCGGCGACTTCCGGCCATCTTGCCAAAGCCTTCGCCTTGTCCTCAAAGAGCGAAGCGTCAGGACAACACTTCGTGGTCCTCAAAGAGCGAAGCGTCAGGACAACGCTTCGTGGTCCTCAAGGAGCGAAGCGTCAGGGCAACGCTTCGTGGGCGGCGAGCCATGCGGCGTCTGAGCTGAAAAAAACGAATACCAGCGGTCATTCTTTGTGACCGTTGGCAAGGGCGACCGCCCGCCGCCGCCAATGCGGCGAGCCATGCGGCGTCTGAGCTGAAAAAAACGAATGCCAGCGGTCATTCTTTGTGACCGTTGGCATAAGTTTCCGTTCACAATGCGGATAAACTGCAATTTAAAGAAATCGTAGGACTATTCCAAGGACGGGAACATCTGACCAGGAAAAAGACTTGCTGCCGCTTTTTGCACGCTTTCGCGCCTCTACCTCCGGCGCCACCGCCATAATCGTGGCATTCGGCATTCTGGCGGTCATCATCCTCGTGGGCGGCGCCATCGATTTCGGCCGCGCGGTGCAGTTGCGCTCGAACCTTCAGGATTCGGCCGATGTCGCCAGCGTCGGCGCCATCGCCGTCAACTCCGTCGCCTACAAGGCGGGTATTCAGATGATGGGCAACGGGACCATTTCCGGCGGCGCGGCCCAGGCCATCAGCATCTTCAACAGCAATTACCAGCCGGCAGCGGAGCTGTCGGGCGTCAGCCCGAGCGCCACGGTGTCCAAGTCGGGCTCGGTCATGACGGCCAAGGTCACGGTGACCGCCAGCTATAAATCCTACCTTTTGGGCATGATCGGTCTGGGGACGATACCGCTCAATGTCAGCTCGACCTCTTCGTCGACCGTTCCCCCCTTTATCGACTTTTATCTGCTGCTGGACAACAGCCCGTCCATGGGTGTGGGCGCCACCACCGCCGATATCAATACGATGGTGGCCAATACTCCGGACAAATGCGCTTTCGCCTGCCATGAGGATGACAAGCCGGGAGCCGACTACTACGCCAAGGCAAAGTCGCTGGGGGTGACGACCCGGATCGACGTGGTGCGCCAGGCGACACAGAAATTGATGACCACGGCCGAAGCGACTGAGACCATCGCCAACCAGTACCGTGTGGCCATCTACCATTTCGGGGTGTCGGCCAATTCGATCGATCAGAAAAATCCCGGCGCCTACAAGGTTTCCGACCTGACGTCGAACTTGAGCAAGTCCGCCAGCGACGCTTCGGCCATCGATCTCATGACCATCCCCTATCAGGGCTACAATTCCGACCGCCAAACCAATTTCGATACGGTTCTCAAGGACATGAACAACGAAATCAAGACTCCCGGCGACGGCATGTCCGCCAGTTCGCCGCAAAAGGTCCTGTTCTTCGTGTCCGACGGCGCGACCGACTCCTACGATTGCGCCTATTCCAACGGCAATACCTGCCGGCGGATCACGCCGCTCGACACCACGACCTGCAAGGTGTTGAAAAATCGCGGCGTGCGTATCGCCGTGCTGTACACCACCTACCTGCCCCTGCCGACCAACAGCTTCTACAATTCGTGGATGGCCAAGTACGTCACGCCGACATCGCAGATCGCCGCCCAGATGCAGGCCTGCGCCAGCGACGGCCTCTATTTCGAGGTCAGTCCCAGCCAGGGCATTCCCGCCGCCATGAATGCGCTTTTCCAGCGCGTCGTGTCGGTGGTCAGGATCAACTCGTAACGCCTATGACCTTCTCCCTTTGACGCCTTCCGGGGATCGGCTATGATGGCCGACTGTTGCGGCCGGGCCTGAGGGACGGCCGTGTTCATCTGCACGGATCGATCGCCGGTGATGGCCGGCGGCCCCGTGCCGAAGGGGAGCATAAGGCGCATGACGCGCAGTGGTACCAAGCGGGACTTCACGGCGAAGGACCTCCACCAGTCGCTTTTCGAGGCTCTGGTCGAAGCCAGATCGGTTTACGGCGGCAAGAAACTCATCATCGAGGACCAGGAGCGCAAGCCCCTGTCCTACGATATGTTCCTGGCCGGAACCTTCGCCATCTCAAGGCTTTTGAAGCGGCATACAGGCGACGAACAGCGGATCGGCCTGATGCTGCCGACCTCGCTGGGTGGCGCCTTGTCGTTCTGGGGGCTGCATGCGATCGGACGCGTGCCGGTCATGATCAACTTCACCGCCGGCCAGGCCAATGTCCGCGCGGCGGCCCAGGTGTCGCGGATCAGGACGGTGGTCACCGCCCGCCGCTTCGTTGCCAGCGCCAAGCTGGAAGACCTGGTCGAAGCCATGTCGGCCTATGTGCGCATCATCTATCTCGACGATATCCGTAAGGAGTTAAGCGCCGCCGACAAGGCCTGGGCCTTCCTGGCGTCGAAGTTGCCGCTGGTTTTCGCGAAAAAGACCACGGCCGAAGATATCGGCGTCATCCTCTTTACGTCCGGCAGTTTCGGCACGCCGCGCGGCGTGGTTTTGTCCCAGCGCAATCTTGTCGCCAATACGCGGCAGATCCAGGCACATATCGCGCTCGATCCCGACTGGATCGCCTTCAACCCCATGCCGATCTTCCATTCGCTGGGCCTGACCGGCGGCGTCGTCCTGCCTTTGCTGGCCGGTCTGCGCAGTTTCCAGTATCCGTCACCGCTCCACGTCAAGCAGATCCCCGGACTCTTGCGTGAAAGCCAGGCTTCGCTGCTGTTTTCGACCGACACCTTCGTCAATCAGTATGCGCGCCAGGGCGATCCCGAAGACTTCAAATCGCTGCAGTTCGTCGTGTGCGGCGCTGAAAAGGTGCGTGAGGAAACCCATACGCTCTTCAAGACCCAGTTCGGCGGCCTGCCGATCCTGGAGGGCTACGGCGTGACCGAATGCTCGCCTGTGGTGGCTGTCAACTTCCCCCACGACAACCGTTACGGCACGGTTGGCAAGCCGCTGCCGGGCCTGGAAACCCGCCTTGAGGCGGTTGATGGCATAAAGGAAGGCGGGCGTCTTTATGTCAAAGGTCCCAATGTGATGGCGGGATATCTTAATCCTGAATCACCGGATGTAATCGATGCCCCAGGGGACGGTTGGCACGATACCGGCGACATCGTCGCCTTCGACGCCGACGGCTTCATCAAGATACTCGGCCGCGCCAAGCGCTTCGCCAAGATCGCCGGCGAGATGGTGTCGCTGACCGCGGTCGAACGTATTGCCGAGGAAGTCTGGCCCGACAACCGCCATGCCGTCGTCGCGGTTTCCGACGACAAGAAGGGCGAACGCCTTGTGCTGATCACCGATCGCGGCGATGCCGACGTTGCGCGCCTGACGAACTGGGCGAAAGAGCATGGCGCGCCGGTCCTGGCCATTCCGAAGAAAATTCTGACCGTTCCGGCGGTGCCCGTGCTCGGATCGGGCAAGACCGACTACGTTGCCCTGCAGAAACTGGCCGAGGTCGAAATGCGCGCCGCATAACGGTGTGTTGACAGAAAGCGGACGGCGATCTATGGCGCGAATATGGCAAGGCACAAGACATCGGTAAAGTCGGCGCCCGAACTCCGGTTCTGGGCGTGCTTTGCCGTGATTTTTGCCCTGCTCAGCCAGGCGCTGTTCCCGATGCAGGCCATGGCCACGCCGGAAAACGGGCGTTTCGTCCTCTGTACCGAAGGCGCCTCGCCGGCCGTGGACGCGGTCTCGCAGAAACTGTTCGGCCAGAAGCTGTCGGCGAAGACCAAGCCCGGCTTCATGGGCATGAAGTGCGTCGATTGCGTGCTGGCGACGATCACTGCCCTGCCCGTTCCGGCCCCGGTTTCGATACCCGTCGTCTATCGCTCCGAACGTATCGCCTTCTCGCCCGCCAGAACCGCCTCGCCTGTCCGCGCCCGGGCGCCGCCGCGTCCCCATTCCTGCGGTCCTCCCCACCAAGCCTGAGCCCTTTTTCACCGCGCCGGTCCCGCCGTGCGTGCGTTTTCGCTTAAGCTTTGGAATATTCATGAAAATCTCCCGTTCGCGCGCGTTCGTCGTCGCGCTTGTCTGTTCGGCGTCCTGCCTGCCTTTCGTCCCCTTCATCGCCCGCGCCGATACCGCAGACCCGGTTACCGATGCCAAAGAGGTCATCGTCGTCGGTCAGAAAAACACCCCGATCACCATTGTTCCGCGCGGCCTGTCGGTCAGTCTCGGTCACGAGCAGTTCGACGCTATCAATGCTGTCAATGTCGAAGACCTGATGAAGTACGCACCCAACTTCTTCGTGCGGAAGCGCTTCATCGGCGACGACAATGCCGTCGTCGCCCTGCGCGGCGCCAATACGGTGCAGAGCGCCCGCACCCTGGTCCTGGTCGACGCTTATGTCGTCTCGAACTTCCTCGGCAACCGCTACGACTATCCGCCGAAGTGGAATGTCGTCGGCCCCGCCGAGGTCCGCCAGTTCGATATCGTCTATGGCCCCTATTCGGCGCGCTACGGCGGCAACTCCATGGGGGGCGTGGTCTCGATCACGACGGAAACGCCCCGCAAGAGCGACGTCTACGCCACGGTGCAGCGCTTCTGGATGCCGTTCAAGGAATACGGCTTCAACCAGACCTTCAGCGGCTACAGCGTCGAAGGCGGCCTGGACTACAAGCAGAAGGACGGTCCATGGTCGGCGCGGGCGTCGTTCCGGCATTTCGAAAATACCGGCCAGTCTATGACCTACAATCTTCTGGCGAAGTCGTCGGCGGCGGGAACCTATGTGCCGGTGACCGGCGCCTACGCCGACAGCCGCCTGTCCGGTCCTGTCTTCGGGGCAGCGTCGCCGGTCGACGTCAGGCAGGACCAGACCCGGCTGCGCGTCGGTTATCAGGCGGCGTCAGGCTGGAAGTTCGACGCCCTGGCCATGCTCTGGACGACCGACCAGCGTCTCGATGACGCCAGAAGCTGGCTTAAAGACTCTGCCGGCAATACCGTGCTTACGACCGCGGCCGGGACAAAGGTAAGCTTCGGCGGGATCAACTACGTCGCCAAGGGCGTCACCCTGTCGAGCATGAGCCGCGACGAATACCTGTTCGGCGGCAGGGTCTCGGGGACCTGGGGCGGGTGGGACGTTCGCGCCAACCTGTCGCGCTACGTCATTCCGACCTGGGACAGCCGTACCTCCCTCGATCTTGCCGGTGGCGTGGCTAACGGCGCGGGGCAGGACACGGTCTATAAGAATCCCGGCTGGTGGACCTTCGACACAACGGTCGAGCAGACCGTCGGCCGCCACGCGCTGGCTTTCGGCGTGACCTCAAACCAGTACGAGACCGACCAGACGACCTATAATACGACCAACTGGCGCTCGGCAGCAGGCGGAACCTACAGTTCCAGGACCTTCGGCAAGACCTCGATATCGGGGATTTTCGCCGAGGATGCCATGGATCTCGGCAAGGCTGTCCTGACGGTCGGTGTCCGGGCGGACGCCTGGCGGGCCTTTGACGGGGGGATCGGGACGATAAGCGCCGGGGCGCCGCTTGTGCTTTACTATCCTGAGCGGCACAAGGGTTCGATCTCACCGAAGATCAGCCTGCAAGGCGATGCCGGCCCGTGGAACCTGCAACTCAGCCTCGGCACGGCGACACGATTCCCGACGGTCGGCGAACTGTTCCAGGGCCGGATCAATGCCGGCCAGACCCAGATCGATCCTCTAAGTTTCGATCCCAATCTGAAACCAGAGGTTTCGGCCGACATAAACCTGATCGCGCGGCGCAAGCTGGGGGACGTCCTTCTGACGACGAGCCTGTTCAAGCAGGACGTTCGCGACGCCGTTTTCAGCTATCAAGGCGCGCTCAGCGACGGCACGATCGTATCCCGCTACCAGAACATCGACCGCATGACGCAGGCCGGTGTCGAAATCATCGCCGAGATGCACGATGTCGGTCTAAAGGGGCTGGACGTCGAAGGCGGAGTATCTTGGATGGATGCCCATACGGTGCGCAACGCCTCGGCGCCGGCGTCCGAAGGCGTACAGTTTCCACGCATCCCCGCATGGCGTTCCAACGGCAATATCCGCTACGCCTTCACGCCGAAGCTTAAAGCCAGCCTGGGCTGGCGTTATGGTTCGCGGCCCAATTCCGACCTGTTCGGCCTGGTTCGCGGCGGCGCCTACGGGTTTCAGACGGAATACACGTTTGTCGACGCCCGCGTCAGCTATGACATCAGCGACGCGGTCTCAGCCAGCTTTGGCGTCGACAACGCCAACAACGACAAGGCCTATGTGTCCCATCCCATGCCGCAGCGGACATACATGCTGGAACTGAAGGTGCGGAAATAGCCATGAGCGATGCGATAAGGACCCTGACTGCCGCGATGCGCAAGGTGGTGAACTACCGGATGATCTGGCGCTGGCACTTTTATGCCGGCCTGGTCTGCATTCCGTTCATCGTCGTCCTGTCGATTACGGGGCCGATCTATCTGTTCAAGCCGCAGATCGAAGCCGCGATCGATGCTCCATACGATCATCTGCCCTTCGACGGCGCGCCCCACTCCGTCGCCGCCATGGTCGAGGCGGCCCGGGCCGCTAATCCCGGGGCCGTGTTCAGGGGCGTCGAGGTTCGTCCGGACACCCACGATGCCGCGCGGGTCATCCTGCTCGACAAGGGGGAGAAACTGCGGGTCTATGTCCATCCGAAGACCCTGGCCGTACTGAAGCAGGTGCCGGAGGAGAAGCGCTTCATGGCGCAGGTGAAGACGATTCATGGCGAGCTTCTGTCCGGGCGCGTCGGTGAGGTCATCGTCGAACTGGCGGCATGCTGGGCGATCGTCATGATCATCAGCGGCCTCTATCTGTGGTGGCCGCGGGAGGCGAAGGGCCTGCGCGGCCTTTTGTGGCCACGGCTGGATTCCGGGCGGCGGATCTTCTGGCGCGACCTGCACGCGGTGACGGGTGTCTACATCTCGGTCTTCGCTCTGTTTCTGCTGCTGACGGGGCTGCCCTGGACCTATGTCTGGGGCAGTGCCTTCAAGGCGCTGAAGGGGCCTGACCGGCCGGGCGTCAGCCAGGGGTGGAGCCTTGGGCGTCATGAAGAGCACCATATGATGATGGCGCAGGGCGGGGCCGCGGCCCCTCTCGATCGCCTGGACGACATGGTTGCCATGGTTCGCGATCTTCATATGCCACCGCCGGTCACGCTGAATGCGCCGGGAAAACACGATCCCCTGTGGATGGCGCAGTCGGATACGGGGAACCGTCCCTTGCGCGTCAGCTACAAGATCGATCCGCAGATGATGATGGTCGTCGATCAGGAGAGGTTCCGCGACAAGAAGGCCGTGGACCAGATCGTAGGGTTTGGCATCGCTGCGCACGAAGGTCAGTTGTTCGGGCCGCTCAATCAGGCCCTGGGCGTACTGGCGGCTGCGGGACTGATGACCCTGTGCGTCAGCGCCGTCGTCATGTGGTGGCAGCGCCGGCCCGACGGACGTCTGGGGGCGCCGGCCCGGTTGCCCGACCAGCGGCTGGGGCTTGGGCTCGGCGTGCTTATCCTGGCCCTGGCGGTCTTCCTGCCCGTGCTGGGTATTTGCCTGATCGTCGTGGGTGTGGTCGAGCGGCTGGTCCTGCGACGCATCAGGCCGGTGGCGCAGTGGTTGGGGCTGGACGCGACGGGTTAAGTTGTAATTTAAAAGTTAGTTTTCGTGTGACTTGCGAGTTTTCGTGATTTGCGAATTGCAAGTGATGTGTTCGTTTCGGCTACGCCTCCCCGTTTTTGAAGAAAATGGGGAGGGTGACCGCACGACTGAGCCTTTGCAAAACAAAGGTGAAGGAGATGTGGTGGTGGGGTTTCTTGCTTACTTTGCAAGTCCGTTGCCCGGAAGGGAAGCAAGAAACCCCTCCACCACCCTTCGCTAACGCTCCGGGGAGATATAAGGAAGGCGCGCTGCCAAAACAAAAACCCGCTCCGGTTTCCCGGAGCGGGTTTATCATTTCAGCTTGTCGAAAAGCTTAGAGGTTGATCATCCGGCCGTCGGCGTCGAGCGACGCTTCGAGGATGGCTTCCGACATGGTCGGGTGCGGGAAGACGGTGCCTTGCAGATCCTCTTCGGTCGCTTCCATGGTGATCGCCAGGCAGAAGCCCTGGATCATTTCGGTGACGTTGGCGCCGATCAGGTGCGCGCCCAGAAGCGCGCCGGTCTTCTTGTCGAACAGCACCTTGACGAAGCCGCCGGGCTCACCGGCCGCGATCGCCTTGCCGTTGGCCTTGAACGGGAAGCGGCCGATCTTGACGTCGATCCCCTTCTCCTTGGCGCCCTGCTCGGTCAGGCCGACGCTGGCCACTTCCGGGGTCGCGTAGGTGCAGCCCGGGATCGGCGGGTTGAGGTTCGACAGCTTTTTTCCGGCCATGTAGTCGGCAGCGTGGACGGCTTCGTGGCTGGCCTTGTGAGCCAGCCAGGGCGGACCCGCGCAGTCGCCGATGGCGTACAGGCCCTTGACGTTGGTCTTGCCGTGATGGTCGTTCTTGACGTGGCCACGGTCCATCTCGACGCCCAGCTTGTCCAGCCCGATACCGTCGGTATTGGCGACGATGCCGACCGCGACAATGCAGCCTTCGGACGTCAGCACTTCGGACTTGCCGCCGACTTCGACGGTCACGGCGACGCCGTCCTTGGTCTTTTCGACCTTGGTCACCTTGGCGCCGACGCGGAACTTGATGCCGCGCTTCTCGAACGCCTTGTGGGCTTCGGCCGACACTTCCTTGTCCTCGACCGGCAGGATGCGGTCGAGCGCTTCGATCACCGTGACGTCGGCGCCGAGCGAACGGTAGAAGCTGGCGAACTCGATGCCGATGGCGCCCGAGCCGATCACGACCAGCGACTTCGGCATACCCTTGGGGGTCAGGGCATTGCGGTAGGTCCAGATGCGCTCGCCGTCAGCGACGGCGCCGATCGCCGGGATTTCCCGAGCGCGCGCGCCGACCGCCAGCATGACGTTCTTGGGTTCCAGCGTCTGCGTGCCGCCAGCATTGAGCTTGACGACGACCTTGGGGGCGTCCTTGCCGGGTTCCAGCGTGGCGAAGCCTTCGATCACATCGATCTTGTTCTTCTTCATCAGGTAACCGACGCCGCCATTGAGTTGCTTGGCGACCGCCCGCGAGCGCGCGACGACCTTTTCGAAGTCGAAGCCCGGCTTTTCACCGGTCAGGCCATAGTCCGACAGGTGATTTATCTTGTCGAACACTTCCGCCGACTTGAGCAGCGCCTTGGTCGGGATACAGCCCCAGTTGAGGCAGATGCCGCCCAGCAGTTCGCGCTCGACGATGGCGACCTTGAGGCCGTTCTGCGAGGCGCGGATGGCGCCTTCGTAACCGCCGGGGCCCGAACCGATCACTACGAGATCATAAGTCATGGTTCCTCAGCCCCTTACGCCAGCATCTTGATGGGATCTTCGATCAGCGGCTTGAAGGCGCTGATGAATTTCGCGCCGATCGAACCGTCGACGACGCGGTGGTCGCAGGTCAGCGTCACCGACATGACGGTCGCCACGGCCAGCTGGCCGTTCTTGACGACCGGGCGCTGTTCGCCGGCGCCGACCGACATGATGCAGCCCTGCGGCTCGTTGAGGATCGAGGTGAAGGTCTTGATGCCGAACATGCCCAGGTTCGAGACCGAGAAGGTGCCGCCCTGGAATTCTTCCGGCTTCAGCTTGCGGTCGCGGGCACGCTGGGCCAGGTCCTTCATCTCGGACGAGATTTCGGCCAGGCTCTTCGTTTCCGCCTTGCGCACGATCGGGGTGATCAGGCCGCCGTCGATGGCCACGGCCACCGCGATGTCCGCATTGTGGTGCAGCGCGATGCCTTCGGGCGTGTAGGACGCGTTGGCTTCCGGCACCTGCTTCAGCGCGAGCGCCACGGCCTTGATGATCATGTCGTTGACCGAGACTTTTACGCCGCGCGATTCCAGCGCCGTGTTGATCTTGGCGCGAGCCGCCAGCAGGTTGTCGAGCTCGATGTCGACGGTCAGCGGGAAGTGCGGGATGTCGCGGAACGACTCGGTCATGCGGCGGGCGATGACCTTGCGCATGCCGTCGAGCGGAACCAGGTCGTAGGAACCGGCGGGGATACCCATCTGCTCGAGCGACTGGACCTTGCGCGGTTCGGCGCCCGAGGTGGCCGCCGCCGGAGCGGCCTTGCCTCCGCCAGTGCGTTGCGCTTCCTCGATATCGCGCTTGATGATGCGGCCGCGCGGGCCGGTGCCCTTGATGGCCTTGAGGTCGAGGCCCGCCATCTGCGCCAGGCGGCGCGCCAGCGGCGACGCCGCGACGCGGGCGCCGGATGCGGCCGGTGCCGCCGCCTGGGCTGGGGCAGGCGCAGTCGCGGCAGCCTTCGGAGCTTCCGCAA
>CAKZJB010000193.1 GCA_936940865.1 uncultured Asticcacaulis sp. | reverse complement strand
CGCCGATCATGGCACCGGGGCCTAAGATCCGTCGTGCGTCCTTATACGCCATGTCCGACTGGCCGACATGGACGCCGTCCATCCGCAGTTCGCGCGCCAGTTCGACATGGTCGTTCATCAGCACGGCCACCCCGTGGCGGTGCGCCACCGGCATCAAGACCTTCACGGCTTCGCGGATGGCGTCGAGCGAAACGTCCTTCAGCCGGATCTGCAGCGCCGCGACGTCGCCCGCCGACAGGGCGTCCTCCAGCGTGCCCTCGAAGCTTGCGAGGTCGGCGATAAGGGGCGGGGAGATCAGGTAAAGGCGGCAGGCATGCGTCATGGATTGTGGTTGCCGCAAGCGTCCCTTGCGGTCAAGTGTCTGTTTATTCCGAATTTACGGACTGAACGACGTTCGCGATCGCTTGTGCCACGATGTGGACGTAAACTCCGCGCATTCTATCCGGGTGAGAGGCAAGGAGAAATCCCATGGTAAAGAACACGAAAGTCTGGGCTGCCGCGGCTGTCGCCGCCCTGACCCTGGCTGCCGGCGCGGCCAGCGCCCAGGACACGCGCTATGACGGTTACTGCTACGTCAAGCAGAACGACGCCAAGACGACGGGTACGGTCGTCGGGGCCCTGGCCGGCGCCGCGATCGGCAGCCAGGTTTCGAAGCATGAACGCGGGCTGGGCGCCGTCGGTGGCGCGGTGGCCGGCGGTCTGATCGGCCGCCAGATCGGCAAGAGCAGCGTAAAGTGCTATAACGGCGAATATTATTCGTACAATACCGGCCAATATTCGCCGGCGCCGCCGCCGGAAGGCTATTCGACGGTCTATTACGAACAGCGTCCCGACCAGGGCGCCTACAGCACCGTCTATTACGATCCGGATCGCCGTTCGACGTCGCCCAGCGACCGTTATGCCTACGGTAACCGCGACAACGGCTATACCAATGGCAACGGTTACGGCAACCAGGCCTATAACAACAATAACTACAACAACAGCAACCGCCGCGGCTGGCGCGACGATCACGGCCAGTGGCACGCTGGCACGCCGACCGCCTGGGGCTGGCGTGACGATCGCGGCGTCTGGCATGAAGGCAAGTTCGATACCTATGGCTGGCAGGACCGCGACGGCCGCTGGCACGAATCGACCAACAACAACGCCTACGGCAGCAACTACTAAAACGTGCTGTAAACCCCTTGGAAGCCCCCGGCTCACTACCGGGGGTTTTTTACGTTTACGGACATTTGTCGTGTTCAGCGAAGGCGTGTTAGGCGTTCGGGCAGGGGGGCGAGTCGGTCGCGCCATGAGTATCCCAGGGGGTAAGGGTGTTCGACAGTTTCGGGGTGGCCACTCGCGAAGAGCGGGCGCAGATCGATGTGGTCTATACCTGGGTGGACGGGGCAGCCGATGGGTTCCAGGCTGCCATGGCCCAGGCCGTCGCGACCCACGGCGCCTTCTACAAGACGGCCCCCGACGCGCTCGCCGTCGGTGAAAACCGTTTCCGCGACATGGATCTCCTGCGCTATTCCATGCGGTCGGTGGAGGCCTTCTTCCCTTGGGCGCGCCGCATTTTCATCGTGACCAACGGCCAGGTTCCCCCCTGGCTCGACATGGACCACCCGCGTATCCGGATGGTGCCCCACGCAGAGATATTTCCCGATGCCGGCGTGTTGCCCAGCTTCAACTCCTGGGCCATCGAAACCTGCCTGGCGCGGATTCCCGGACTATCGCGGTTCTTCCTGTATCTCAATGACGATTTCCTGTTCGGGAACCAGGCGAAGGAAGGCGATTTCTGGGGAGCGTCCGGCCGGCTGAAGGCGCGTTTCCGCGAAGGCCCGATGAATACGGACATCGACCACCCCGACCGCCAGGCGCGATGCATGGCCTTCGCCTGCGCCTTGCTGAACGAGCGCTTCGGCATCAAGCGGTTTCGCAGGGGATTCCCGCACGTCCCGACCCTCTACGACCGGGTGGTCCTCGACTGGATCGAGGCGCAATGGCCCCTGCCCATTCGCCGCACACGCAGCCACCGGTTTCGCAACGAACGCGATTTTCCGCTTCACCCGGTCTATGTGCATTGCCTGGCCGAAATCTATGAACTGAACGCGCACGATCCGGCCATGGGCGACCTGATCGACGTCCTGCCTGGCAATGGCGGCGCCTATATTCCCTTCGGTGACCCCGACTGCGACGTAAAATGGCGCACAAGGCACTATCTGGAGTTGAGGCCGGCCTATCTCTGCATCAACGACGTGGCGGGCGAGGTCGGCCCGATAGAGGACGACCGCCTGCACGATCAGCACGAAGATATCATGCGCTTCCTGGCGGACTATTTCCCCGAGGCCGCGCCGTGGGAGCGGCAGGTCTAAATTTGCGAATGACTTGCATTCGACCCCAATCGATGTTACATGAGATGCATTCTCATTTGCATCCGGGTTTCCAGTGTACGTCTGCAATTGTAACGGCATCCGCGAACGTCAGGTTCGTCAGGCGATCGCATGCGGTGCGTCCACGGCCAAGGCCGTGTTCGATCATGTTCAGTGCCGCCCGCAGTGCGCGCGCTGCGTCTGCGAAATCCGCGAAATGATCGACGAAGCCCAGGTGGCTCTTCAACAGGCGGCCGAGTAAGCGCGCTTCACACTGCCGTTCATGCGCGGTAAGACTCTGCATCAGAGTCGCCAAAGGAGACCGCCATGAAGGGCCAGCCCGATATCATCAAACTTCTGAACAAGGTGCTGACCAACGAACTGACGGCGGTCAACCAGTACTTCCTGCACGCCCGCATGCTGGAAAACTGGGGGCTCTATCACCTCGGCCGCATCGTCTACAAAGAGTCGATCGAGGAGATGAAGCACGCCGACCTGCTCATCAAGCGCATCCTCTTCCTCGACGGCCTGCCCAATCTCCAGGACCTGCATAAGCTGCGCATCGGCGAGACGGTCGCCGAGACGCTGGAATCCGACCTGGGTGTCGAGACGCGCGGCCACGCCCTGCTGGTCGACGGCGTCAAGTTCTGCGACGACCACAAGGACTATGTCAGCCGCGAACTGCTGCGCAGGATCCTGGAAGACACCGAACACCATATCGACTTCCTCGAAACCCAGCTCAACCTCATCAAGCTGATGGGCGAGGCCAACTACATCCAGAGCGGCATGAAGGAAATCGAAGGCGAGGGGTAAAGCTCTTCTCGCTGCACCGCAACATATCGTGATTGGTGGAAATGAGCCTCCGGGTGTATAGGTTTAATGCGCGGTAACCCTCACCTGGAGGTGAACTGAACGGCATGAACAGGCCGATATTAAACCCGCCGAACACACGACGACGTTTTTCCTACCTCTTGAGAGGCTCGGGTTCTTCCCCCGGAACCCTGCACGGCCCTCCGACCGGCATTCCCCCGCCGGTACCCATTCCCAGACCAGACCGAAGCCCCCCGGTTAACCCCACACCCAGAGCCTTAGGCACATGGGGGCGATTGTGAAAATATACAGCATCGAAGTTCTCAGGAACTATTGGCAAAAGATTCAGGACGGCACCCTTTGGACCCTGAATCGCCTCCACGAATCCGGACGCGCCCGCGAAGACCTGTACCGCAGCGAAGAGTCCGGTTTCCTCCACATCCTGCCCAAGACCACGCCCAACCGGTCGCTCGACGACTATATGGCGCTGGTGCGCGACGACGAGGGCTGGCAGGCCTTCGAGGCCGCGCGGCTCGATCCGTGCTTCCTCTATGAGGCCAACCTGCACCCGTTCGAAACGCCGGTGGCGGAATCGGAGGCCCACGCCGCCGATCCGACGGATGCGCCGGACCACGGCCCCGCCAACGACAACGGCGACGCCGAGACCGCCATGTCGCCGGCGCAGATCGTCGAGCTGAGCCTGGCCAAGATCGAGCATCGCTTTCCGGGCGGCGAGGACTGGGGCGACAAGGATATCCGCGACCTGATCGCCACCCAGACCTTCGTCTTCCAGAGCAATTACGACAACCTGACACGCCGCCGCCGCTTGAATGTGCGGCTGTGGATGCGTCTGGCCCTGATGATCTTCACCGCCTGGACCTGGTGGACGCTGGAAAGCATAAGCTCGGGCGCGCGACCGCTTCACGATATCTTCGCCGGCATGGTGGCCTATGCCGGGCTCGACCTCGGCAAGATCGCCGTGAGTGCGGTGTTCAGCCCGTGGACCTGCCTGATCATAAGTTTAGGCGCCTTCTGGGGCGCATATGCCTGGGCGAAACACATCCACGGCCTGCAACGGCTGCGCTTCGTGGGGTCGACACGCGCTTCGTCGGCGACCGTCGCGAAATCCGTGACGTCGCGGCTGGAGACCATTCTCTATGTCGCCCGCGCCATGATCGAGGAAATCGACCGCGGCAAGGATGACGCCTGGGACGCCGGCACGCTGAAGCCCTGGGCGACTTCGACGCAGAAGCTGGTCAAGCTGGTCTTCTGGTGCGACCAGCGCATCTACGGCATTGAGGATTACCTGCGCATGCATATGAAGCTGGTGGGGTTGTGCAATGACGGCATCCGCCAGGCCGCCAAGTTCAAGGCGCTCTTCCTGATGTACCGCCATGCGACGCTGGTTGTGATCCTGCCGGTTCTGTTTGCGGGCATCGGCACGGTGGCGCTGGGCTGGCATGTCGGAGCCGCGATCAATGTCCAGACGCCCGTGGCCTTTGCAGGGGTGACGGTCGCGGTCTTCGCGCTCTTCCTGAAACTGCACGGCCTGATCAAGGGCCAGGAAGCGCCGGAGTCGGTCTATAACCTGATCAGCTGGGCGGCGACCCGGACCATGAAGGGGTACCGCGACAGCCGGCTCTACATGGAGATGGCCGCCTTCATCACCCGCGAAAAGCGTCGCTTGCTGCGAGAGGAAGAAAAGCGGCGAGCGTGACTTCCTCGCTCCAGAACCTCCCCCTGTCCAGGGGAGGTATGGTTTTATGCGGTATGCGGAACACATTCCTAACGGTGCTACTCGCCCAAAAGCGCACGTTTCGGACCGGCTATCGCGCGGAAATCGCCACTTGGCACGCCAATTGAAACCCACAAGGCGAGCCGTCCCACAACGGGACGCCCGAAACAAGAACTTAGGGGTTCCATTATGGCCACCGATATCGATCTCCACCTGGGCAAGAGACTCCGTCGTCGTCGTCGTCTCCTGGGCCTGACCCAACAACAGCTGGCGCTGGCCGTGGGCATCCGCTTCCAGCAAATCCAGAAGTACGAATGCGGCGCGAACCGCATCTCGGCCGCCCGCCTGTTCCAGCTGGCCAAGGCGCTGGAAACCCCGATCAACTACTTCTACGACGGCCTGACCGACGAGAAGACCGAAGTCGCCGCCGTCAACAACGAAGGCATCGAAGTCTTTTCGCGCAAGGAAACGCTGGACCTCATCCAGGCCTATTACCGCCTGTCGGAGCGCCCGCGCCGCCGCCTGCTCGACCTCGCCAAGTCGCTGAACGGTGACTCGGAACAGGCCGCCTAAGCGCAAGCGCTTAGGCTTTTTGCAGCTCAAGCGCCGCCGCACGGGCGGCCCCGATGGCTCCTCGCACTCGCTCGGGCGGGCGGTCGCCCTTGCCAAAGCCTCATGGCTTCGGACGGGCCAGAGTCCTTTAGTGCATACTGCGTACCCGATTTCATAAAACTATATTCATGCCCCTCTGGACCCGCATGCCGTCTGACGGTATGCGGGTTTTTATGTCCGACACCATCGATCTTGCCGCCCTTGAGGCCGCTGCGCTGGCCATGGCCGAAGCCGCCGCCCAGGCCGCCCTGCCGCATTTCCGTGTCCGCGGGCTGGGGGAGGACAACAAGCTGGCTCACCTGTCGCGCTTCGATCCGGTGACCGAGGCCGATAAAGGCGCCGAGCGCGCCATCCGCAAGATCATCAATGAGCGGTTGCCGCAGCATGGCATCATCGGCGAAGAGTATGGCGACGAGAATACCGGCGCGGAATTCGTTTGGGTGCTCGATCCTGTAGACGGCACGCGCGCTTTCATTTCCGGATTGCCGCTGTGGACGACCCTGATTGGCCTGCGTCATCGCGGCCGTCCCGTTCTGGGCCTTATCGCCCAGCCCTATCTCGGCGAGGTGTTCCTGGGCTCGCCGCTGGGGTCGCGACTGATTACGGCGGCCGGCGAGACGCCGCTGCGGGTCCGGGCAACGTCGGATCTGAGCGACGCCGTTATCGGCACGACCGACCCGGACCTGTTCCAAGGCCCGGAAACGGAGGCCTATACCAATCTGCGCAAGGCGGTAAAGCTGGCGCGCTACGGCTGCGACGCTTACGCCTTCGCCATGGTGGCCCAGGGTACGATGGATATCGCGCTCGAAACGGGCCTGAAGCCCTGGGATATCGAAGCCATTATCCCGGTGATCGAAAACGCCGGCGGCGTGGTTACCGACTGGCGCGGCGACGCGGTGCCGGACACGGCCGGGCAGGTGATTGCCGGCAGTTCGCGCGGACTTGTGGAGCAGGCCCTGACGCACCTGCGCCCGGCGGCAGCTTAAGCAAGCAAGAATCCCCACCACCACATCTCACCGCTTCGCGGCTCGTGCGGTCCCCCTCCCCATTTTTCTGCGAAAAACGGGGAGGTGCAAAGAGTTGCGCTTCTTGCACCTCCCCGTCGCGAAGCGATGGGGAGGGGGACCGCACGACTCAGTTATCGCACCGCGATAGCGAAGGAGATGTGGTGGTGGGGTATCTTACTTGAAATCTAAACGCTCTTTTCGTCATCCGTGTCCGGAAGCGTCTCCGGCAGGTGTTCGTCGTCGACCGAAGGATCATCCGACGCCACGGCCGTCTCTTCCAGGCTCAAGCCACGCGACGGCCTGGGCGGCTCGCTTGTCCCCTGGTAACCGACCAGGCGCGGCGCCACGTCGTCGGCCAGGGCGTCGAACTGGCGGAAAGCCTCGCGGCGATACTCCTCGGCCTCGATCAGCAACTCGTGCTCGGCGCCGGCGACCTCGATATATTGCGCCTTGCCCAGCTTGCGCGAGAACTGCTTCGCCGACTGCTTGTTGACGATGCGGTCGTCTCCCGACGTCATCAGGACGATCGGCGTACGCACCTTCTTGGCCGCCTTGTTCTTGTCGCGCAGCAGGGTCTCGCCCAGTTTCAGCGCGAAGCTCAGCCAGCCCCAGGTCGGCGTGCCGACCGCCAGGTGCGGGCAGGCGAACAACTGCTCGCGCCAGATCTCGTAGCGCTGGGCATCGTGCGTCAGCGCATCGTTTTCGAAGGTATGCTCGAACGGGTCGTCGAACAGTTCGGGGACGTAGTCGCTGGCGCGGCCGTGATTGACCTGCCAGTCGGTCTGGAAGTTGACGGCCCACAGCGAATGCTTGCCCGTCTTGACGCGCAGCATCGGATTGGTGAACAACGCGCCTTCGATGCGGCTTTCGCCCTTGACCAGGGTCATCAGGTTCAGCGCGGCGCCCATCGAATGGGCCAGCATCAGCCACGGCTTGGGCGCGCGGTCCTCGAACGTATCCAGCAGACGCTGATAGTCGTCGAGGAATTCCTCGGCCGAACGGGCATGGCATTTCAGGCGGTCGGGCAAAAGCCGCGCCGACAGGCCCTGGCCGCGCCAGTCGTGCACCACGACGGCAAAGTCGCGGTCGAGCAGATCGCGCACGATCTCATAATATTTTTCGATGGGCTCGGAGCGGCCGGGGCTGACGAAGACCGTGCCGCGGGCCGCGCCCCGCGCCGGCCAGAAGCCGACACGCAGGCGCAAGCCGCCGGCGCCGCGGTACCATTCGCCAGTACCGCCTTCGGGCGGACGCGATTCCGGAATCGACATCAGGGGGGCGCTTTGCGACAGCGCGGCAATCCGGCTCACTCTGAATAGTCCCCAAACGTCATTGTGGCTTCCTGAACTTCAGCACCATACGGTCGCTCTCTCCGATCGATTCGTAAAGAGTTCCGTCGAATTCCGGGTTTGGCGGCTGACCCCTGGGCGCCGTAAGGCGCTGCGGCGGCAATGTCCATACTCCAAATGGATGATCCTTGTCATCCTTCGGATTGGCGTTGATCTCGCTGGAGGCGACGAACTGGAAGCCGGCCTCGGCCGCCAGCTGTTTGACGAAAGGCTCCTGTACGTAGCCATTGGTCGCCGCCGGATCCTGGACGTTGCCGATATCGGCGCGGTGCTGTTCGACCCCCAGTATGCCGCCGGGCTTCAGCGCCTGGAAGGCGTCGGCGAAGGCCTTTTCGGCGATGCCTGCCGCCATCCAGTCCTGGATGACCAGCAGCATCAGCACGGCGTCGGCGGTGTCCGACGGCAGCAGTGCCCGGCTCGACGGCCCGAATTGGCTGAATTCGACGGCGCCGTACATCGCCTTGTTGCCGGAATAGTGCTGGCGGTAGGTCTCGATCAGCGAGGCGGTGGCCTTGTCGGCCAGGCTGCCGGTCTCGAACAGGGCGGCGACATAGCGGCCCTTGCCGTGGGTCAGGTACGGCGCCAGGATCTCGGTCATGTAGCCGGCGCCCGGCCACATATCGACCACCGTGTCGTTGGGCTGGACCTCGAAGAAGGTCAGGAGCTCGATCGGATGGCGGTACTTGTCGCGGTCGCGGTCGGCGGAACTGCGCGAGGGCAGGGCGACGGCCCAGTCTAACGTGCCTTCCTGCCGGGCCTTCTTGGGATCGACGGCCTCGAACGGGCCGCCGTCGGGGTCGGGCTGGGTGATGACGGGTTCGGGCTTGCGGCCGCACGCCGCCAGGGCGCCAAATGCGCCAAGGCCCAAGGCCAGACATCCCCTGCGACTAAAGACAGTCATTTTTACCCAATGAGGCGAACCGCGAGCGGGCAAGTTATGCCGTGAGACCCGAAAGGTCAAAGTGGCTTGGGAAATTTTTGTTAAAGCGGGCCGGAGAGCGCCAGTGCCGCCTTTATCTTATACCTCCCCGCTCGGCGGGGAGGGGAACCGCACGAAGCCGCGCAGCGGCGAGCTGTGGTGGTGGGGGCGGAGAAGACGCGGGTGCTAAGCGTGTGACCTCTACGCCCCCTACCGTCATTCGCTTCGCGAATGCCCATCGCTTGCGAAGGCTATACTTTCGCAGGCGCTATCCCCCCTTCCGGCGGGGGAGTATAAGGATCTGAATTCTAAGCTTCCAGACCGAACGCGCTTTGCAGGCGCTGCAGCTGGCTGATCACCGGGTTGATCGCGCCCTGTTCCGGCTCGGCGTCGATGAACATGCGCTTGTCCATGTGCGAGATGCGCTCATAGAGGCGGTTCGAGCGGTCGAGCAGGGACAGCAGGCCGTTCGGCAGGACCTTGGCGGCATCCGCCGATTCCGAAGCCAGCGGCGACAGGCGGTACTTTTCGTCACAGGCGTCCGAGGCTTCCATGTCGCCTTCGCGCACGGCGCGCTGGACCAGCAGCCACGACGCGATCTGCATCAGGCGCGTCGTCAGGCGCATGCTTTCGCCGGCATAGAGCAAGGCGTCCTCGCGGCTCAACAGGCGCGAGTCGCGGCGTCCGTCGCCGTCGAGATAGCCGGCCGTTTCCTCGACCAGGGCCATGCCCTCCTTGAACGTGCGGTCGAACAGGTCGCTGGAAGCAAAATCGCGAACGACATGGACGCGCATGTTGATGGAGTTGGCGGTACTTTCGGACATACTCAAAGCCTTATGCTGAAAATCGGTCGGCGTGGTCTCTTCCTACCCGCGTGCCCCTTGCCGGGACGCTGCCGTCGGTATCGAAGCGACCTGCCCGGGTTCTGCAACGCGCGTGCCAGCAACTGACTTCGAGTGTCGCCGTTCAGGGTTATTCAATGCTTAACTCGTCTTAAAAGAGAATAAAGCCGACGCTTCCGACAGGCGATTTTTCTTCTTCTCCATCGCCTCCCGCACGCGGCGAATCTCGGCTTCCAGCATGTCGATCCGTTCCTTCAGATCGTCGACGCTGTAGGGATCGAGGTCCTCATGCAGCAATCCGTTGAGGGCGGCCGCGCCCTTTGGACCCGTACGCAGGGACAGCGGCAGATCGTCGTCGATCATCAGTGCCTCCTTGGTCGTCTTCCCGCCCGGCCTGGCCGCGCACATGCCTGTGCAGACCTTTCCAGCCGGTTAATTCCACATTGCCATGAAACGCCTCTTGGGGGAGAAAATCAAGAAGAACGAATCGGCTTCGGAGGCTTCATGCGGGTCGTGTCAATAGACGGAGACGGTCAGACGGCGGAGCAGTTGCGCCTGATTGAGGCATCGCGCCCCGAAGTGGCACAGGGTCATGTCCTGATCCGGACGGCCTGTGCCGGAGTCAATCGTCCCGATATCCTGCAACGGCGCGGTCTCTATCCGCCGCCGCCCGGCGCGTCGCCCGTCCTGGGCCTCGAAGTTTCGGGCACGATCGACAGCGTGGGGGCGGGCGTCGAGGGCTGGAAGGCGGGCGATACGGTCTGCGCCCTGGTCAATGGCGGCGGCTATGCGGAATATGTATCGGTCGACGCCCGCCATCTGCTGCCGGTGCCGAAGGGGCTGACTCTGGAAGAGGCCGGCAGCCTGCCCGAAACGGTGCTGACCGTCTATGCCAACCTGATGGAGCATGGGGCGCTGAAAAGCGGTGAAACCGTTCTGGTCCATGGCGGTAATTCCGGCATCGGCTCAATGACCATCCAGATGGGCAAGGCCATCGGCGCAAAGGTCGTCGCCACGGCGCGCGGCGCGGACAAGTGCGCCTTCGCCAAAAGCCTGGGCGCCGACCTGGTCATCGACAGCGACGCCGGCGATTTCGTCACGCCGGTCAAGGATTTCGGCGGGGCCGACGTGGTGCTCGATATCGTCGCCGGCGATTTCGTGGCGAAGAACCTGCTGTGCCTGAACTTCCGCGGTCGCATGGTCCAGGTCGGCACCAGCCGGTCATCGTCCGTCGAAATCGACCTCAGGCGGATCATGCAGAAGCAGGCCGTGCTGACCGGCTCGATGCTCAGGCCGCGCTCGCCCGACGAAAAGGCGCGGCTGACGGCGGCGGTAAGGGCCCATGTCTGGCCGCTGATCGAGGCCGGGCGCATCCGGCCGGTCATCGACCGCGTCTTCGCCTTTGCCGATGTGGCGGCGGCGCATGCCTATATGGATTCCGGAGCGCACAAGGGAAAAGTCGTCCTGAAGTTATGAACGGCGTTCACGTTGCGACTTTGTGCGGCCTGTGGTAAACGGACCTTGCGTAAACGGGGGCTTGAATGGGTTTTCGCGGTATTTTCATCCTGAGCGGCCTGGCAGTGCTGGCGACGCCTGCCTATGCGGCGGAGCCCGGCCTGCTGACGGCGCCGCACGATGGTGTGGCCTATGCGGTCGAAGCGGGGTGCCTGCATTATCTGCGCGAAGGCGGCAATCTGTCGGCCCTGGTCGCCGGCCACGCCCGGCCCATGACCGAAGGGGGGCGGCGGGTTGAAAAGATCTACGGCCTGGGCCGCGTGACGATCGAGGCGATCGAGGACGGCGGCTGCCGTATCGAAGCCGGACGGGGTGACGGCGCGGTTCTGCGGGAAGCCGTCGTCGACGCCCTGGCGCATTCCGGCATCCGCACCCAGACCTTTGCCGACTATGTGCCGGAGCTGCGCGGCCGCATGTGGTCGTATGTCCGTGAAGAGCACTGTTTCCGCATGTACGACCGCGTCTATCTGATGACGCTGGAAAGCTCGGCCGACGGCAGCCGCCTGCCCTTACGCGTGACCATGCGCCGCGATGACGATGGTGCCGCCGCGCGGCGCGGGCTGTGTACGGGCCAAGGGAAGCAAGCCCCCCTTCGCAAAGCCGTGCACCTCGCCGTTTTTCGCAGAAAAATGGGGCGGGGGACCGCGGCGGGCATGGCGAGCCGGGGTGGTGGGGTTTCTTGCTGTCTTAAGCCGCGAACACGCTGCAAAACCGCCTCTTCCCTTCCTTTGCAAATCGCACTATAGGTGGGCGTAATCCATACGCCCGGCCGCAAAGGCCGGGCGTAGCCATTTCTGGACGGCGAAAACCGTCCCAAGACCAGAAGGATAACACCCATGGCTGACATCCTGATGCCCAAGGCCACCGCCGTGTGGCTGGTCGACAATACCAGCCTCAGCTTCGAGCAGATCGCCGATTTCTGCGGGCTACACTTCCTGGAAGTCAAAGGCATCGCCGACGGCGAAGTGGCGCGCGACATCCGCGGCGCCGACCCCATCGCCAACGGCCAGCTGACGCGCGAAGAACTGGACAAGGCCGAGGCCAATTCCAACTACCGCATGAAGGCCCTGGTCTCGCGCCACGCCGAGCTGCTGAAGCCGACCAAGAAGGCCCCGCGCTACACGCCCGTGTCGCGCCGCCAGGACCGTCCGGACGCCATCGCTTGGTTCGTCAAGCACCATCCGGAAGTGACCGACGCGCAGATCTCGAAGCTGCTGGGCACCACCAAGTCCACCATCGAGCAGGTGCGCAGCCGCAGTCACTGGAACGCCGCCAACATCAAGCCGGTCGATCCGGTGACGCTGGGCCTGGTGTCGCAGATCGAGCTCGACGCCGTCGTGCGCAAGGCCGCCGAGGCCAAGCGCAAGCAGGCCGAAAAGCTGGGCATCCCACTCGACGATCCGTCGCTCAAGCCCGCCCAGACCGTCCAGCCTGAGTTCGACGAGGAGGACGAAGAGCCCTTCGGCAAGAAGACCGAGCTGACCGCGGAAGACGTGTTCGGCGGCGGGACCTTCAACCGTGGCAACGACGACGAAGACGAAGAGTAATATAGGAGGGGGAGGCGAAAGCTTCCCCCCTTCCGTCATCTGCGGCCGCAGGCGGCCTTGATGCCACCTTCCCAGTAAACGGGGCAGGAAAATATAAATGAATCCTGTTGTTTAATTCCTTCCCCGTTTACGGGGAAGGTGGCATGGCGCGAAGCGTCATGACGGAAGGGGATCTTCCGTTTTATGCCTTGATATTCAGCAGCTGGCCGACCATCTCGTCCGCCGTCTTGATCACCGAAATACTGGCTTCGAACGCTGTGCGGGCGTCGATCTGGCCGACGAAGTCGCTCACCAGGTCGCCCTTGGCCTCGGGCGCCGTGTCCTGGACGGTCTGCTGCGCCTGTTGGTCGAAGCGCCTCGAAGCCGCCATGGCGCCGTAGGCGCCGATTTGCATTGCCGACATCATGGCGCAGATAATGCGCCCACAAGCTTAAGGCCGTGTCTAAAGAACGGGTAAATGCGGCTTAAGCATAAGCTTTGCCGGCCGCCTGTAATGGGCGACCGGCAAAGCGACTTATCCGCGGAGCGTCGCGCCGGCCTTTTGCGCGGCGGCCACGATCTTCGCCGCCACGGCCTCGATTTCCGGCTCGGTCAGTGTCTTGTCGACCGGTTGCAGCGTCACCTCGACCGCCAGCGATTTGCTGCCGTCCGGCACGCCCTGGCCGCGATAGACGTCGAAGACATTGGCGTCGCTGATGAGCGTCTTGTCGGCGCCCCTGACGGCGCGCAGGATATCACCCGCGGCGGTCGCTTCCGGCACAAGGAAGGCGAAGTCGCGCGACAGCGGCATGAAGGGCGACAACGTCAGCGCGCCTTTCGACTTGCTGGTCTTCGTCTTGCCCGTCGGCAGGTTGTCGATACGCAGCTCGAAGCCGATATAGGCGCCGTCGAGGTCCATCGCCTTCAGCACCGCCGGATGCAGTTCGCCGAACTCGGCGATGACCTGCTTCGGACCCAGTTGCAGGCGCGCCGAACGGCCGGGGTGCCAGTGCGAGGCGTTCTGGCCCTGGACGAGTTGCAGCGACGCAACCGGCGCGCCCATGCTGTCGAGCAGGCTCATCAGGTCGCCCTTCAACGCAAACAGCGCGTCTTCCGCGCCGCCCTGCCAGTTGCGCGTCTTGTCGGGCGCGCGGATGGCGGCGATGACAGGCTTCTGGTCGCCCGGTTCGAGGCCGAGATAGATGGGCCCGATTTCGAAGAGCTGAGCGCCCGACAGGCCCCGCGCGGCGTTGCGGCCGGCGGCTTCGAGCAGGTTGGGCAGGGGCGAAGGCCGCATGCAGTTCAGTTCCGAGGCGATCGGATTGGCCAGCAGCAGGCGATCGTCGCCACCGCCGAACAGCCTGGCCCACTCCTGGCGCATGAAGGACCATGTGACGGCTTCGCTGTAGCCGAGCGCCGCCAGCGCGCGGCGACCGGCGCGGGCGCGCGCCTGCTGTGTCGTCAGCACACCGCCGGGACGCGGCGCGACGGGCGGCAGCGGCGTCGCCGGAATGGCGTTGAAGCCATGGATGCGCGCGACTTCCTCGACCAGGTCGGCCTTGCCTTCCACGTCCCGGCGCCACGACGGCACCTTGACATCGTAATGGTCGCCGACGGCGTCGAGCGTGAAGCCGAGCGCGCGCAGGATGCGCTTGATCTCGTCCTTGGAGACCGAAAGGCCGGTCAACTGCGCCACATAGGCCGGATCGAAAGCGACGTTCGGCCGGCCGGCCGGCGCCTGGCCCGCAACGACGATGTCGGAGGCTTCGCCGCCGCACAGGTCCAGGATCAGGCGGGTTGCCAGCTCCAGGCCGGGCACGACGAATTCCGGATCGACGCCGCGCGCGAAGCGGTACTGGGCGTCGGAATTGATGCCGGTGGCGCGGCCGGTCTGCGCCGTGCGGATCGGATCGAACCAGGCGGACTCAAGGAAGACATCGGTGGTGGCGTCGTCGCAGCCCGTGCTTTCGCCGCCCATGACGCCGCCGATGCCGATCGGGCGTTCCCCATTCGCGTCGGCGATGACGCACATGTCGGGCGTCAGCGTATAGGTCTTGCCGTCGAGCGCGATCAATTGCTCAAAATGATGCGGCTCGCCTTCGGCCACGGTATGGTTTTCCAGGCCCGGACGCGCTTCGATCGTGGCGCCGCTGAGCTTGTTGAGGTCATAGACGTGCAGCGGGCGGGCGCGGTCGAACGACAGGTAGTTGGTGATGTCGACAAGCGCGCTGATCGGCTTGAGCCCGATGGACTTCAGCTTGTCCTGAAGCCATGCGGGCGACGGGCCGTTCTTGACGCCGCGGATAACGCGGCCCGAGAAGATCGGGCAGGCGTCGCCGTCGACCTTGATCGAAATCGGGCAGGGAAAGCTGCCCTTGACCGGCATGATCGGCTTTTCCTCGAAGGTTCCGAGACCCGTGGCGGCCAGGTCGCGGGCGATGCCATGCACGCCCAGCCAGTCCGGACGGTTGGGCGTCACTTCGAAATCGATGACCGGTTCGGCGCCGAAGACGGCGGCGGCCGGCGTGCCGACAGCCAGGTCGTCCGGCAGGTCCATGATGCCGTCGGATTCGCCGGGCAGTTCCAGCTCGGCGGCCGAACACATCATGCCGTTCGACACGACGCCGCGCACCGGCTTTTCGACGAGCGTTACGCCGAGGCCCGGCACATAGGCGCCGATGGGGGCATAGATGGTCGTCATGCCGGCGCGGGCATTGGGCGCGCCGCAGACGATTTCTTTCATGCCGTCGACGGTATCGACCTGCAGAACCTGCAACTTGTCCGCATTGGGGTGCTTGGCGGCCGAGACGACCTTGGCGACGCTGAACGGGGCCAGCGCCTTCGACGCATCGTGGATGTCTTCGACTTCAAGGCCGGCCATGGTCATGGCGCTGGCGACCTGATCAATGGTCGCTTCGGTCTTGAGGTGATCTTTGAGCCAGGAAAGGGAGAATTTCATTTCTGATTTCTTCGTATCGAGGTCGAGGAGGCCGCGCCGCCTCGCCTTAAATTTAAGACAGACCGCTTGCGCTGTTGGGCGCCGCGAACGCGCTGAACCCGTAATGGTTCAGCCACCGGGTATCGGCGGCGAACATGTCGCGCAGGTCGGGCACGCCGTATTTCAGCATGGCCAGGCGGTCGACGCCCATGCCCCAGGCGAAGCCCTGCCATTCGTCCGGATCGAGCCCGCAATTCTTCAAGACGTTCGGATGCACCATGCCGCAACCCAGAACCTCAAGCCATGAATCCCCCTGGCCGACCTTCAACTCGCCCTTTTCCCACGAACAGCGCACGTCCAGTTCGGCCGACGGTTCCGTGAACGGGAAGTGGTGCGGGCGGAACTGGGTGACGACGTCGCCCGTTTCGAAGAAGCGCGAAATGAAGGTTTCCAGCACCCACTTGAGGTGGCCCATATGCGCGCCCTTGTCGATCACCAGGCCTTCGATCTGGTGGAACATCGGCGTGTGCGTCTGGTCGGAGTCGCAGCGATAGACGCGCCCCGGCACGATCAGGCGAAACGGCGGCTTGCCCGAAATCATGGTGCGGATCTGGACCGGCGAGGTGTGGGTGCGCAGCAGCTTGCGCACGCCATTCTCATCGGGATTGAAGAAGAAGGTGTCGTGCATCTCGCGCGCCGGATGCTTTTCCGGGAAGTTGAGCGCAGTGAAGTTATGGAAGTCGTCTTCGATATCCGGACCTTCGGCGACTTCGAAGCCCAGGTCGGCGAAGATGGCGACCATTTCGTCGACCACCTGAAGCGTCGGGTGAACGCCGCCCTTGGCCCGGCGCATCGGCGGCAGGGAAAGATCGACGCGTTCGGATTCGAGGCGGGTAGCCAGGTGCGCGGCTTCCAGTTCCGATTTTTTGGAATCGAGAATGGCCTGGATGGCGTCGCGTACGGCATTGATGGCCGCGCCGGTCGATTTGCGCTCTTCCGGCGGAAGCGAGCCGAGCGTCTTCAGGAGGCCCGAGATACGGCCGGTCTTGCCGAGCGCGGAGACGCGCACGGCGTCGAGCGCGGCAAGGTCGGAGGCGGCGGCGATTTCGGCTTCGATTTCGGCCTGGAGGTCTGTGTAGGCGGTCATGGTGTTCGTCTGTCGAAAGGGATGGCCGTGTTTAGGCGAAAGGTGAGAGCGGATAAAGGGTAAATCACAAAGCCTTCCGATAGTTGAGCCTATCGTCGGGCATCGGAGCTGGAGCATTTCGGCCCTCCCCGTTTTACGGGGAGGGGGGACCACGCAAAGCGTGGTGGGCGGGGCTTCTTTCAGGGTGTGATGCGAGAGGTCATGAAACCCCTTAATAGGTAAAGGTTTGCACTACACTGGAAGCTGCGGCTGATCTGACTTCTTGCGGAGTGGCCCCGCCCGCCCGGCCCCCTCGCCGTAAACGGGGAGGACCGAAGACAGTCTTTCGAAAAACTGGCATTCGCCCAAACAAAAACCCCGCGTCGTTACCGGCGCGGGGTTTCTGAAAAGGCATTCCGTCAGGAATTACGCAGCCAGAGCCGTCCGCACCTTGTCGGCGATGGCTTTAAAGCCAGCGGCGTCGTGCATGGCGACGTCGGACAGAACCTTGCGGTCCATGTCGATGCCGGCCACGTTCAGGCCGTGGATGAACTGCGAATAGGTGAAGCCTTCCATACGGGCGGCCGCGTTGATGCGCTGGATCCACAGGCTGCGGAAATTGCGCTTCTTGTTGCGGCGGTCGCGATAGGCGTATTGGCCGGCCTTGTCGACGGCCGCCTTCGCGGTGCGGATGGTGTTCTTGCGGCGGCCGTAGAAACCCTTGGCGAGGCTCAGGACCTTCTTGTGCTTGGCGTGGCTGGTGACGCCTCTCTTAACGCGGGCCATGTGCTGCTCTCCTTAGGCGTACGGCATGTAGGATTTGATCTTCTTCGCGTCGGCATCCGACAGAACCACGGTGCCGCGGTTCGTGCGGATGTACTTCGCGTTGTGCGAGATCAAACGGTGACGCTTGCCGGCGACGCCGGCCTTCACCTTGCCAGAGGCAGTGACGCGGAAACGCTTCTTGGCGCCCGACTTGGTCTTCAGCTTGGGCATTTTCTGTACGGCGCGATTAACGCCGCCCTCTATAACGCGTTTAGGCCCGCCCAGGCATGCCTTTGGCCCGGCGGGTCGGAGAAGGGCGGGTCATTACAGGAAAAGGCTTTGGCACGCAAGCGCGGAATCGCACGAAAGCGCTTGGCCCAAGCCAGGATACACCGTAACGTTACACCATGCTCCGCCGCTTCCTTGCCCTGTCATGCCTGGCTGTTGCCCTCAGCGGCTGCGTGTCGATTCCGAAGATTCTGTACGATACGCCGCAGACGACGCCGCTCAGCGAAACGCTGAAAAGCGGCGCCAGCCTGCGCTATATCGAATATATACCGCCCTCGGCAAAGCCGGGCGACAAGCTGCCGCTGATCATCGTGCTGCATGGCTCGGGCGAGGCCGGCGGCGACACCTATTCCGTGCTGGCCAACGGGCCATGGAAGTACGCGAATGAACACCCCGACTTTCCCTTCCTGATGCTGGCGCCGCAGATGGACCGCGACGGCGAGTGGGACCCCGAAGCGCTCAACGAATGGCTGACGGCGGCGGAAAAGACGCTCTCGGTCCAGGGCTTTACCGTCGACCGGCGGCGGATCTACCTGACCGGGCTGTCGCGCGGCGGACAGGGGACGTGGGATTTCGCCATGCGCCATCCGCGCCGCTTCGCCGCCATCGCGCCGGTCGCGGCCTATAGCGACGTCAACGAGCCCTGCCGGCTGAAGGCCGTGCCGGTCTGGGTCTTCCACGGCCAGAACGACCACACGGTGCCGCTGGCCAGGGACCAGAAGCTGGTCGACGACGCCAGGGCGTGCGGCGTCGATGTGCGTTTCACCGTTTATCCCGACACAGGCCACGATTCCTGGTCGAAGGCCTATGCCGATCCGGAACTCTACAGCTGGTTCCTCAGCCACCGGAAAAGGTTGCTGGACCTGGTTTATCCCGTGCCCAGGGCGCGCTGAATCGCGGCGGCGCAGGACTTCGACATCTGAAAGCTCGACTTTTTCATCTGCGCCGGATTGAAGCGCAGCACGCCCTTGCCGTCCTGCGGCAGCCAGCCGTAATAGTTCGAGATCAGCGCCATCAGCGCTTCCGGTGTCGGCTGGGACACATAGACGCCGGCGCCATAGGGTGCGACGACCGCGCCGGTATCGGCGTTCATCAGCACGATATCCGACAGGCGCTCATTGTGGATGTCGACGAAGAGCCGCGCGATGCCGCCTTCCGGCCAGGTGATCTCTCCCGCGCTGATCGTATAGATGGCCTTGTCGTCGGCGCTGTAATAGTCCCAGCGCGGCGTCAGGCCGAAGCGGTTCTTCAGGCGGTGGATGCGTTTTTTGGCGGCCGGATCGACGGCCTCGGGCGGCGCCCAGTCGGGGGCGGAGCGTTCCGGCAGGATCAGCCAGACGGGCGCGCCGGCATCGAGGATTTCGGTGGCCAGATGATTGAAGCGCGAAATCAGCCCGCGATATTCGACGCGGCTGACCCAGCCGTCTCGGCCGTTGGGCAAAAGATGGAACCGCGTCAGGTTCCAGGTGCCGTTGTTTTCCAGCGTGTGGCCGACGGGCACGGCATCCGGGTGAAACCGTTGCCACAGGGTTTGAAACGAATCCATTGCGTGTCCGGGGCTGGAGATGGGAGGATTTCCTTACTGCCTTCGCCGGGTATGGGGAAGGCCCTACCGCTTCTGCAACCGGCCCACTTTCAACGCCAGCAGCGCCGCTGGCATGGTCAGAAGCGCGCCCATCCACAGGGGGGCTTCCGGCCCCACCGCGCTGAACAGGAAACCCGCGACCACAGGGCCGGTGACGCGCGCCACCGCGCCGGTCGACATGTTGAGCCCCAGCATGGCGCCCTGGCGGTCGGGCGGGGTGGCGTGCGAGATGATGGCGCAGATCGACACGAAGATGACCGCCTGGCCCATGGTGCCCATCATGACGATCGGCGTGATCAGCCAGGACATATGATTCAGGCTCTGCAGGACGAAGCTGAGCCCGAAGAAGAACAGCCCCGCCGCCAGCACCTTGGCTTCGCCCCAGCGCCGCACCAGCGGGCGCATGATGACGGTCTGCATCACTGCGGCGGTGGCGCCGATGAACAGGAAGATCGTGCCGACATTGACGGCGTGCCAGTTGTAACGCACCCGCGTCCACATGGCGAAGGTCGCCTCAAGCCCGGCGAACGCCGCCATGTAGCCGAGCGACGCGATGATGACGTTGCGGATGGCCGGCGTGCGAAAGCCTTCGATCGCCGTCTTGATCAAATTGGGCTGGACCTGGGCCGTCGCCGTGCGCTGACGGCTTTCCTTGACGAACAGCAGGACGCCCACGGCCGCGGTCGCCGACATGGCGGCGGCGACGAAGAGCGGCAGCTCGAACGGCCGCGCCGCCGCGGCTTCGTTGCTGAGAAGGCCGCCGATGACAGGACCGACGACGAAGCCCAGCGAAAAGGCCGCGCCGATCAGGCCCAGGCGCGCCGTGCGCTGTTCCGTCTTCGATACGTCCGAGACATAGCCCTGGATGGTCGAAATGTTACCGGACGCCAGGCCGCTGAAAAACCGCAGCACGATGGCCAGCCAGATGTTTTGGGTCAGCGCCAGGCAGACATAGAAGGCCATGCTGAGCGCGGTGGTGATCAAAAGGATCGGTTTGCGGCCGATCCGGTCCGAGAGCCGTCCGCAGAAGGGTTCGGCGAAGAACTGCCCCAGGCTGTATGTGGCGAACATCAAGGTCACCATCCATGGCTCGGTCGATGCGAACGGGGCGGCGCTGAGCGACTGGGCGAAAAACGGCATCAGCGGCACGACGATGCCGAAGCCGACCAGGTTGACGAAGACGACCGAGAACATGACGGCCAACGGGCCGTTGTCGCCGACGAAATGCCGAATCTTTCTCAGCAGGCGGGCACGGAAAAAGGTGCGCTCGTTGCGCTCTTCTTCGGCTTCCGGTGCTGGCTGGGGCCGCAGGGGCTGGGACGCCGCCGCTGTGACGGCCACAGGGTCGTCATCGACCGGATCGGCCGGCACGGAGACGGATGGCATATCTGACATGCGCGGTTTTATAGCCCATCCCGTGACGATTGCGACACTTTCTTTATCGCAACTGCGTTATGCAATCACCCCGCTTACCGCGCGGCCTGGAGCGTCGTTTCGGCCCGGGCGATGGCGTGGGACCGGATGGCGGCGACCGCTTCGGCCGGCGATGTGGCCGACGGCAATTGCAGCGCTGCGGCGTCGAGCGCGTATACGGTAATCACATAATGGTGATCCTGGCCGGGGGGCGGACATGGGCCGCCATAGCCGCGTCCGCCGAAATCGTTGGCGGTTTCGGAAACGCCCATGGCCGTCAGGGCGGGCGACCCGCTGGCGCCGCTTTCCAGCCCCTTGGCCGTTGCCGGTACGCCGATGGCCAGCCAGTGCCAGAACCCCTTGCCGTTATTGGCGTCGCGATCGAAAATGGTGACGGCGAAGCCCTTGGCCGCCGCCGGCGCGCCCTGCCAGGCGATGGTCGGCGACGTATTGTGACCGGTGCAGCCGTGTCCGTCGGAATATTGCGCCGGCGTGAACCGTCCATCCGCGGAGTCGGGGGCGGCGACGGTAAAGCCCGGCGTCGCGGCGGGCGCGCATCCCGGCAGCGACATCAGGCCGACCGAAAGCAGAAGCCACGGGTGTCTCATCGCTCGTCTCCCTGCCGCCGCCCCGGAAAGCAAGGCTTGGGCGCCGAAGGTGTCGCAACGGTGGCAAAAACGTAAAAAGTCGATCATGATGGCCGGGGGCGATCCCGAAAACGTGCCGGAAACGTGAAACGGTTTGACCGTTCCTTTCGGGGGAGACATAGGCTTGCCGTTAACCAATTGTTGGTTAGGGTTCGCTGGTTCTTTTTAGGGGACGGTTTTAAAGTGTTGCGTACCCTTCTGGCGGCCTCGGCCGCGATAACCCTGGTCCTGGCCGCGCCGGCCGTTGCCGCGCCCAGCCTTCCGGCAGCGATCTCCGGCAGCAGCTGGCCGCAGACCGGCAGCGATCTCAAGCCCGATTCCCGCCTGCGCTTCGGCCGGCTGGACAACGGCATGCGCTATATCCTTTACCGCAACCCGACCAAGGCGCGCGGTACCGCCATGCGCTTCCAGATCGCGGCGGGGTCCATGGAGGAGGCCGACAACCAGCGCGGCCTGGCGCACTTCGTCGAGCACATGGCCTTTCGCGGTTCGAAGAACCTGCATGAGGGCGAGCTCGAGAAATTCCTGGAACAGCAGGGCTTCAATTTCGGCAACGACGTCAACGCCTTCACCGATTACGAGACGACCGACTATGTGCTGAACCTGCCGGGCAACGGCCAGGCGGCGACCGACAGCGCGCTTTATATATTCCGTGAGATCGCCGGCAACCTGACCTTCGCAGCCGACGCCATCGAAAAGGAGCGCGGCGTCATCATGGGCGAGGAACGCATGCGCGCGTCCGCCGACGCCCGCGTGCAGCAGGCCTGGATCGAAACCGCCTATCCGGATTCGCTCTATGCCCGGCGCAACCCTATCGGCTTGCTCGATACCATCCGCACGGCGCCGCGCCAGGCCATCGTCGACTATTACGACACCTGGTACCGGCCGGAACTGGCGACGCTGATCGTGGTCGGCGACTTCGATCCGGCGAAGATGGAAAAACGCATCCGCGACGTGTTCGGCGACTGGGCGCCCAAAAAGGCCGGGCCCGTGCCGCGTGTCGACTACGGGACGCGCGCCGACAGCGGCGTCAAGGCAGCGGTCTACACCGAAAAGAATCTCTATGAGGGTGTCGGCGCCACCTGGATGCGGCCCTATATCGATGCCCCCGATGGCGCAGCCGCCCGGACGCGCGGCTTCCTGAAGACCATGGTTGCCGATATCACCACCAACCGCCTGGCGGAACTCGCCGAAGCGCCGGACGCGCCCTTCCTGTCGGCGAGCGTCGACTACGATAACGACCGGCTGGAAGGCAACACCACCAAGCTGTGGGTGACGCCCAAGCCTGGCCAGCAGGCCGCCGCCTTCGCCCTGGCGCTGAAGACCGTCGGCCAGGTGCGGCAAAACGGCGTCACGGCCGAAGAGGTGGCGCGCTATGTCGCCGAAAAGGATGTCGGCATCGCCAACATGCTCAAGACGACGGCCACCGAGGACAGCTCGACCCTGGCCGACGACTTCCTGGGCGATATCGACGACAACGGCGTGTCGATGGCGCCCGACGCCATCGCCGGCCTGTGGACCCAGACGCGGCCGGCGGTCACGGTTGCCGCGGCGGCGCAGGCCGCAAAGACCCTGTTCGCCGGCGACGGACCGCTTTTGATGCGCACGGGCGAGGATGCGAAAAGCTTCGACGGCGACCAGCTCAAGACCGTCTACGCGGCGGCCGACGGCAAGCCGGCCGAGGCCTGGGCCGCCAATGACGATGTCGCATGGCCCTATACGGACTTCGGCGCGGCGGTAAAACCGTCGAAACGCACGCCCGTGCCGGTGCTGGGCTATGTCCGCTACGACTTCCCGAACGGCGTCAAGCTCAACATCAAGCAGAACACCCTGGTGCGCAACCAGATCACGGTCAGCGTCCGGTTCGGCGGCGGCTATGAGCTGTTCTCGCCGTCCGAAAACCTCTCCCTGATGCAGCTTCATCTCTACGACATCGTCGACGGAGGGCTGGGTAAGCTTAGCAAGGCCGATATCGACAAGGCGCTGCACGACAAGACGGTCGAGGTCGATTACGACATCGACGAGGACCACGCCTCGCTGTCGGGCACGACGACGGGCGACAGCTTCGCCGCTGAAATGCAACTGCTCATGGCCTATACCAGCGACCCCGGCTTCCGCAGCGACAGTTTCGCCACCTTCAAGGATTCGCTGGGCTATCTTTACGGCCAGATCCGCTCGTCGCCCGATTTCACGCTCAATCTCGGCCTGGCCGACGAACTGTCGTCGGACGACCCGCGCTATCGCCTGCCCAGCGAGGCCCAGGCCAAGGCGTCCGATCCGGACGTTTTCAAATCCATCTATCGCCGCACCATGACGCATGTGCCCGTCGAAATCACCATTGCCGGCGATGTCTCCGAGGGGGAGGCGCTGAAACAGGTCGAGCGCACCTTCGCGACCCTGCCGCCGGTGCCGGACACCTACGTGCCGGCGCCGGGCGCCGACACCATCCGGCTGCCGGTCGACCATACACCCCGCACCTTCGCGCATGAAGGCCGCGCCGACCAGGGGATTTCGGTCGCCGTCTTCCCGACGACCGACGCCCTGTCGAGCCCCGATACCACGATCGGACTGCAGGTCCTGGCCAAGGTCTTCGAGAACCGCCTGAGCGACGACCTGCGCGAAAAGCAGGGCCAGACCTATTCGGTGACGGTCGATCCGTTCGGGTCCGAAGCGTTCCGCAACTACGGCTACCTCACGGTCAGCTCGACCGTGAAGCCCGACGCGGACGACACCTTTTTCACGACGGTCATGAAGGTGGCCGATGGTCTCAGGACCGCGCCGGTGACCGAGGCCGAGCTCGACCGCGCCCGCAACCCGCTGATGCAGTATCTCGACGACAAGATGAAGACCAATGAGGACTGGCAGGCGACCCTGCCGGGGCTTTACGGCAATCCGCAGCGCTGGGCCTTGCGCGTCGGCCAGTACAAACGCTTCGCCGCGGTAACGCCGGTGACGCTGCAGACGCTGGCCGAGACCTATCTCAAGCCGGACGCCGTGCTGCGCGCGCGGGCAAAGCCCGAGACGCAGTAAGCGCCGGCGACGTTTAGATACAGCAGCCTGCGCGTTTTTCGAAAAGATAGAGGGGTTTGGCCCTCCCCATTTATGGGGAGGGGGGACCATGCGAAGCATGGTGGGCGGGGCGCTTTCTAAATTCGGCAAGGCATAGCATGCGTTGGAATTTTGTCCCGACATTGCAAATTTGAGGGCCTGTTGCTCCTGGATTAAAGAGCCCCGCCCACCGCGCTCGGCGGTCCCCCCCTCCCCGTAAATGGGGAGGGCGAAGACGCTTCAATCACTCACATTCGATTGTGCCAGAGCTGATGCGACGAGTCTCGCGACCGCTCTGAGCAGAAACTATTCCTGACGCAAACGGGTCGCCAGTCTTCGTAAGCAGGCTGACAAAGCGCAAGAAACGGAGCGACGTCGCGTCTGAGTGGTGTCATATGCGACCAGTTTCCGCGCTGTGGAGTCGACCATGTCCCTGTCCAGTCTCGTCAAGCTGATCGCGCTCGCTGCCATCTGGGGCAGTTCTTTCCTGTTCATGCGCATTGCTGCGCCGGTCCTGGGGCCGGTGGTGCTGATCACCCTGCGCGTGCTTCTGGGCGCGCTGTTCCTGCTGGTCCTGGCCGTCATCCAGAAGAAGGGGCTGGACGTTCGCGCGCACTGGAAGCACCTGCTTATCCTGGGCCTGCTCAATACCGCCCTGCCGTTTACGCTTTTTGCCTTCGCCGCCGAAACCCTGCCGGCGTCGCTGCTGTCGATTCTCAACGCCACGACGCCGATCTGGGGCGCCTTGGTGTCGGCCTTGTGGCTCAGGACGCCGTTCACGCTGAAATCGGCGGCGGGGCTTTTACTCGGCATAGCCGGCGTCGCCATCCTGGTCGGCATCGACGGCACGGCGATGAGCGCGACCACGATTATCGCCATCGTCGCGGGGCTGGCCGCGGGCCTGTGCTACGGCATCGCCTCGGTCTATGCCAAGCAGGCCAGAAGCGTCGAACCGTTTGCCAATGCCCATGGCAGCCTGTGGGCGGCCGTCCTGTGGATGGCGCCGGCCGCGCCCTTCTTCCCGCCGGTGGCCGCACCCACGATCATGGCCGTCGTGGCGGTCCTGGCGCTCGGCATCCTGTGCAGCGGCGTGGCCTACAGCCTGTATTTCAAGCTGATAGAAGAGATCGGCGCCGCGCCGGCCCTGAGCGTCGGCTTCCTGATTCCGGTGTTCGGCGTGCTGTGGGGCCACCTGGTGCTGAACGAACCGGTGACGGTCCGCACCCTCGCCGGCGGGCTGGTCGTGCTGGTCGGCACGGCGTTGATCACCGGCTTCAACCCGATGATCCTGATGCGCCGCAAGGCTACGGCAGTATGACGACGAAGGTCTTGATGACCGGCTCGATCACGTGCCAGCTGCCTTTGAAGCCGGGACGGAAGATAAAGTGCCGGCCGGGCGTCAGGTCCCAGAAATCGCCGCCGTCCTCGCTGATGATCACGCGGCCCTCGACCAGGGTGCAGTATTCCCATTCCTCGTAGGACACCTTCCAGGCGCCGGCCGTCGACGCCCAGTAGCCGGCAAAGGTCCTGCCGTCGCCGCGGTCCTCCAGGGTCCACACGGTAAAGCGAGGATCGCCCTCGATGACATTCGCCGGATCGGGCGCGCCGTATTCCGGATCGGGCAGGTTCGCCGGGTCGAAAAGAACGAATTGCGACATATGGGTATGGTACGCTGCTTCGTGGAAAAGAAAACCCCTCCGCCGGGAAGCGGAGGGGCTGCTTTTGCCTGACGACCCCGGATCGTATCGTCGGGCTGGCCGGTTATGGAAGAGCGAGGGTGACCGTACCGGTATAGCTTGAGCTGTAACTGCCGCTGATCGCCACGGTTTCCGCCGCCAGCTGGGCGGACGAATAGGTGTTGAAAACGTTGTCGCTCGAGAAGGTGATGCCGGCCAGCGGCGAGACGCTGGCGCTGTAGGCGCTGGAATTGCTGTACAGCGTCGAACAGACCGTGCGGTCGAAGGCGAACTGGGTGGTCTTGACGGCGTTGGCATAGGTGGTTGCGCTGGCCAGGCTGGGATAGACCTCGACGTGGATGTGCGGCATCCGGCCGGTGTAGCAGCCGGGGAAGATGGTGGTGAAGGTGACCTGGCCGTTGGAATCGGTGACCTGCACGCCGCGCAGATAGTTCTCCGTCGTATAGCCCGACGAATAGAGCGAATAGTTGCCGTTGGCCGTGCAGTGCCAGATGTAGATGGCGTAGCCGGACAGGGGCGTGCAGCCCAGGCTGGTGTCAACCAGGGTGATGGTCAGGGTCAGCTGGACGCCGTTGGCCGTGCCGCTGGCCGAGCCGACGCTGGTGCGGATGTCCGAGCGCGCGATGCCGCTGACCGACAGGACGTTTACCGAGGTCGTGCCGTCGGCGGGGTAGGGCCCGTTGGTGGCGTTCGGAGCGGTGGTGCAGGTGCCCGCACCGCTGGACGAGGACGACGACGATGAAGATGAAGACGAACTGCTCGATGAACTCGACGACGACGATGAGCTGCTCGAAGACGACGAGGATGAAACGCTGGCGCTGGCGCTGCCGGACGACCCGCCGCCACCGCACGCCGCCAGCAGACCGGTCGTCAGGGCCGAGGCGCCGAACATGCCGAGGGCGCGGCGGCGGCTGGTGACCGAGGCGATCAGGTCTTCGAGGCTGCCCTCGTCCTTGTGATAGGGTTCGGTGGGCTTTTCCGAAACCGTGACACGCGGGTCGGCGAACATGCGCCTGACGCGTTCCAGGGGTGAAGGCTTAGGGTTGATGTCCATACAGATCTCCCGGGCTGGTGGCTGACGGAGATCTGGATACAGGGCGATGTGGGCGTAAAAATGAGAGGTTTTCAGGCCTCTGTTTCGGATCGAAACAAATTTGTCGCGCTTGAAATAGTCTTTAAAGATAGACCTTTAATGCGCATGCGCCACGGGCAGGGTCAGTTCGGCGACCAGGCCCTGTTCGGCGGCGTAAAGGCGGACGTCGCCGCCATGGGCGCGGGCCGTGGCCCGGCAGACGGCCAGGCCGAGACCGGTGCCCGTAATGGTGTCGCCGTGGTCTTCGGTAAAGCGATAGAAGGGCAGGAAGACGCGTTCCAGCTCGGTTTCGGGCAGGCCTGGGCCATCGTCGGCGACCGCCACCACGGCCTCGTCGCCGCGCACGGTCACCGAGACGCGCGCCGCATTGCCGTATTTCAGCGCGTTGTCGATCAGGTTGTCGATCAGGCGGCGGACGGCGACCGGTTCGGCTTCGACGACAGGGCTGGTTTCGTCCTCGCTGAGCGTCACGGCCCCGCCCATGGCGGCGCGGTCGTCCACCGCACAGGCGACCAGTGAGGCAAGGTCGAGCTTTTCCCGCGCGCCCGCCATGTCGGAATCGCGGATAAAGGCCAGCACGTCGGCGATCATGGCTTCCATCTGGCCGACGTCGCTCAGGATGGCGGCGCGTGTCGTGTCCGGCAGGTTTTCGACCTTGAAACGAATGCGCGTCAAGGGCGTGCGCAGGTCGTGCGAAATGGCGCCGACCATGGATATACGGTCCGACACATATTTCTGGATACGCGCCTGCATGCGGTTGAAGGCGCCGGCCGCGACGCCGATCTCGGCCGGCCCGTCGAGCGGCATGGGCGGCGCCTTGGGATCGCGGCCGAGGCGGTCGGCGGCGACGGCGAAGGTGCGGATGGGACGGGTGATGCGCCGCGCCAGCCACCAGGCGGGCGGCCCCATGACGGCGATGCCGCCGACGATCCACAACACCGCGCGGCGCAGCCATTCCCATTCGGGCGAAGGTTCCACCACGGTCCAGCTGCCGTCCTTTTCATGGCGCGCGGCGATGAATTCACTGATATCGCCGGGCGAAGCCGGGCCCGCGCCTTGCGGAGGACCATTGCCGAAGTCCTGACCGGGCGGTGGTCCCGGCGGTGCTCCGTCGGGTGGTCCATCCGGAGGCCGCCCGAAATCCGGCGGCGGCCCTGCCCGGTCACCGGGCGGGGGGGCAGGCCGGCCCCCCAGGGGCGTACCGTGGCGTGGATCCGGTGGCCGGGTAGCGGCTGCCGACGTGGCGACGACCATGTCGGGCACGCCGCGCCGGACGATGCGGATGTCGGCGGCCGGCCGCTTCGTGGCATCGGCCAGCATGGCGGCCAGACCGGCTTCGTTGGCCGTTCGCAGTTCGCCGGGCAGGGCGTGCCTGTGGCGGACGGTCAGCTTGCGTTTGTGGTTGGCGGCGGACGACCCGTCAAAGGCGGCCGCGACCTCGGCCATCGTATAGTGCGGCGGCTGGCCGACGGGGGCGATACGCACGGCCAGCACCGTCACCAGTTGCGCCACCAGGATGGCCACCAGGGTCAGGACCAGGATCTGGACGGTCAATGGCCACTGCGGGAGGCGAATCCTGATCATGCTCGCGTGACCACGCAATCGAGCAGATAGCCCTGGCCGCGCTGGGTGCGCAGGATGTCGCCGCCGCCGTGAGCTTCCAGCTTCTTGCGCAGGCGGCTGACGGCGATATCGACGCCGCGCCCGGACGATCCCGGCGCGTCGACCGTGTTCAGGTCTTCGCGCGTCAGCGGCATGCGTGGTTGCGCCAGCAGGGCCGAGAGCAGGGCCGCCTCGCCGGCCGTGACCAGGATCATGGCGCCCGACGGGCTGCGCAACTGGCGGCGCGCCGGATCGAAGCTGAACTCGGCGAAACGGTAGACCTGGCCGCGGCGCAGGCCTCCGCCGATATCGTCGCGGCGGCGCAGGACGGCGCGGACGCGGGCCAGAAGCTCGCGCGGGCTGAAGGGCTTGGGCAGGTAATCGTCGGCGCCCAGTTCGAGGCCGACGACGCGGTCGGTTTCCTCGCCGGCGGCGCTGGCCATGATGACGGCGGGGCCGCCCGACATGTTGAGGCGGCGGCAGACCGACAGACCGTTCTCGCCCGGCATGGAGACGTCGAGCACGACCAGGTCGATAGGGTGGCGGGAAAGGGCTGCATCCATGGCCACGGCATTGGCGGCCATATGGACGATGTAACCGTTATCATTGAGGTACCGCGAAATCTGGTCGCGAAGCTGGTCGTCGTCGTCGACGATAAGGAGATGTCGTTCACCATCCATGGGCACCGTCCATGACTCGCTTGATATCACAGTGTGACACGGCGTGCACAAAAACAATAAAGGCGGCCATAGGACCGCCTTCATGGGTTCGATGTGATCGGCGCTTATTTCGGCGCCAAAATCATGATCATCTGCTTGCCTTCCATCTTGGGTTCGTATTCGACCCGGGTGGTCGGCTCGAAGTCGGCCTTGACCTGCTGCAGCAGCTTCATGCCGAGTTCGGGGTGGGCCATTTCACGGCCGCGGAAACGGAGCGTCACCTTGACCTTGTCGCCCTCTTCGAAGAAGCGGTGCATGGCCTTGGTCTTCACCTCGTAATCGTGCTTGTCGATATTCGGGCGAAGCTTGATTTCCTTGATTTCGACGACCTTCTGCTTCTTGCGCGCCTCGGCCTTCTTCTTCTGCTCCTGGAAGCGGAACTTGCCGTAGTCGAGGATCTTGCAGACAGGTGGATCTGCCGTAGGAGAGACCTCGACGAGGTCCAGGCCAGCTTCTTCTGCGGCTTCAAGCGCGGCGGAGGTCGGCATTATGCCTTGCTTCTCGCCGTTCTGGTCAATCAACAATACGCGAGGAACTTTGATTTCCTGGTTGATGCGGGGGCCGTCTTTGGGAGGCGGGGCTTGGATCGGGCGACGAATAGGTCGTTCTCCTGGGGCTGTTGATACGATAATCGGGTCGTTTTGCGACGCGGCGGGATTATGACCGCGCCGGGGCTTCGGATCAATCCTTAATAACCCGATATCGGTTAAAATTTAGGGAAAGCGGATACTCGGAACGCGGCGCAATCACGCCTTGAAGCGGCCCGAAGCCAAGATAAGAAGCGCCCTGTAAACATCAAGGGTACGATCGCACATGACGTCGAGCGAAAAGTGCGCTTTTACACGGGCGCGGCCGGCTTCGCCCATGGCGAAACGCGTCTCTTCCGCCAGCTCTGTCGCTGTCTTCATCGCGTCCGCCCAGGCGTCGACGTCGCCCGGCTTCACCAGCCAGCCGGTTTCTCCTGGGATGACGGTTTCCACCGTCGCGCCGTGGGCCGAGGCGAGCGGCGGACGGTGCATGGCCTGGGGCTCGACGGCGGTGCGGCCGAAGGCTTCGGGCTCGATCGACGGCGCCAGGGCGTAGTGGCTCATGGCATAGGCCGAAGGCATGTCGGCGCAGTGTCCGACCAGCTTTACGTGGTCGTTCAGGTTATTCTCGTCGATCGCCTTGAGCAGCGACTGGGTGTATTCGCTGCGGCCCTGGTCGTCGCCGGCCATCAGCACCAGGAAATTGTCGATGCCTTGGGCGCGCAGCTTGGCCGCCGCCAGGATGATCAACGCCTGGCCCTTCCAGCGCGTCAGGCGCGCCGCCAAAAGGAAGCGGATGCGGTCGTCGGGCGTGATGCCCCACTTTTCTTCCAGCGTCATGATGCGGTTGACGTCGAAGGCTTCGGGATCGAAGCGCTTCAGGTCGATGCCGCGCGGGATGGCGATGACGTGCTCGGGCAGGATGTCGTAGGTCTTCAGGATATGGTCGCGCGTGAACTCCGAATTGGCGATGACCATGTCGCCCTTTGTCATCTGGCTGTTGTACCAGCGCTTCAGCGGCGATTTGGCGTTATAGATGCCGGCATAGGTCGAGACCGAGCGCACGCCGCACGCCTTCGCCGCCGCGAAGGCCGCCATGGCCGGTGCGCGTGAGCGGACGTGGACGATATCGACGCCTTCCTTGCGGATCAGGTCCTTCAGCGCCTTGACATTCTTCCACTGCACGAAGGGGTTCTTGCTGTGCACCGGCAGCTTTATGACGGTCGAGCCGCCCTTGAGCAGCCGGCCTTCCAGCCGCCCGCCTTTCGACACCACGATCGAGCGGCCGCCGGCCCGCACCACGGCCTCGGCGACATCGACCGTCGTCTGCTCGACGCCGCCGGTTTCGAGCTCCGGCACGATCTGCATGACACAGGCGGTGAAGGGTTTGCTGTCGGGCATGAGGCCATGTAGAGGGGAAGCGCCAACGCGCCAGGGGACCTTCGAATGACCACGATACCGCCGGTAAATCAAGAGCCTGCCGACTATCTCAACGCGCCGAACGGAGACCGGATCGCTTACCGGTGGGTGCGCGGGACCGGGCCGACCGTCCTGTGGCTCGGCGGCTTCCTTTCGGACATGACGGGATCGAAGGTCATGCGCCTTTCGGAGGAAGCGCAGGCCCGCGGCTGGGACCTTCTGTGCTTCGACTATTTCGCGCATGGCGAGACGGGGGGAGATTTCGGACAGGCCAGCGTCGGGCGCTGGCGCGACAATGTACTGGCGGTGGTGGACGGCCTGACCGACGGGCCGGTCGTGGCCTTCGGCTCCAGCATGGGCGCGCATATGCTGTCGCTGCTGATCCAGGCCCGGCCCGGCAAGGTCGCGGCGGCAGGTTTCCTGGCCCCTGCGGCCGATTTCGTTACGGCGCTGATGTTGCCCGGCCTGTCGCCCGAAGACCGGCGGCAGTTGCAGGTTTCGGGCGTCTACATGATGCCCGGCTACGACCGCGACGTGCCGATGTCGCAGGCCTTTTTCGACGATGCGGCCAGGCATACGGTACTGGGCGCGCCGATCGCCTTCGAAGGCCCGGTGCGGATTCTCCACGGCATGAAGGACGACGTCGTGCCGTGGCGGCACGGCGTGCGGCTGATGGAGGCGCTGACGTCTCAGGATGCGCGCATGGACCTGATCAAGGACGGCGACCACCGCCTGTCGCGGCCGCAGGACCTGGATTTGCTGGTGGCGACGGTGGCGGAATTGCGAGATGGCGTTGCTGCGTCAGCTTTGGAAGATTTGCAACGATACGCTCACGATCACGACCAAGGCGAAGGTTCGGCGGTTGATGACCTGATAGCTCAACGTCGATCCGAGCCCGAACGTCACTGACGCATTGCCCTTTCCGTCTCCCCTGCGCCAAGGCTTCGGGGAGCCACCGTCCCCGCTTCGCAGGGAGGGAATTATTTGATATTGTTTTATTTATTCCTTCCCCGTTTACGGTGGAAAGGGGGAATGCAGGCTGTCGTCGGGATCAGGTGGTGCAAAGCTGACGCAACGCCTCGATCACGTCACGGACGCTGGCCTCGGCCTCGGGCGTGACGAAGGTGGCGTCGGGGCGGACCTTGGCGCGGTTGTGATTGAGCAGCAGCGCCGTATCTTCCGTCACGCGCGCTTCGAGGACGCGCAAGACTTCCAGCAGGGCCGGGTGGGCGATCTCGCCGCTCGACGTGCAGGTGATCAGCGCGGTCGGCTTGTGCGCGAATTCGCAACTGCCGACCGTCCAGTCGATGGCGTTCTTCAGCATGCCCGGAATGCCCATGGCGTATTCCGGCGTGGCGATCAGAATGGCGTCCGCCGTATTGAGGCGCTCACGAAACGCCAGCACGTACGGCGGCGCGTCGTCGGCCAGATCGGGCGTAAACGGCGGCAGGACGGTGCTGACCGTTTCGACCTCGAAAATCTCCATCCGCCGGATGGCTTCGATCAGGGCGGCATTGATCGAGCCTTTACGCAGGCTGCCATTAAGCGCCGCGAGTTTCATGACAGAAGGGCCGCCAGCCCCTCGACGTAGGTCGGGTAGCGCGGGCGCCAGCCCAGCACGGCCTTGGCGCGGGCGTTGGAAACCCGCTTGTTGTCGGCATAGAAGCGCCGCGTGGCGGGACTTAAAGACGGGTCGTCCCAGGCGATTTCGGGCGGCGGGGCTACACCGATCAGGTTTGCCGCGTGGATCAATACCTGGTCGGCGGGCGCCGGGCGGTCGTCGCACAGGTTGAAGCTGTCGGCCGTTCGCCGTTCCATCGCGGCCAGCAGCGCCGTGGCGCAATCGTCGTGGTGCAACCGGGAAAAGACATGGCCTGGCTTATGGATGCGCCGCGCCGTCCCGTCCCGCAGACGCTCGATGACGTTGCGACCAGGGCCGTAAAGCCCCGGCAGGCGGAAGGTGCTGACCCTGTGTCGGGACAGGCCTCGCCACTGGCTTTCTGCCAGGACGCGGCGGCGGCCCTCGGTCGACGAAGGCAGAAGCGCGCTGTCTTCCCACACCCAGCCGCCGTCGCGGTCGCCATAGACGCCGGTCGTCGACAGGTAGCCGAGCCATTTGCCGGACGTTTTCGCCAGATAAGGTTCGAGCGCGGCGAAGGCCGGACAGCCGTCGTCGCCGGGCGCGGGCGTGATCAGAAGGGCCGAAGCGTTTGCGACGGCCTGGGCGAGGGCTTGCGGATTACCGGGATCGGCGGTCGTCAGACCTTCGGCTTCAAGGGTCTCGCGCTTTTCACGATCGCGGGCGGTCGCGATGATCGTATGGCCGGCAGCGCGCGCCAGATCGGCAAAGGCCTTGCCGATAAAGCCATAGCCGAAGATCAGGACGGTATCCGTCAACGGTTGATGTCGGCCATCGACGCGCTGGAGGCCGAGGCCGACGACTGCGCGGCGGCCTGACGCCTGGCGTCGTCGGCCTTGCGCTGCGCTTCGTGCGCCTGGCGGGCAGCACGTTCGCGCACCATGCGGAAATAGTCGGGCAACTCGATGCGATGGCCGAAAGGCGGCGGCGAAATCGTGCCCTGGCCCTGCGGCCATACGAGGCTGAAGGCGATCAACAGGATGGCGACGACGGCGGCAGCCGGATAGAAGATCTTGTCGGGCATGGCGCCGTTATAAGCAGATTGTCGCACCCGCGCCAGTTCTTTTGCTGTGCCGCGGAAGCTGAGATAAAAAGCGGCGAAAAGGCGGCGCAACCCTCTTGTGTATCCGAAATGCCACACCATATCCGCCATACCGGATGCCGATGCGGCCGCTTCCTGAAAGGGCCGCGAAAGGGTTCGGAATTCCGCCGTCACGGGGAGACACCGTTCTATGAATATCGAAAAGTATTCTGAAAAGACTCAGAAGCTTATCCAGGCCGCGCAAGCCATCGCCCAGGCCAACAGCCACCAGTATTTCATGCCGCAGCACGTGCTGAAGGCGCTGACCGACGACAAGGACGGCCTGGCCTCGCGCCTGATCGCGCTTGCGGGCGGTAATGCTGACGCCTTTGCCGGCGCGGTCGACCTCAGTCTGACCAAGCTGCCGCAGGTGTCGGGCAACGCCCAGCTCTACATGCACAACGACACCGCGCGCCTGTTCAACGAGGCCGAAAGCGACGCGCAGAAGGCCGGCGACGCCTTTGTGACCGCCGATCGCCTGCTGTTGTCGGCCCTGTCGGGCAAGGAGTCGGAACCGGTGCTGAAGGCTGCCGGCATCACGCTGAAGCAACTGCGTGAGGCGGTGACCAATTTCCGCAAGGGCAAGACGGCGGACAGCGCGACGGCCGAAAGCGGCTTCGATGCGCTCAAGCGCTATGCCCGCGACCTGACCCAGGCCGCACTCGACGGCAAGATCGACCCGGTCATCGGCCGTGACGAGGAGATCCGGCGGACGATCCAGGTCCTGGCGCGCCGCACCAAGAACAATCCCGTGCTGATCGGTGAGCCCGGCGTCGGCAAGACCGCCATCGTCGAAGGCCTGGCGCAGCGCATCGTCAATGGCGACGTGCCGGAAAGCCTGAAGGACAAGAAGCTGATGGCGCTCGACATGGGCGCGCTGATCGCCGGCGCGAAATATCGCGGCGAGTTCGAGGAGCGGCTGAAGGCCGTGCTCAACGAGGTCACGACGGCCGAAGGCCAGATTGTCCTGTTCATCGACGAAATGCATACCCTGGTCGGCGCCGGCAAGTCGGACGGCGCCATGGATGCGTCCAATTTGCTTAAGCCGGCCCTGGCGCGCGGTGAGCTGCACTGCGTCGGCGCGACCACGCTCGACGAATACCGCAAGCACGTCGAAAAGGACCCGGCGCTGGCCCGCCGCTTCCAGCCGGTCTTCGTCACCGAGCCGACCGTGGAAGACACGATTTCGATCCTGCGCGGCCTCAAGGAAAAGTACGAGGTCCACCATGGGGTGCGGATTTCCGACAGCGCCATCGTCTCGGCGGCGACCCTGTCGAACCGCTATATCCAGGACCGGTTCCTGCCCGACAAGGCGATCGACCTGATCGACGAGGCCGCGTCGCGCGTGCGCATGGCGGTGGATTCCAAACCGGAAGAGCTCGATGAGCTCGACCGCCGCATCGTCCAGCTCAAGATCGAGCGCGAGGCGCTGAACAAGGAAACCGACGCGGGTTCGCGCACGCGGCTGGAAAAGCTGACCAACGAGCTGGAAGAGCTGGAAGGCAAGTCGCTGGAACTGACCTCGCGCTGGAAGGCCGAAAAGGAAAAGGTCGGATCGTCGGCCCGCGCCCGGGAGGCGCTGGATCGCGCCCGCATCGAGCTGGCCAATGCCCAGCGCGCCGGCGACCTGACCAAGGCGTCGGAGATCCTGTACGGCCGTATCCCGCAGCTGGAAAAGCAGTTGCAGGACGCCGAAAACGCGCCGCAGGACAAGCCTTTGACGCCCGAAGTGGTCGACTCGCAGCAGATCGCCGCGGTGGTGTCGCGCTGGACCGGCATTCCGGTCGACAAGATGCTGGAAGGCGAGCGCGAGAAACTGCTGCGCATGGAAGACGAACTGCGCAAGCGGGTCGTCGGCCAGGACGAAGCCCTGACCGCCGTGTCGGACGCCGTGCGCCGTGCCCGGGCGGGGTTGAAGGATCCCAACCGGCCGATCGGGTCGTTCCTGTTCCTGGGGCCGACGGGCGTCGGCAAGACCGAGCTCAACAAGGCGCTTGCCGAGTTCCTGTTCGACGACGAGACCGCGATCACGCGGCTCGACATGTCGGAATACATGGAAAAGCATGCCGTTTCGCGCATGATCGGCGCGCCTCCGGGCTATGTCGGTTATGACGAAGGCGGGGCGCTGACCGAGGCGGTGCGGCGTCGGCCGTACCAGGTCGTTCTGTTCGACGAGGTCGAGAAGGCGCACCCGGACGTGTTCAATATCCTGTTGCAGGTGCTTGACGACGGGCGTTTGACCGACGGGCAGGGGCGGGTCGTGGACTTCCGCAACACCTTGATCGTCATGACGTCGAACCTGGGCTCGGACGTGCTGGTCAATATGGACGAGAACGCATCGGTCGAAAGCGTGCGGCCGCTGGTCCTGGACGTGGTGCGCCGGCATTTCCGGCCGGAGTTCCTGAACCGGATCGATGAGATGATCCTGTTCCATCGCCTGGACAAGGCGCATATGCACGACATCGTGCGTATCCAGCTGAAGGGCCTGGAAAAGCTCCTGGCCGACCGGCAGATGACGCTGTCTATCGACGAGGCGGCGTTGAATTACCTGGCCGATCGCGGGTTTGATCAGGCCTACGGTGCGCGGCCTTTGAAGCGCGTGGTGCAGAAGATGATGGTCGACGGCATCGCGCGGAAGATTCTGGCCGGGGACGTGGCGGACGGGGATGTGATCCACGTCGGGTTCGACGGCGAGGGGCTGGTGATCGGGAAGCCGGTGCTCCAGTGAGGAGCGCCGGTTTGCCTCGGGCAAACCGGATGAAATCGAGACTGAATGTCTCGATTTCCGCGACGAACGCCCGAAGCCATGCGGAGGGCAGGGGTGTGGGGTCCATGACCCCACGCCTTTTTTATTCAATAAAAAGCCTTGTCCTGGAGGCGGAGAAGTATCTATTTATTCGCAATGAAATCGGATTTTTCAGATAATTATTGTGCTTTATTTCCAATGCGGCAGCTTGTAAATCCTAATTTCGGAGCATACCAATAGCATCCTTGTGAGGTCATTTTTCTGCCATCTGAACTTTTATACTCTACGTATGTCTGTATTATCATAAATTTCTTTTTGTTTTGGAGATCATCTATAAATTTTTGATCCATTTCTGCCGCAGGTTTAGTGTACGGCAATCTTTGCATTTCGCCTGGCAAAAGAAAAATGTGGGAGCATGGTTCACTGCATGGACTCAAAACTTCGAAAGGACCGTCGGCATTCACGACTTGGGCTTTAAAATTCCAGCTGACATCGAAACCCGCGCTTTTTCCCACGTTACCAAACGGTGCCGATATCACCCAATCTTGACCTACGACTGGAGGATCGGCATTGGGCAAGCTAATGGCGACCCAAGGCCTATCGCTTTCGAAAAGTGCTTCAACTTGTTTTGCTCCAGATTGCGCTAGTCGATCCGTTGATTTACTTGATAATATGGCCGCCGCTGCTTGTTGTTTCGCCGCGTCAGCAGTGGCAGTGATCGCTTTCAACTGGGCGGCAGCGCCATTGGCGAGAGCTAAGGTTGCGTCAGCTTGTCGGGAGGCGGCTACGGCTTGATTCTGCCCGGCGACTTTGAGCCTGTCCATTGCGATAGCTTGATTTTGCGCTGCGACTGCCAAATTGTGAGTATCAGCGCTGCCGCTTTTCATTTCTTGCAATTGAGCATTCATGGATTTCCACTGGTTGTGCGCTACCCATACTCCAGCCCATGAAGCCGCCGCAGTAACTGCTGTGAATCCAATCATGATCCACTCGGCCGTTTTGATACGTTTTAATCCGTTGATATAATTTCTTAGTTTTAGCTTTTTACCGTTACCGAGTTTCTTTTTGGGAGAGAGGCCGGCTTGTGAAAGACTATTCGGCTGCGCCGTCCCCGCTGTTTTTTGACTGCCGTTCCTCCGCGGTGCCTTGCTAGGTGGTTTGTTCAATTCGAAGCCTCCCCAAATCGGGCAATTGAAGCTAGAACTTTGTCGGCATTGCAACTAAATATTGACGGATTCTTTTTCGGTGCTTCTTGAGAGTTCGGAGGCGCCACCACCGGCCCTCCGCATGGCTCCGGGCGTTCGGCCCGGAAATCGAGACATTTGGTCTCGATTTCATCCGGTTTGCCTTCAGCAAACCGGCGAGCCTCACCCCCAAACCCCGTTAATTGGAGAGCGCCTTCGCGGTCAGCCATTGCAACCCCGCCAGATGCTGCTGGTCATGGCTGCACAGATAATGGATCAGCGCCCGGAACGTCACCCGGCCGTAATCCTCGAACTCCGCCGTCCGTTCCATCTGCTCCGGCGACACAGTGCCCAGCAGCTCGAGCGTTTCTTCCCGCGCAAAGCGGAACGCCTTGAGCACATCCGGCGCGAAGGCCTCGGCATAGGCGCGCTCGACCCTCAGCCGGTCACCATCGACGCCCGGCAAATAGGGATGGTCCTCACGCAGCACCCGAACGAACCGCACATGATAGCCGTCGGTCTCGATATCGCGGACATGGCACAGTTGCTCAAGCGCCGAATAATGTTCGCTGGGACACGTCTCCCAGGACGGCGGCGTCCACAGCTGAAACCCGTCCGGAATGGCGGCGTAATGCGCTTCCAGACGATCGGGAAACGCAGCCAACGCTTCTAAAGTCGCTGCGTCCATGTCCCTTAATCCCGGAGCAGTTCGTTGATGCCGGTCTTGGCGCGCGTCTTCGCATCGACGCGCTTGACGATGACCGCGCAATAGAGCGACGGCCCGCCCTTCGGATCGGGCAGCGACCCCGGCACGACGACCGAATAGCTCGGCACGCGGCCCATGAAGACCTCACCCGTCGCGCGGTCGACGATCTTGGTCGAGGCCGACAGGTAAACGCCCATCGACAGGACCGAACCCTGCTCGACGATCACACCCTCGGCCACCTCGGCGCGCGCGCCGATGAAGCAGTCGTCCTCGATGATCGTCGGCGAGGCCTGCAACGGCTCCAGCACGCCGCCGATACCGGCACCGCCCGAAAGGTGCACGTTCTTGCCGATCTGGGCGCACGAACCGACCGTCGCCCAGGCGTCGACCATCGAGCCCTCATCGACATAGGCGCCGATATTGACGAAGGACGGCATCAGCACGACGTTCTTGGCGATATAGGCGCCGTGGCGCACGATCGAGCCCGGCACGGCGCGGAAGCCGGCCTTGGTGAAGTCGCCCGCATTCCAGCGCGCGAACTTGTTCGGCACCTTGTCCCAGAACGGCCCAAGCGGCGCGTGCTCGAACAGGCCCTGGCCCGCATGCATCAATTGGTTGCCATTGAGGCGGAAGGACAACAGCACGGCCTTCTTCAGCCACTCGTGCGTCACCCAGGTGCCGTCGACCTTGTCGGCGACGCGGAAACGGCCGCAATCGAGCAGGTCCAGGACCTCCTGCACCGCCTGGCGCGCCGGACCCTGATAGGTCGGGCTCAGCGTATCGCGGACCTCCCACGCGGCTTCGATATCATCCCGGAAGGCGGCAAGGTCGGACATGGCAGTTCCTCTGGCGGTTAATCGCCTCGCACTTAAGGACCATGTTCCGTCTAATCAAGTGGTTTTCGCAGCTCAGACGCCGCATGGCTCGCCACATAAGCGGCGGCGCGCATTTGCGCTTATCGAAGTTCGCCATGCGAACTTCGGAGTTCACCAATCGTGCCGGTCGGGATGCCAGGTGCGGTCACGGTCATCGCTGGCCGCCACCGTGCCGCCGTCGTCGCGGCGGCCGTCACGGTCGTTCCAGCGGTCGCCGCCGATGACCAGCGGGCCATTGGCATCGTTCAGCACGGCTTCGCCCGTCCCGCTGACGCCGGAGCCGACAGCTTCGGCCGCCTTGCCGACGACGATGAAGGGCAGGGCGACCGCGCCCACGACCAGCCTGCCGCTGGCCTCGGCAAAGCGCCCCGTGGCGACGAACATGTCGCCCGTGGCGGCGGCTTCGTTGTCGATCGCATTTTGCGCATACGCTGCCGGGGCAAAGAGGGCCAGCATCCCCACTGAGGCTATGAATAGTGCCTTGTCCATCTCATCCTCCATGTGTGAACAATGTTCAAATGAACGTCGTTCAATATTTTGGCGGAGTCAAGCGGATTTACGTTGACGTTAACGTGATCGATTCAAATGGACTGCAGGAACGCCTTCAGCGACGGGCTGCGGTGGTCGACGAAACCGTCGAGATTGCCGGCGGCATGCGGCCCGACCAGAACCGTCGTCATGCCCAGGCCGTGGGCGGGTTTCAGGTTGCGCGGGCTGTCCTCGAAAAAGGCGGTGTCGCGGGGACTGACCAGGTGCGCCGCCATCATCAGCTCGAAGGTGACGAGATTGGGCTTGGGCACATAGTTGGCATGCTCGAGATGGAACAGGCCGTCGAACAGGCTGTCCATTTCGAGTTTGTTCAGCAGGCGCACGGCGTGCTTTTCGTCACCGTTGGTGAAGACGATCTTGCGGCCGGGAAGCGCCGTGATCAGGGCATTGAGCTCATGATCGGCGTGCAGGTCGTCGAGCGGTACGTCGTGGACCTCGTCGAGGAAGCGGCGCGGCTCGACATTGTGATGCTTCATCAAGCCCGCCAGCGTCGTGCCGTGTTCGTTGAGATAGCGCTTCTGCAGCTGGAAGGCCTCTTCCGGCGGCAGGCCGGTCTCGCGCGCCACGAAGGCGGACATGCGCTTTTCGACCAGCGACATGACATTGGCCTCGAACGGATAGAGGGTGTGATCGAGGTCGAACAGCCAGGTGGTTACGTGGGCGAGGTCTGGGCGCATGTAAAAAAAGCTCAGGGCTGGCACGAATCTCCGGAGCATGGCGACATCAGCCATGCTCTGGCAAGCGCGACTGCGCGCCCGAGCTGATGCGAGGAGCCCCGCGGCGCTTGAGCGGCAAAAAAAGCGAAGAAAGGCCGACCTTAGTCGGCCTTGATGAGCGTGCCCGCGCCGTGTTCCGTGAACAGCTCGACCAGCATGGCATGCGGGCGGCGGCCGTCGAGAATGACCACGGCCTCGACGCCCGCTTCGACGGCGGCGATGGCGGTCTCAAGCTTGGGGATCATGCCGCCCGAGGCGACGCCCGATTCGATCAGTCCCCTGGCCTCCGAGATCGTCAGCTGACGGATCAGCTCCTTGTTCTCGTCCAGCACGCCGACCACGTCGGTCAGCAGCAGCATGCGCTTGGCGTCGAGCTTGCCCGCGACAGCACCCGCGACCGTGTCGGCATTGATGTTATAGGTCAGGCCGTCCTCGGCGACGCCGATCGGTGCGATCACCGGCACATAGTCGTGGTTCGGATCGCCGATCAGGGTGCGGATCAGCTTGTCGTCGACGCGCTTGGGTTCCCCGACATAGCCGAGGTCGATGACCTGTTCGATCATCGAATCCGGATCCTTCTTGGTGCGCGTGGCCTTTTCGACCGTGATCAGGCCGGCGTCCTTGCCCGACAGGCCGACGCCGCGCACATCGGCTTCGGCGCCCGCGCGCGTGATCCAGTTGGCGATTTCCTTGTTGACCGCGCCCGACAGCACCATTTCGGCGATTTCCATGGTGGCGTCGTCGGTGACGCGCAGGCCGTCGATGAAGGTCGACTTGACGCCCGCACGGCCCAGCATGGCCGATATCTGCGGGCCGCCGCCATGGACCACGACCGGGTGGATGCCCAGAAGCTTGAGCAGCACGATATCCGAGGCGAACAGCTTGGCCGTCGCTTCTTCGCCCATGGCGTGGCCGCCGTACTTGATGACGACGATTTCGCGGTCGTAGATCTGGATATAGGGCAGGGCTTCCGCCAGCGTCTTGGCGGTGGCCCAGCCTTTTTCTTCTTCAGGCGTGTAGGGCGTATCGGTCATGCGCGCGCCATAGCGCACGCACGCGGCGCTGTCATGTCCTTTTCGCGACGAAACGGTAAAAGCCTATCCAGCCACCAGACTTACCCGGGTATCGGCCGGCAGGAAGCGGTCCTTGAACGGCAAAATCGCCGCGCCGATGGCTGCCGCGTCGCCCGCCATGGCGGCGCGCACGACCGGCGGTCGCTCCCAGGTGAAGTCCATGTTCATCGACAGCTTCATGTTGACGCGGTCGCACAGGCGGTCGACCAGCCTTTCGGGCAGTCGGCCGCCGATGAAGACGGCGTCGGGGTCGATGCCGCACATCAGCGTCAGCAGCGGCGGATAGAGATATTCCGCGGTCTGGTCGAGCCAGGCGTCGACGCAGGCCTGCCCGGCCTCGCCCAGGTCTTCGAGGCCGGCGGGGGCATCGACATGGATGCCGGCGTCGCCAAGTTGCTGATACAGGCTGTTGAGCAGGATGGCGCTGCCCAGCGTCTTGCCGGGCTCGTTATACCGCGAACGGAACGGATGGAAGCGCGGCAAAAAGCCGATTTCGCCGGAACGTCCATGGGCGCCGCGGAAATACTGTCCGTTGATGACCAGGCCGCCGCCCAGGCCCGCGCTGATCAGTACATAAAAGAAGGAGTTGGCCTTGAGGCCATGGCCGAAATGCAACTCGCCGATCGCCGCCGCCGCCGCGTCGTTTTCCACGAAGACCGGCGCGTCGAGATGGCGCGCGACGACCTCCTCGATGCGCGTGTGATTCCATTCGTGATAGAGGGGGGGCTGGCCCTCCAGCGAAATATTGCCCAGTTCGTCGGGCATGGCGATGCCGACGCCGATCAGGCGCGTGCTGTCGATGACGCCGGGCTTGAGGATTTCCGCCACGGCGCCTTCGATGAACTGCTCGGTCTGGAACGGATCGGCAAAGCTGATCTCGCGGCTGACCCGGGCGCGGGTCCGGCCGGCGAAATCGAGCGCCACCATGGTCAGGTGGTCGCGGTCGATATTGAGTCCCAGCGCAAAGGCGCCGTCAGGATTGATGACCAGGTTGTTGGCGGGCTTTCCGCGCGGCGGCACGACGCGGCCGGCGACCTGGAGCAGGCCTTCGTCCAGCATGGTGTTGGTGATGCGGAAGACGGCGGGCGGCGTCAGGCCGGTCAGCCTGGCCAGTTCCGAGCGGCGCACAGGGCCGTTGGCGCGGATGGCCTGGAGCGTTATGCGGCGGTTATGGTCGCCGGCTACGACGATGTTGGTGCCGGAAAAGCTCGGCGCTTCCCGTTCCTCGGCGTGAACGACGCTCTTGCTGCGCCGGAACTGCGCCGAATCCTTATGCCTGATCGTCATACCTGTTCTGCCCGCTTCCCCGGACAAACATGATGTCGTACTTGTGACACGAAATCCACATGTATTCGTTCGCTTTTGTATATGGCAACGATATCATTTGTGGAATCGGAGGGCCGTAAGGCGGTCCGACACCGCCGAGGTCTTGGTATCGACCCATCCGGCGGCCCGCATATGCGTCCGCACGATCGATTCGGGCAGGGCCGATTTAACCCCCCTGGGGTAGACGATCCATATCGGCAGGGACGGCAGATGTCCGGGATCGGGCAGTGCGGCGGGCGTTTCGGCGACCATGACGACGCAGGCGGCATGTGCGGCCTCCCCCGTACTATTTCCGTCCAGCGCGGTCAGCAACGCTTCATCCGTGACGTCGCCGATGACGAAGGCTGGCTTCTCAGGCGAAATCCCGAGCTTGGAGGCCAGGGACGGCGGCGGCGTGGTCATCTTCCGCGCCCAGGTTTCGGCGCGGCCTTGCGGCAGACGCAGGGTATGGTCGTCGCCGCCATGGCGGAAATGCAGGGCGTCGCCGGAGACCGCGACGTTTGTCATGTCGGTGAATTTGAATGTGCGGCGGAATTCGCCGCGCAGGATCAGCTCCCGGCTTTCCAGCAACGCCTTGACGCGGTAGTGAGCGCCTTGGGTCTCGATGTCGCTTTCGGCTTCGAGACCCATCGCCTTACAATCCGCAGACCCGGAGGATTTCCGCGCGCAGTTCCGGAATGCCGAGGCCCGTTTCCGACGAGGTCGCCAGCACGACCGGGTGGGCCGCCGGACGCTTCCGGATGGCTTCGACGGTAGCGGCCTTGACCTTTTCCAGTTCGGCCGGCTTGATCTTGTCGGCCTTGGTCAGCACGATCTGGTAGCTGACGGCGGCGGAGTCGAGTGCGTCCATCGGCTCGGCATCGACCGTCTTCACGCCGTGGCGCGCGTCGATCAAAAGATAGGCGCGGTGCAGGTTCGGGCGGCCGCGCAGGTAGTCGCGGCCGAGATTCTGGAACTTCTTGACCTCGGTCTTCGACGCCTTGGCCCAGCCGTAGCCCGGCAGGTCGACCAGGTGCAGGGCATCGTCGACCAGGAAGAAGTTGACCTCGCGCGTGCGGCCGGGCTCGTTCGAGGCGCGCGCCAGGTGCTTTTGTCCCACCAGGGCGTTGATCAGGCTCGACTTGCCGACATTCGAGCGGCCGGCGAAGGTCACTTCGGGCAGGCTGGTGTCCGGCAGTTGCGCGATCTTGGCCGCGCCCATGACGAAACTGGCCGGGCGCGCGAACAGCACGCGCGCCCGTTCCAGGGTTTCGGGATCGATGGCGTCGGGAGAGTCGGGCGATTCAGGCGTCACGCGGCCGTCTTCTTTTCGGTCTTGCCGCTGATCTTCGCCAGAAGATCGTCGATCGGGTTGTCGACCTTCATGCGGCGCATGATGGAATACTGCTGCAGGATGGTCAGCAGGTTGGACCAGAAGTAGTAGATCATCAGGCCGATGGCCAGCTGCGAGAAGAAGAAGATCATGGCCAGCGGCATGAAGGCCATCATGCGCTTCTGCATCGGGTCGATGCCGGTCATCGGGGTGAAGTTCTGGCTGGCCCACATGCTGAGGCCGTACAGGATGGCCACCGGACCGATATGCAGGGGGCCGCCCAGGAAGCCGCCGATGAACGGCACGGCGCTGGGGTCGTAGGGGATCAGGCCGAACAGGTTCATGATGGTAAGCGGATCGGGCGCCGACAGGTCCTTGATCCAGCCGTAGAAGGGCGCATGGCGCATTTCGATGGTGATATAGATGACCTTGTAGAGCGCGAAGAAAACCGGAATCTGCAGGAGGATCGGCCAGCAGCCGGCGAGCGGATTGACCTTCTCCTTGACCGCCCTGGTCTCCGCGCCCCAGGACATGTCACCGAAAGGCAGGACGAGCAGCATCGACGCGGCAGCGAGCGCTGAGAGCATTCTCCCCGGCAAAGTCGTCCATTCTGTCGTCACGAGCGCCCGCACTGACCGATTTGCATCTGGAAAGAGAATTAGGGATTGCTGGAATCCGCCGCAAGTGCGCAGTTGCAACACCTGCCGATATCCGTCGGCGGAGTGCTGAATTGTTGCAGTCGGCCCCAGTCCGTCGTATTGGCTCACTGGGGACCAGGGGACGGCACGCGCATGAAATCACTCGAACTTTTCGTCGAACGCATCATCCTGGCTGCGCGCTGGATCCTCGTTGTATTCTATCTCGGCCTCGCCGCGGCGCTGCTCGTCTATGCCGCATCGTTCATCGGCAAGTTCATCAAGGTTGCCGGCGCCGTGACAACGCTCGGCGAAGCGGACATGATCCTCGCCATGCTCGGCCTGATCGATGCCGCCCTGGTCGCCAGCCTCGTGGTGATGGTGATGATTTCAGGCTACGAGAACTTCGTGAGCCGCTTCGACGAGCATGACGGCGAGGTCTCCTTCCTCGGCAAACTCGACGCCGGGAGCCTCAAGATCAAGGTCGCCTCGTCGATCGTGGCGATCTCCTCGATCCACCTGCTGCAGGTCTTCCTGAACTCCGACAAATACGAGACCATCCAGCTGGTCGTCATGACCGGTATACATCTCGCCTTCGTGCTGTCGGCCCTGATGCTCGGCATCCTCGAGCGTCTGATGGCCAAGAGGAAGGGCGCGATGGATGAGCCTCACGTCTGATGCGCGAGGTGCTATCCGGGAGCGCCGTGAGTGGGCTGGGCCCAAGCCGGCAACACTCCCCGGCTCCTATGTCAGGCGGCCGACTTGTTCTCCGTCGTTACACCATAGATGGTCTCGAGTGCATCGAGAATTGTCAGGACCTGGCTGGCATTGCTGGAGTAGTAGATCGTCTGGGCGTCACGCCGCGTCTTCACCAGTTTCTGCGCGCGAAGCTTGGACAGGTGCTGCGACAGCGCTGACTGGCTCAGTCCAACCTGCGTCGCGAGCACGCCCACCGGTACTTCACCGTTGACCAGGTTGCACAAAATGAGCAGCCTCTTGGGGTTCGCCATGGCCGAAAGCAATGCGGCAGCGGATGCAGAATGTTCTGAAAGCTTTCTCATTTTCATGACAAGGTACTTTCGCTTTGTTTATTGAATGGCCGCTCAGTCAAAATCGCCAGCGGTCTGAAATGGAACGCGAAATCATATAAATCAGGATTTTCGTTTGTACACTGTTAATTTTTTGGTAACCAATTTAGAACATTCGAATACTCTGCAATCAAACCGCTAAGATCGGAGGCAAGACTTACTAGCTCCAGGCGATGGAGCTTCTCCTTCCGCGCGATATCGATACCTTCCGCATCGACGCCGCTAATATACCAATTATCTGTTTTTTCTTGAAAATAGTGCGAGGCGAGCGCATCGGCAACGTTACAACCACGCTTTTCAAGTTCATCGATTAAGTACAACTCCCGCGCGCCAATCTCTGCATTGAGCGCGGAAGCAATGACCAAGTCATCACCAGAAATAATGTATGCACGTCCGAAGCCGCCGTTCAGACTGGCAGATTTTGGTACAAGTCGAAAGAATGCGAAGTCCCGAAATGAAGCATAGAGCTTCGCTTTAGGGTGCCGGCGAAGAAATCGACTTCTAATGCGTTGATCCGATTCGCTTTCGTGCTCGATCCGGGTCGCATCGCAGAGCACGGTGATACGGGGCCAAGCCATGGGATCCCCTCGCCCTGGCTCC
>CAKZJB010000192.1 GCA_936940865.1 uncultured Asticcacaulis sp. | reverse complement strand
ACAACTTTCTCAGATTCTCAACCCCGATGCACCCCACATCTGTGAGATATGCGGGCTAGGCATGCGGCGTGAAACCGAACCACCACACCAGCCCCGCCACGCCCACGACCACGCGCCACAGGGCGAAGAAGCCATAGCCGCGCTTCTGCACGAAGCTGATGAACGGCTTGATGACCAGAAGCGCCGCCAGGAAGGCCACGATAAAGCCGATGGCGATGGAACTGTACTGATCCGAGGTCAGGCTCTTGTGGCTTTCGGCAAAGTCGACGACGAACGCGCCCAGCATGGTCGGAATCGCCAGGAAGAACGAAAACTCAGCGCCGGCCTTCTTGTCGACCTTGCACACCATGGCGCCGATAAGGGTAGAACCCGACCGCGACATGCCCGGGATGATCGCCAGGCACTGGAACAGGCCGATCAACAGCGACGTCTTGAAATCGAGCCTGGCCGAGTCGTGGTGCACCGGCGGCTTTGCGTATTTGTCGACCGCCCACAAGGCAATTCCGCCAACGATCAAGGCGCCGCAAATGACCGGAATATTGTCGAACAGGGCATTCAGCAGCCCCGACTTCTTGACCAGAACGCCAATCACGACCGCCGGGAAGAAAGCAACCAGGACGCTGATGGCGAAACGGCGCGACTCCGCCGAAGTCGGCAGCGTAATGACCGCCTTGAACAGCCTGGCGAAATACAGGACGACCACGGCCAGAATGGCGCCCAACTGGATCATGACGGTGAAATTGCCGCCCGGATCCTGAAAAGCCAGCAGCTTTTCGGCAATCAGCAGGTGCGCCGTCGATGATACCGGCAGAAACTCGGTCAGGCCTTCGATGATGCCCAGCAACACCGACAACAGATAATGCATGATGATCCCCGCGTTACGATATCACGGGTCATAAAGCATATTTCCGGCGCTGTTAATTGGTGCGCTGCGAAATTTCTCAGTTGAGTTCCGACGCCACGACGCGCGGCGCCACGCCGATATAGCGCAGCCGCGCCTTCGGCCCCGCGCCGCTCTGCATCTGCTCGATGGCATGCGCCAGCCATCCGGCGCTGCGGCCGGTGCCGTACAAGGTCATCGGTGCTTCGCGCGGCAGGTCGAGATGCCGGCCGATCAGCGCCAGGGCCAGCGACATGCCAGCCGGCTGCCCCGTCATATCCTCACCGACCTTGAGGATGGTCTTGAGGTCCTCGCCCATGTGCGGCGCCGCCTCGATCAGGTTGCGCGCGCGCAAATGCTCCGACGGAGACGGATCCTTTTCGAAGCCCGGCAGTTCCAGGCCCTGGTTGAGCAGGGTTCGCGCCACCAGTTGCGGATTGCCCTGGCGGCGGACCTGGGTGACATAGAGCTCGGCGCGCGAAATACGGCCGCCCAGCTTCGGACCCGTCATGGTCGCGAAGGCGACATTGAGTGGGATGGCCAGCGGACCCATGGCCGCGGCGGCGGCGCGCGCCGCCAGCGTCGCCTCATCGAGGCTGGTGTCGGCCGACAGGACCAGCGCCCGGCGCAGCAGATCGACATCCTTGGTGTCGTAAACCTTCCAGGCCCGCGCCAGGCGCTGGTGGAAGAACAGGCGCGGCCCGCCATTGGTGATGGAATCGACCATCTCATTGACCAGTCCGGCCGCCTCGACGCCGAGATCGCGGTCGGAATGCAGTTCGGCCATCGCGTCTTCCTCGAGACGGCGCGCCAGCATCGACAGGACGCGCATGCGCGGACCGCCCGGAAAGTTGACATCCGGACGCGGCTTCAAGGGGCCGAAAGGATTGGGCGTCGGGCTTTGCCACAGCAGGGCGGCCACGGCTTCGAAATTTTCGCTCTCGGCCAGTTCCAGGCAATCACGCCCGCGCAGATAATGCCGCCCGTTGACGGTAATCGAGATTTCCGTGTCGATCGCGGCTTCACCCCGCGTCACAGTGCCGCCCCCCAAGGATACCACAGGAGCGGACGCCGGCGCCGTCACCTGACCGGCGGCGCGGCCGGGCGCCCGGCGCGACAACCGTTCGACGTCGTCCAGCGCGTAGAGGCTCTTGCGTGGATGGCTGGGGTCGCTCTTGGCCGCGATACGCTGCCGGCTGACGTAGGCATAGAGGGTTTGCGGCTTGACGTCGAGGCGCTTCAACGCCTCCGTACGGCTGATCCAGACACGTGACATGGCATTGTCCTCTGGCATACGCCGCATCCTGCGACGCTTTATTATCAAGATTGATTCAAGGCTCATCATGTAGGCGCGTTTGGCGCAAAAATCCATGGTGGTTTACGGCTTATTAACAGCTTTGCGACGCCTCCGATTCGCGTAGCCGACAGGTCTTCCAGGGTTGCGCGCGGAGGCACGCATGATAAGACGAGTGCAATGACCACCCCACCCTCACCGCCCCCGGCACCGAATGCCAGCCCCACCAGCCATGCCGCCCTGGCTTCGGCTTTTTCCGTGACCGTGTCGGCGATCCTGGTCGCGGCCAAGTCGGTCGTGCTGTTCATGTCGGGATCGCCATCGGTCCTGGCGTCGCTGACCGATTCGGGACTGGACCTGCTGGCGTCGCTGATCACCTTCTTCGCCGTGCGCTATGCCCGCACACCGCCCGACAAGGAGCATCCCTTCGGCCACGGCAAGGCAGAAGCGTTCAGCGCGCTGTTCCAGGGCGCACTGGTCTTCGCTTCGGGCGCGCTGATCATGCAGGACTGCCTGCATGCCCTGGTCCATCCGCAGCCCGTCCGGGCTTCGGGCTGGTCCATGGCCGTGCTGGTCCTGTCGCTGGTCCTGACCTTCGTGCTGGTCACCGTGCAAACCCGCGCCCTCAAGGCCGAGCAATCCGTGGCCGTGTCGGCGGACCGGATGCACTACCTGACCGATTTCGTGACCAACATCATCGGTGTGATCGGCGTCGGCGTCGCGGCGCTGGGCATACCCATCTTCGATCCGCTGGCGGGCTTCCTTATGGCTGCGTGGTTCCTGTGGACCGCCATCAACGTCTTCCGCGAGGCGTCCACCCACCTGATGGACGAAGCCTTGCCCGACGAGGCCATCGCCAGCATCCGCGACACCGTCCTCAGCGACCCGCGGATACTGGGGCTGCATGAACTGCGCACCCGGCTCGCGGGCCCGTGGATCCTGATCCAGATGCATGTCGAGCTCGATCCGCGCCTCAGCCTCACCGATGCCCACACCATTATCGTCGCCGCGGAGAACAGACTGATTGAGGTCTATCCGAATGCGGATATAATCATCCATCCCGATCCCAAGGGACTTGCCGAGCCGCATGCCGGCGTGTTTCACGGTGGCGATGTTCACGAGCCGGGCTCCTTACCGGCGACGGCAGAAAGACCCGAATGACCTACACGCGCCAGCTCTACCACTTTGCCTTCGACCCGCATTCGCGCGCCGTGCGCCTGGCGCTGGGCGAAAAGAAGCTGCCGTTCGAGGAGATCCACGTCCGCTACTGGGAGCCCTCGGACACGGTATTGCGCCTCAATCCGTCGGGTCTCCTACCCATTCTGGTCGAGACGCCGGAGCCCGGCAATCCCGGCCAGACGCACAAGGTGTGCGAGGACCGCGCCATTCTCGAGCATCTCGAGGAAACCGTACGCGAACCCCAGCTGTGGCCCGGCAATGTCAATGAACGCGCCGAGGCCCGGCGCCTGGTCGGCTGGTTCGAGCGCAAGTTCGATTACGAGGTCAACGCGCTGCTGCTCCACGAAAAGATGGAAAAGCGGCTGATGGGACGCGGTGCGCCCGACATCGCCTCGATGCGCGCCGGCCGCGAAGCCTTGAAAGATCACCTGCGCTATTTCGAAAGCCTGCTCCAGGTGCGCAACTGGCTGGCCGGCCACTCGCTGAGCTATGCCGATTTCGCCTGCGCCGGCCAGCTGAGCGTTCTCGACTATCTCGACGAGGTCAACTGGGCGCGCTATCCGGCGCTCAAGACCTGGTACATGGTCATAAAGTCGCGCCCGTGCTTCCGGACCCTGCTCAACGACAAGATGCCGGGCGTACCGGCATCGGCGCACTATAAAGAACTCGACTTCTAAGGCGATGAACGCAAACCCAAAGCCCGTCGCCGACCTCGCTGGCCTGATCCGGACCGAGGCGGCGGCGCTGGGGTTTTCGGCGGCGCGCTTCGCCCCCCTGCCCGAGGTTTGGGCGGCTTCCGGTCGGCTGGAAGCCTTCGTCGAAGCCGGATTCCATGGCGATATGGCCTGGATGGAAGAAACGCTGGAACGGCGCAAGCATCCGCGCAGCATGTGGCCGGGCGCGCAGTCGGCCCTGGTGCTGGGCTATAATTACGGCCCGGCCGAAAGCCCGCTCGATGGGCTGAAGCGGCCCGACATTGCCAATATCAGCGTCTATGCCCGCAACGACGATTATCACGAGCTGATCAAGGGCAAGCTCAAGCAACTGGCAGGCCTGATCGTGGCGAAGACCGGCTGCGAGCTCAAGGTCTTCGTCGACACGGCGCCGCTGATGGAAAAGCCTCTGGCGCAACTGGCCGGCCTGGGCTGGCAGGGTAAGCACACAAACCTGGTGTCGCGCGAATTCGGCTCTTGGCTGTTCCTCGGCGTTATCCTGATCGACCGCGTAGTGGCCGGGGACCCACCGGAAAAAGACCACTGCGGATCATGCCGGGCCTGCCTCGATATCTGCCCGACCGGCGCCTTTGTCGGTCCCTATCAGCTGGATGCGCGCAAGTGTCTGTCCTATCTGACGATCGAACTGCGCGGCCCCTGGCCGGAGCGGTTCCGTCACCAGATGGGCAATCGCGTCTATGGCTGCGACGACTGCCTGGCGGCGTGCCCGTGGAACAAGTTCGCCGAGGCAACGCGCGAGACGCGGCTGCAGGCGCGCGAGGGCTTCACCGATCTGAAGCTGACCGATCTGGCGCGGCTGGACGACGAGGCGTTTCGTGCGCTGTTCCGCAAGTCGCCGATCAGGCGCATCGGCCGGGCGGCGTTTCTGCGCAATATCCATTACGCGCTGGGGAATGCCGCGAAGTTAGCGCCGAGCGACGATATAATCAGTGCACTGATTAATAACCTTGGCGATGAGGCGGCCGTCGTACGCGGGGCTGCGGTCTGGGCTTTGCGTCAGGCCCTATCTCCTGCCGCCTTCACTGACCTGAAGGCTGCGCGGCTCGCTGCCGAAGATGACGACAGTGTGCGCAATGAATGGGAGGGGCAATATGAAGCCGACGTTTGACCCCTCCACCGCTTCCTTGCGCTTGCCGAAGCTATACTTCGGCTGCGCTCACCCTCCCCATCTCGATGGGGAGGAGAAGGCGGGGCATATCGCTCCTCCCCATTGCAAATGGGGAGGGGGACCCCGAAGGGGTGGAGGGGTCTCTTCGTGACAACATTCTCGATTATCGTCCTGGCTTACAAGAGCGCGCCCACCATCGAACGCTGCCTCGACGCACTTATGCCGTTCGACGCCGAGATCATTCTGGCCGACAACGGTTCAGGCGATCTCGACTTCGACGCGCTGAAGACCCGATATCCAACCGTAAAATTCCTGCCGTTCACGGAGAATCTGGGTTTCGCCGCCGGCAACAACCGCGCCGCGCAGGCCGCGACCGGCGAGTGGCTGGGCTTTATAAACCCCGACGCCTTCGCGGACGCCGGCTGGCTCGACGCCATGAAGACAGCAATCAAGTCGTGGCCCTACACCGCCATCTTCACCTCGCTGCAGATCGATGCAGCAGACCCGAACCGCCTTGACGGCGCCGGCGACGGCATGACGGTCTTCGGCTTCCCCTATCGCGCCGGTTTCGGCCAGCCCTTGCCGGCACATCTCACCGGCAAGCCGGTCTTCTCGCCTTGCGGCGCGGCCTTCATCATCCGCCGTGACCTGTTCCAACGCTTAAGCGGCTTCGACGAACGCTTCTTCTGCTATTGCGAGGACGCCGATCTCGGCGCCCGGGCGCGCCTTCTGGGTCACGAGTGCCGCCTCGTTCCCGAGGCAAAAGTCGCTCATATCGGTTCGGCATCGACGGGCGTGCGTTCCGACTTCGCCCTCTATCACGGCTACCGCAACCGGGTGTGGCTCTACGCCAAGACCATGCCGCTTTGGCTCCTGATCCCGACCCTGCCGGTCCACACTGGTCTTACGCTTCTGGGCGCATTGAAAGACACGCTCAACGGCAAGGGCGGCCTTGTCTGGCGCGCGCTCGGCGACGCCTTGAAAGGCATGGGACCAATTCTTCGCAGCCGCACACAAATTCAGCATAACCGTGAAATCGGCGCTTTACGGCTGGCGAAAGTTTTGACATGGAACCCACTGAAAATCATCCGGAGGTCCCCATGAGCACTACCGCGCTTGAAGCCCTGAAGACCCAGGCCTTCGTCGATGCCAACGCCAGGATCGTCGACCAGTTCCGAAACGACCCGGATCGCCTGTCGCGCATGTCGCTCGATGTCTGCGGCCTCTATGTCGATGTTTCCAAGCAGAGCTGGTCGAAGTCCGGTTTCGATCGCGCCATCGAGCTGTTCGAGCAGTCGGGCCTGGTCGAAGCCCGCGAAAAGATGTGGACCGGGAAAGAAATCAACGTCTCCGAAGGCCGCGCCGTCCTGCATGTGGCTCTGCGCGACAGCGACGCCGAGAATGCCCGCCTGCGCGGCCCCGAAATCACCCACGATGTAAGATCGGCGCGCGACGCCATGCGCGACTATGCCGGGGCCATCCGGTCCGGCACGATCACCGGCGCCACCGGAAAGCCGTTCAAGACCATCATCCATATCGGCATCGGCGGTTCCGACCTCGGGCCACGCCTGGTCTTCCAGGGCCTGGCGCCGCTGAACCCGCAGATCGACGTCCGCTTCGTCGCCAATGTCGACGGCTCGGAGCTGGCGCTCGCCCTGGCCGGCCTCGATCCCGCCGAAACCCTGGTCATCGCCGTATCGAAGACCTTTACGACGCAGGAAACGCTCGCCAATTTCCTGGCCGCCCGCGACTGGCTGATCAAGGGCCTGGGCGAAGACGCCGCCAAAAAGCACCTGGCCGCGGTTTCGGCCGCGCCCGACAAGACCGGCGCCTACGGCATCGCGCCCGACCGCGTCTTCGGCTTCAAGGACTGGGTCGGCGGCCGTTATTCGCTGTGGTCGGCCGTGTCGCTGTCGGTCATCATCGCGCTCGGCTTCGACGTCTATGAACGCCTGCTCGACGGCGCGCGCCAGATGGACCAGCACTTCCTGACGGCGCCGTTCGCCAGGAACGCGCCAATCCTGCTGGCCGCCGCCCAGGTCTATAACCGTATCGCTCATGATCGGCCCAGCCGCGCCGTCATCCCCTACGTCCACCGCCTGCGCCGCCTGGCGGCCTTCCTGCAGCAACTCGAGATGGAATCGAACGGCAAGCGGACCTCGCCCACCGGCGAACTGCTGGCCACCAAGACCTGCCCGGTCGTCTTCGGCGACGAAGGCACCAACGCCCAGCACGCCTTCTTTCAGATGCTGCACCAGTCGGAAGACGTCGTGCCGCTGGAACTGATCGCCGTGCAGAAGAACGCCGAGGCATCGGACGACATGCAGAAGAAGCTGCTGTCGAACGTCATCGCCCAGGGCGAAGCCTTCATGGTCGGCAAGTCGCTGGAGACGTCCATCGCCGAATGCAAGGCGCTCGGCTTCGACGATGCCCGCACCGCCCAGATCGCGCCGCAGAAGGTCTGCCCGGGCAACAAGCCGTCGACCACCGTCCTCATCAGCGAACTGACGCCCGAAACGCTCGGCGCGCTGCTGGCTTTGTACGAGCACAAGACCTTCGCCGAGGGTATCGTCATGGGACTCAACAGCTTCGACCAGTGGGGCGTCGAGCTCGGCAAGACCCTGGCCAGCGGCGTGCTCAGGGACTTTACGGCAGCCACCGTCGGGGACCACGATCCGTCGACCACCGCGCTGATCGATCGCGTAAAGTAATTATTTCAAACCCGACACATATCGGCCATGCGGCCGCCCACAAGTCGGAGCAGATGTCCCTAACCCATTGCTAACAAAGGGGTTAGGGGCATGAAACGCCGATTGTTCGCCGCGCTGCTGGGTGCGTCCCTGCTGGCCGCCGCCGCAGACGCGGAAACGCCATTGGGTGTCGTGGTCGTCGACGACCGCCTGATGTCCGACATCAATGTTTCGGGCCTGATCCTGCGCACGCTCGATCCGGCCACGGTCAATACACGCACGGTGCTGCAAACCGACCTTGACCGGCGCGCCCGTACACCACGCCATACCTTCACCCTGGCCATCGACTATGTCGACACCGACTGGCGCAGCATCCGGTCTGTGCGGGAAGGCGGCAGGGCTCTGGCGTTTGCGGCACCGATCCGGGAGATCATCCGCTGCGGCGAAAACGGCGATCAGCGCCAGTGCCGCTATAAGGAAGCCCTTTCCGTTTCGGTGCCGGATGCGCAATTGCGCCGCGACGCCGCCATCGGCATCACCTATAGCGTGGACCTGCGCCGGGGCGGCGAGGTCCGGATTACCCTGACGCCGGATCAGATAGAACGCCAGTTCATGGCGCTCAATGACTTCGTGCCGGCCGGCAAGCGCTACGCCTTGCATCCCGACCGCCTGCAGCCCGTGCCGCTGGGTCTTGAGTTCGGCGACATGACGCCCGCCGATATCATGAACAATTACGGGCTCGACCACGGCCTGTTCATCCAGGCGGTCGATGAGGATTCCGCGGCCCTGTCCGCCGGCATCAAGAAGGAAGACATCCTGATGGCCATCGACGGCAAGCCGGTGAAGACGGCAGCCGACGTAACGGGCCTGAGCCTGAAGCCCGGCCAGACCCTGACCGCCAGCGTCTGGCATAACGGTCAGGTCGTGGATGAAACCCTTAAATTTTAGCCTTGAAAGTCCAGCAGCTGGATCTTGAACACCAGCGTGCTGTTGGGCGGGATGGCGCCCATGTCGGCCTGACCGTAGCCGAGCTCTGCCGGGACATAGAGCATCCAGGTATCGCCCTTGTGCATCATCGGCAAGGCCACCTGCCAGGCCTTGACCAGGCGGCTGAGCGGGAAGGTCGCGGACGTGCCGCGCTCATACGACGAATCGAAAACCGTGCCGTCGACAAGCTTGCCTTCGTAATTGATCTTGACCGTCGCATCGGCGGACGGCTTGGGCGCATTGGGATCGGGTGCGGATACGACCTTGTACATCAGGCCGGACGGCAGGGTGACGACCCCCGGTTCCTTCGACACCTTCGCCAGAAATTCCTGGCCGGTCTTGAGGTTGGCGGACGCAGCGGCAGCGTCCTGCGCCTCGCGCCTGGCCATTTCCTTGTCGACGGAATCCATGCTTTGACCGCAGCCCGCCAGGGCCAGGACTGCGATCAGCGGCAAGATGATGCGTGTACGGATCATTTTCTGTTGTCCTTACTGTCCGCCGATGCCGATCAGGTGCACGCGGAAGACCAGCGTGCTGTTCGGCGGGATATCGGGGCTGAGGTCGCGGTCGCCATAGGCCTGCGAGGGCGGCGTATAGAGGATGATCTCGTCGCCGACATGCATTTGCGGGATAGCCTCCTGCCAGGCCGGAATCAGGCGGCCCAGCGGGAAGCTGGCCGCTTCATGCCGGGCGTAGGAGGAATCGAAGATCGAGCCGTTCAAAAGCTTGCCTTCGTAATCGATGGTCACCGTGTCCGCCACGGTCGGCCGGGCGCCCGGCTGGGGGCTGCGCGACACCACGCGGTACATGACGCCGGACGGCAGGACGACGACGCCGGGCTGCTTGGCGACCGTCTTGAGATAGGCCTGGCCGGCCTTGAGATTGTCAGCGGCCGTTTGCGCAAACACCGGCGCCGCGCACAAGACTCCCGCCAGAACCAAACCGCTAATCCATGCGCAACGCATATCCCGTGCTCCTCAAGGCTTCTGAAATTTCAAAGGCATGACGCGGCCCCTGGGTCTCGACCATGATGTCGAACTCCGCCCCTTTCGCGGGCACGTCGAGCACCAGGCGATTGTGCGCCACGTCGACGATATTGCCCCCCTTCGAGGCAATGACGTCGGCCATCAGCGACAGCATGCCAGGGCGATCGTCGCCCAAAATGCGATAGGTGACAAGGCGCTTTTCGCGCACCAGTTCACGCTGCAACACACTGGCCAGCAGCCGTAAATCTATATTGCCGCCGCACAGCACCAGGCCGACATTCTGGCCTTCGAAGCGCTCCGGATAGCGCATGACGGCCGCGAGGCCTGCCGCGCCCGCGCCTTCGGCGACCGTCTTTTCGATATTGGCATAGGCGGCGATGCCGCGTTCGAAATCGGCTTCGTCGATCACCAGGACGTCGTCGACAAGGGGGTTAGCCAGTTCGAAGGTAAGGTTGCCGACTTGGCGCACCGCAATGCCTTCCGCGATCGTGCTGCCACCCGCCGGCAGCGGCAGGTTGCGGCGCCGCGCCGTGAAGGACGGGAACATGGCGGCTTCGACGCCGATGATCTTGATCCAGGGCTTGATCGTCTTTGCCGCGATGGCCATGCCGGCGATCAGGCCGCCACCGCCGATCGGTACGATAAGGGTATCGAGCTCGGGCGCCTGCTCCAGCATCTCGATGGCGATGGTGCCTTGCCCCGCCAGAACGGCCACGTCGTTGAACGGGTGCACATACACCCCGCCCGCTGCTTCGCATAGCCGGATGGCGTGGGCGGAGGATTCGTCGTAGCCCTTGCCTTCCATGACGACATTGGCGCCGAAGCCTTCGGTCTTCTGGATTTTGACGAAGGGCGTGCCTTGCGGCATGACGATGGTCGCCGGAATGCCGAGACGCTGGGCATGATAGGCCAGGCCTTGCGCGTGGTTGCCGGCGGACGCCGCGAACACGCCGCGCCGGCGTTCATCTTCGGACAGCTGCAAAAGCTTGTTGAGCGCGCCGCGTTCCTTGAAGGCCGAGGTGTATTGCTGGTTCTCGGCCTTGATCCACAACCTGTTGCGCGTCGCGGCGCTCAGGCGCTGCGAAAAGACGCACGGCGTGCGGACGATGTGACCGGATATCCGTGCGGCGGCAGCTTCGATGTCGGCAAAGGTTACGCTCATGGCGCCTCATAACAGAGGTGCGTCTCGCGAGGTGGAAAAAATACAGAGATAATTTCGTATAAATTGATACGATTTGTCACACAATGTAACTCGCGGCGACGGATTTTGGTGAAATTTGACCATGTTTTTATAAAATCATCGCTCAATATCGAATTTTCCCTGCTAAGAGCGGGACTATTGGTCGATTTGGATTGCCATTGGAGCCTAAAATGCCGGAAAATACGGAGTCTTTCTTTTCGCCGGCCTCGCACGGCTTCGTTCGTATCGCCTGCGTGACGCCCAAGGTGCATATCGCCGATCCGGCGGCAAACCTTGCCGAGCATATCGATCTTGCGGCGCGCGCCGATGCCGCCGGCGCCGACCTGATCCTGTTCCCCGAACTTAGCCTGTCGGCCTATGCGCTCGACGATCTCTTCCTGCAACAGACCTTGCTCGAAGCCGTGCGCCAGGCGGTCGACGGCCTTGTCGCCGCGTCCCTGGACTGGCGGGGCATCGTTGTTGCCGGGGCGCCTTTGAAGATCGGCGACGCCGTCTACAACTGCGCCGTCGTGGTCCAGCGGGGCGTCATCCTGGGAATCGTACCGAAGATCTTCCTGCCCAACTACCGCGAATATTACGAAAAGCGATGGTTTGCTTCGGGCGCAGGCTTGAGCGCCGAATTCCTCTACAGGTCGCGCCACGGCCTGACGGCCGCGCCCGTCTCAACCACAACCGTCTTCAAGACGCATGACTTCGATGCCTTCACCTTCGCCGTCGAAATCTGCGAAGACGTTTGGGCGCCGGACACGCCCGGTACGAAACTGGCACTTGCCGGTGCTCATATCATTCTGAACCTGTCGGCGTCACCCGTCGTGGTCGGCAAGTCGCGCGCGCGCAAACGGCTGTGCGCGGCGACCTCGGAACGGCTGATGTGCGCCTATGCCTACAGCGCAGCGGGACCGGGCGAGTCGACCACCGACCTGTCCTGGGACGGCCAGTCGCTGATCTACGAGATGGGCGAACTGATTGCTGAGGGCGAGCGTTTTTCGTCGGGCACAATGACCATCGGCGACATCGACGTCGATCGCATCGCCCAGGAACGCCTGCGTACCGCCACCTTCAACGACGCCCGCAAGCTGGCGCAGCCGGCTACCGGCAACACGCCGTTTGCCCATACGCCGCACGGCCTGACCGATTTCCATCGCACCGTCCCGCGCTTTCCGTTCGTGCCCAGCGATCGTGAGCGCCTCGATGAGGACTGCTACGAAGCCTTCAACATCCAGGTCCACGGCCTGATGCAACGACTGGAAACGACAGGCACAAAGGACGTCGTCATCGGCATTTCAGGCGGGCTCGATTCCACCCACGCCGTCATCGTCGCCTGCAAGGCGTTCGATCGCCTGGGCATCCCGCGCGCCAACATCCATGGCTATACCATGCCGGGCTTCGGCACGACGGTCGGATCGAAAAACGACGCGCTGAAACTGATGCGCGCGCTGGGGATTTCGGCGGAAACGCTCGATATCCGCCCGGCGGCCAAGCGCATGCTGATGGACATCGGCCACCCCTACGCCGAAGGCAAGAAGGTCTACGACGTCAATTTCGAAAACGTCCAGGCGGGGCTGCGCACCGATTTCCTGTTCCGCCTGGCCGGAGAGAAGAGGGGCTTCGTCGTCGGCACCGGCGACCTGTCGGAGCTGGCTTTGGGCTGGTGCACCTACGGCGTCGGCGACCATATGAGCCATTACAACGTCAATTGCGGCGCCCCCAAGACACTGATCCAGCACCTGATCCGCTGGGCGGCGGTCAGGGAGTTCGACGCGAAGACCGGCCGCATCCTGCAATCGGTGCTGGAGCGCGAGATTTCACCCGAACTGGTACCGGTCGAGGACGGCAAGCTGCAAAAGACCGAGGACAAGGTCGGCCCTTACGAGCTGCAGGACTTCAGCCTCTACTACATCACCCGCTACGGCCTGAAACCCTCCAAGGTGGCCTTCCTGGCTTGGCACGCGTGGAAAGATGCCTCCGCCGGCGACTGGCCGCCCGACTTCCCGGACGCCAAGCGCCGCGCCTATGCCTTATCCGACATCAGGCACTGGCTGGAGGTCTTCGTCTGGCGCTTCTTTACCGTGTCGCAGTTCAAGCGCTCGGCCATACCGAACGGTCCCAAGCTGATCTCGGGCGGCGCATTGAGTCCGCGCGGCGACTGGCGCATGCCGTCGGACGCCAATGCGAAGCTGTGGCTTCAGGAGCTTAGGGAAAACGTACCGGATGCGGTGCGATAATGCCGGTATAACCGCGCACTACCAAGGGTCAGACTGGTATAACCGTCTGAAGGGACCGATTCGTCGAGCTTTCAGGCTAGGCAAACAGGGTTTATGACCGGTTAATGCGCGGGCTGAACCCGACGCGCCTTACCGGCAAACGCACAGGTCGCACCGTGATAGGCCGCGCAGCCGGCGTCCTCGGCCACCGTTACCGTGGCGCCGGTGCGCGTCAGGCGGACGGTACACTGCGGCAAGGCATCTTTTGCCGGCACCACAACCTCAAGCGCATCGCCCTCGGACCGCGCCGGCAACCCCTTGTCGGCCACGCCCAGGTCGCCGGTGCAGCCATCAGCCCTGGCCGTCAGCAGCCACACCCGATAGGCGCCCGAAAAACCCGCCACATTGACCATGACGTCGCCTTCGTATTTGCCAGGCCAGGGATCGGGCGCGGCCGGCTGGGCCGCCACGGGCTCCGGCGGCGGCGCGGCCGCCTCGGGCTTCGAACAAGCCGCCAGCAAAAGCAGGAGCGTAAGACCGAACATCCGTTTCATGCCGCATGCGCCTCCCGGCCACCGCTCTTCAACTTGTCCGCCAGCAGCCGGGCCTCGGGGGCGCGGCTCGATCCCGCCCGCCACACCACCACGATGTCGCGGTAGGCATGATCCGATTTAAGTGGGCGCACCGTCACCTCGTCGCTGCGCACCAGGCCGGCATCGACCGCCATGGCGGGCAGCAGGGACACACCAAGTCCCGAGCCGACCATCTGCACCAGGGTATTGAGCGACGTCGCCGCAAACCCGCCGTTGGGATTGCCGAGCGTTTCGACGCCTCCGGTCGGCCCCGTCCACGAACAGGCCGCCAGGGCATGGTCACGCAGACAGTGGCCATCTTCGAGCAGGATCAGTTCCTCGCCCTTCAGGGCTTCCGGTGAAATACTGTCTTCGTGCGCCAGTGGGTGGCTGCACGGCGTCGCGGCCACGATCTCGTCCTTGCAGACGAAGGCGTGATCGAGCCCGTTCAGGTCGTAGGGCAGGGCGATGACGGCGGCGTCGAGGGCTCCGGCCTTGAGCGACGCGATCAGCCGGGCCGTCTGGTCTTCCCGAAGGAACAGGCGCAATTGCGGAAAATCCCCGCGCAACCGTATCAGGGCCTTGGGCAGGAGAAAGGGCGCGACCGTCGGAATGACGCCGAGACGGAATCGCCCGCTGAGCGGCCGGTTGGCGCCGCGCGCCGCCTCGACCAGGTCTTCGGTGCGCGCCAGGATATCGAGCGCGCGCTTCAGGGTCTCTTCACCCACGGCTGTCAGGATGACCTGCCCCCGCGTACGGTCGACAAGGCGCGCCCCCAGGCCCTTTTCGAGTTCGGCAATGCCGGACGACAGGGCGGGTTGCGAGACGTGCGCGGCTTCGGCCGCGGCCATGAAGCTCTTATGCTCGTCAAGGAGCTTGAGGTACTGAAGCTGACGCAGGGTGGGTAACATGCCTGCACTATAGTTACCGGGCCCCATAAATTCAATTTATAAAAAATTCAAAAACAATTAATTTGAGTTCTACCCTTGTGAGGCGTAAGGCCTCTGCATCGGCCCTCCCGGCCGAAGAGATCAGACAAGGAGACAGAATATGATCGGTGTTGGCGAAACCCTCCCGGACTTCAGCGTCGTCGGTGTGAAGCCCGGCTTCAACCGCCACGAAGAAAACGGCCAGAGCGCTTTCGAGGATGTGACCAAGGCCAGCTTCCCGGGCAAGTGGAAGGTCATCTTCTTCTACCCGAAGGACTTCACCTTCGTCTGCCCGACCGAAATCGCCGGCTATGCCCGCCTGGCGCGTGAATTCGAAGACCGCGACACGGTCGTGCTCGGCGGTTCGACCGACAACGAGCATTCGAAGCTCGGCTGGCGCCGCGACCACAAGGATCTCGACAAGCTGCCGATCTGGCAGTTCGCCGACAACGGCGCCGTCTTCGCCCAGGCGCTGGGCGTCCTCGACCCGAAGGCCCACGTTGCGCTGCGCGCCACCTTCATCGTCGATCCGGACAATGTGGTGCAGCACGTCACCGTCAACGGTCTGAACGTCGGCCGTTCGCCGGAGGAAACCCTGCGCGTCCTCGACGGCCTGCAAACCGACGAGCTGTGCCCGTGCAACCGCGCCGTCGGCGGTGAAACCCTGGCTGCCTAAGCCACAACGGGCTTAAGCCTGACCCGGATTTGAGCCCATCCGAAAGAGGCGGCGCGTTTCCCCTTTTGCGCGCCGCCTTTTTCATGCCCGAATACAAGGAAAACTCCATGTCGATCGATGCCCTCCGCGACCTGATCCCTGCCTATGCCAAGGATCTTTCGCTGAATCTTTCCACGCTCGCCAACGAAACCACGCTCAACGATCAGCAGAAGTGGGGCGCATTCGTCGCCTGCGCCTATGCGGTCGGCGTGCCCGAAGTGGTGCAAAATCTCTTGGCCGCGGCCAACCTGACGCCGGACGCGCTGAATGCCGCCAAGGCGGCGGCGGCGATCATGGGCATGAACAATGTCTACTATCGCTCGCTTCACCTGCTGCACAACAAGGAATACGAGACCCTGCGCGCCGGCCTGCGCATGAACATCCTGGCCAATCCGGGCGTCGACAAGGTCGATTTCGAGCTGTGGTCTCTGGCCGTGTCGGCGGTCAATGGCTGCGGCCTGTGCCTCGACAGCCACGAAAAGGTCCTGCGCCAGCACGACGTCACCAATGTCCAGGTCCAGGCGGCCCTGCGCATCGCCGCCGTGGTCAACGCAGTATCCGCGGTCATTCGCGGCGAAAAGGCCGCCGGCCTTTAGGCGGAAGCTACGCGACTGCGTCAGCGATGCGCCCCCCCTTCCGTCATGCCGCTACGGCGGGTCATCACGCAACCGCGCTTCAGATACGCTCAATAATTCGGCGCGGTCACCGAAACGCCCTGGGCGCGCAGGCGGTCGAGCGCGCCCCCTTTGCGCAGCAGCGGCGCCAGCGGCAGGACGGCCACCGTCTTGCCCGGCTCCGCCAGCGCATCGGATATGGCAGCGACCGCATCGTCGGAGGCCTGCTCCATCAGGGCAGCGCCCTTGCCCGAGCCTTCCAGGCAATCCATCAGAGCCGAGCCGTGGTAGTTGCCAAGCACGGCCTTCATATCGCCGGCGACCCAGGCCGCCGCTGCCTTGGGCGCACGGTCGATGTCGAAATCGATGTCGTCGAGCGTCCGCGCCAGGCAGACCCGCTCGGCCGCGGCATCCATCCCATTGACGTCCTTCAGTACGGGGCTAAGCCTGTAGCGCGCGGCCACGCGCACCGGCACATCCTGGTGACGCGCCAGCCGGGCAATGGTCTGCACCGGCTCCTCGCCCGTCAGGGCCAGATGGCTGAGCACGTCCTGACGCAGGCGGGCGGCGGCCCAGACCGGCTTGTCGTGCTGGAAGGCGCGCGTCGACACGCCAGCGCGGGCAGCCGTCGTCTCGTAACGATTGTAGAGGTCGGGCGGCAGGACCGACCTGAGGGTCTGGCCGTTCGGCAAGCCCTTCATCCGCATCAGGCTCAGCATGTCGCCGATCCCCGCCTTGCCGGCGGGCGGCGTGATCAGTGCCTTCGCGCCCTTGAGCGCGTTTTCCACACGCCGGGTCTTCCAGCCCAGATTTTTCGGAAAGACCGGCAGGACGCCGATGACGACGACTTCGGAATTGCCCTTCTTCAGCCGCCACAGGGCCGGGCCGGACAACTGGGCGGATACGATGACGGGCGTGTCCGTCCATGGCTCGGACGTCTGTGCCGCGGCGGGCATGGCAAGGACAAGCATCAGCGCGGGAAGACAGGATTTCAGCATCGGGCGCCCCCAGATAGCAGCCCCGCATTCATAATGCAGCGCAGCGAGTCGGGCAATCGGCTCCACGGAATGTTATCGCGCACGCGAAGGCATTGACGCGCGAAACAGGGGCTTTGAACACCACGTCGTACCGCATGAGCGAAATAAACATCGCGCCTGGCTCGCGGCGATGCAATATTTTACGCTTCGTAAACCGTGTTTTCAGCAGCCGTCCATGGGCGGCACGCTCTTAAACATAGTAACCGACATGTTAACCGCAATAAATACCGCCAAAATTGGCGCGATGAGCCGGTTAACAACCTTGTCTTAACCTGAACAGCGCATAGTAATGGCAGAGCTACTTTTTGGAGTGAAGACATGCCTCGCCTGAAGACCAAAGCCGTCGATGCCGCTGAACTCCACGCCGCACCCGCGCCGGTCGCGGAAGACAGCAAGATCGCGCTGGTCGGCGAAGGCCAGCCGGTCGCAGCCGTGCCCTCCCCGGCCCTGTCGCTGCAAAGCGACCTTGCCCGCAGTTTCGAGGCACAGGGGCTGCCGCCGCTCGACACCGACAATATCGAGGTGAAGAAGATTCCGATCGGCTGGACCCTGGTCGGCCTGACCGTGATCTGCGGCGCCTTCTGGGCCGGCGTCTGGTCACTGGTGGCATAACAAAAAATTCGTCGTCTTGCTGCACCGCAGCGAATTGACAACCGCCATCATATGGGAAACTGTGCGCCCCGGCCTGGGGATCATGGAGCCGTATGATGAAGACCGCTTTACCGATGGGCGCGGCCGCCGTTTTTGCGGCCAGCACCCTTGCCGGCAGCGCCCTTGCCGAGCAGACGCCGCTGGCCCGCCTCGAAGACTATAATTGCCAGAAGACGCCTGTCCACGAAGGCCAGACGATCGACCTGACAGGCGCGAAAATTACGTTTTCCGACGACTTCGATACGCCCGACATCGTCCGCGACGGCGGCAGGGGCAAGTGGTACACGGGTGTCCACGGCGGCTTCGGCGGCGCCAGATTCCTCGACTACCGGAAGGGCGACGACACCTTCCGGTTCAAGGACGGCCTGCTGACCATCCGCATGCAGAACCGCGAAGGCCGGTGGACGTCGGGCCTGATCCAGTCGGCCGATTCCAGGGGCAACGGTTTCGCCCAGACCTATGGCTATTTCGAGATGCGGGCCAAACTGCCGCAGGGCGCATCCAACTGGCCGGCCTTCTGGCTGAAGAGTGTCAACCAGTTCACGGCGCCGTCCGAGACCCGCACCGAAATCGACGTTTTCGAAGGCTATGGCGGGGGCGACCCCAACGGCTATCACTTCTCGGTTCACCTGTGGCCGGCGGCCAGGCCCGATCCGTCGAACGTCGTCACCAGGCACTGGGGCAAATCCTGCTATCGCAAGATTCCCGACGGCCTGTTCGACGGCCGGTTCCATCAGTTCGGGATCCGCACCACGCCCGACTGGGTGGTCGTCTATTTCGACCGCCAGGAAATCATGCGTTTCGAATCCCTGCCGGAATTCCAGAAGCCCATGTTCATCCTGGCCAACCTGGCCTACAGCTCCGCCGAGAAGCGGACCGACACGGCGCCATCCGACATGGCCATCGACTATATCAAGGTGTGGAGCCTGCCCGACGATCCGGCGGAATAATCGGAAAAGCCAGCGATCGGGGAAACGTCCGCGCCCCTTCCGTCCGCTACGCTTCGCAGCCACCCGTAAACGGGGAAGATGACGCAAGGGGCAGTGCATAGATTCAGCGCGCGCAATCGCCTTCGGCGCGCGACATCAGGCAACGTCCTCGATCCCGCCGTCGCCGTCTTCCAGCCTGTCCATGACAGCCACCGGCGCCGCTGGATGGATCACGGTTTCGGCGGGCGCCGACAGGCCCGCGCCGCTCTGGTTCGGCAGGTGGATCTTGAAGCTGGCGCCTTCGTTGGGCTCGGATTCAAGCGTGATCCAGCCTTCGTGCAGTTCGACCAGCGCCTTGACCAGCGCCAGCCCCAGGCCCGGGCCTCCGCGTTCGCGGCCGACATAGCGGTCGAAAATGTGCGCCTGCATGTGATAAGGGATGCCGCGGCCGGAATAGGCGACCTCGAGTTCGAAATTGTCGCCGTCCTTGCTGGCCTTGAGCCGCACGTCCCCGCCGTTGGACGCATTGCGGATGGCATTGCCGAGCAGATGCTCCAGGCATTGCCCAAGGCGGCGCGGATCGACCCGGACCATGCCCGCCTCACGCACGCCCTGATAATCGAACCTGACGCCGCGCGCCTTGAAGGCCTCGGCCTGGCGGGCGCCGGCTTCGGCGACGACGTCAAGGAGACGGACATCGGACAGGGTGATCGACATTTCTCCGGCGTCGATCTGCGCCATGTCGAGCACGTCGTCGATCGACCGCGCCAGTTCCTGCGCCGCCGACTGGATCGATTCGAGATAGGCGCGCTGCTTGGGATCCTGGCCCTTGTTCTGGGCGTGGAGCAGGTCGGCATAGCCGACAATGGTGGTCAGCGGCGTGCGCAGCTCGTACGAGACATTGGCGACGAAATCGCGCTTCAGCCGTACGGATTCGTTCAACGCCTCGTCACGCGCCTCGATGGCCTTTTCCAGCTGGCGCGTAGCCGTGATGTCGGAAAACGCCACCAGCGTCGCCCCATCCGGCAGAGGCTGGGTACGCCACTGCGCCAGGCGGCCGTCGGAGATACGCACCTCGCCCGACTGCGGCGCGCGCGCCAAGGGATCGGTGTCGGTGATGCGCGCCTTGAGCTCGGACCAGAAACCGCGGTCATGGACCAGCGGCAGGCACATCTCGGAAATCTCGGCGAAGTCGGCGACCGGACCGATGTCTTCGCCACGCAGGTTCCAGAACTTTTCGAACGACAGGTTGCGCAGGCGGATGCGGCCATCGCTGCCGAACACCGACACGGCATCGTTCAACTGGTCGAGCGTTGCCTTCTGCACCTGGATCAGGGCGTTGAACTGCGCCTTGAGCTTGAGTTCGCCGGTCTTGTCGCTGAACAGGATCAGCAGGCCGCCCAAGGGATGCGGCTGACGGACGACGCGCATCGACCGGCCGTCGGGCAGGGTCCACATCTCGTCGTCGGCCGTGTGCGTCAGGCCATAGAATTCGAGTTCGCGCTGCTTGAAGGCGGCATAGTCCGAGGTTTCCGGCGAGCGGCGCTTCTGGCGCAGGCGGTCGAGCCATTCGCCGTGCGTCGGCCGTTCGGCCAGCCACGCCGGCTCCAGGTCCCACAGCTTTTCGAAGGCCAGGTTGTGGAACATCAGCTGCTTTTCGGGACCGAAGATGGCGACAGCGTCTTCAAGCGCGTTCAGCGTCTCGTCGTGCGCCTTGGCGTGGCGCTTCAGGGCTTCGCGGCTATCCTCGGCCTCGGTGACGTCGATGGCGTAGGCGCAGGTATAGGCGTCGTTGAGCGGCTCGGCGATGATGTGGAACGAGCGGCGCTGCCCGCCGACCGTCAGCCAGCGATAGCCTTCGCGCCGGCTGCGGCTGTCGACCGCCTCGGTCACCAGGGCGTCGGCGCTGCGGTCGAGCGTGATATTGTCCTTGAGCGCGGCGTCGAGGCTGGGCGCGTCGACGGCCTTCAGCCAGGCGTCGTTCGCCCAGACCACGCGGCCGTCGCGTGCGCAGATCCAGCACGGCGCCGGCAGATGTTCGGCCATCTGGGCGAACGGACCCGACGACAGCGAAGCCTTGCCCCCGGCGATGGCCAGGCGGATCCAGGCGGTGGCGCCGGACGACTTGCCTTCGACGACCAGGGTCACGCCCGGCGTGGCGGTGACGACCGAGCCCGAGCCCTCGGCGAAGACCTCGAAGCGGCACGAGCGGCCCTCGGCGATCAGGCGTTTCAGGCCCATGGCGGCTTCGGGCGAGGTCTCACCCAGCGCCTCGACGACGCGCGGCGCAAAGTCGGCCTCTGAAATGTTGCGCAGGCCCAGCGCCTGGGCACAGTGCCTGAGGGTTTCGTCGCCCCACACCAGACGAACCGCGTCGCCTTCGACGGCGAGAAAGGCTTCGTCGAAGGCCGAGGTAGCGGCGTCGAGCTCGCTCAGCATCGTATCCTTGACGCCGAGGTCGGTTTTCAGGGCATCGCGCGAGGAGGTCAGCCGGCGGCGCATACGCCAGGCGAGATAGGTGGTGGACAGGGCCAGCGTCATGGCGCCGGCTGCCGCCGTATAGGCTATCGACTCCATCGCCATGTGTACGCCCGCTCCAAACTCCAGCACCGAATCAAGTCTAACGGTTAACTATAAAGCAGTTTGCTTCCGAACGGGAAAAAAAGAACTGGCGGACTCACGTCAGGTTGAGGCGGCGGGCGGCGAGATAGGAATAGACGAAGCTGGCCACCGCGGGAACCAGGGCTGCGATCATCAGCACGCCGACATGGACCTGCGGCGTCCCAAAGACAGCGCCCGCCAGGGCACCCAGCCCGCCCAGCATGAAGAGCGGTCCGGCGAAGCGGTGCGTCTTATCCCAGACGCGCTCGTCGGACAGGGTCCACGGCGTCCGCAGCCCCATGACGTAGTTGCGCCGCGTCTTGGGCAGGTAGTTGCCCATGACGATCAGCAGCAGCCCGACACCGATGGTCACGACCCGGATATGGTCGACCGCCACGCCCCTGGCTGTCAGGACCAGCATGGCCTGAATGGCGGCAAGAAGCAAAAAGGTCGCCAGCATGACGGCGCCATAGGCCGGCCCCGAACGCTCAAGGCTGGCCGATTTCGGCATGATGGCGGGGATGATCCACAACAGGAGGATCATCATCGCCACTGCCATGCCGGGCAGGACCGTCAGCCCCGCATCGCGCGGCATGAAGCCGTCCGGCCCGTGGACGCCGAAATGCACGGCGATGGGACCGTCCGGCAAGGTCAGGTGCCCCCAAAAACCCAGTCCGGCCATCGCCAGACACAGGAAAGGTATCAGAATCTTCTCAGTTTTCAGGAACATGATCAGCCTCCCCCAAATTCGACAGGCCAAGACCCGGCGAGCGGTCGAGCCCGACCTTGAACGCGTTCATCAGCGCAAAGATGGCGTGTTCAAGAACCGACGTGTTCAGCCGGTAGATCAGGCTGGTCCCCTGGCGCGTGACGTCGATCAGCCCCACGGCCTTGAGCACGTTCAGGTGCCCGGACAGGGTGGGCTTGGCGACGGAGACGTGGCCGGCCAGGTCGCCGGCATTCATCTCGCCGTCGCGCAGCAATTCCAGGATGCGGCGGCGCGTCGGATCGGCAAGAGCTTTGTAGATTTCGGACATGATACCTTCTTTGTTAATTTGGGAAATAACAAAATAAAGGTTCCGCGTCAAGTCGGATGCCATGGCGATTGCATCGCGAACCGCCGCGATTTAGGATGCGTCGGATCAAAACGTGAACGACGATGACCCTGCCTCTTTACCCCATTGCCGGTGACGGCCACGCCGCGCTCGAAGCCCTGCGTAGCGGCGAAGCCCAGCGCGCGGCGCGCGAACGCGAAGCCGAGGCGCTGGCCGGCGGGGCGGTCGCCTTCGTCACCCAGTCGCTGGGGCCGCTGTTCGACAGCGAGGCCGAGGCGAAGAAGGCCTATGCCGGCGTGCTCGATGACAGCCGCGTCTGCGTCCTGACCTGCCGCATCGCCGAGCCGCCGCCGCGCAAGCATAGTCCGATGCAGCCCGTTTTTACGGATGGCGTGCGCTGGCCCAGGACAGAGAAAGCCCCGCACGCCATCTGGCAGCTTTCGGTCAGTTACTGGAAGCGCCTGCCGCCGCCGCGGCAGGCCAGCGCCGATGCCGCGCCCGGCCAGCAGGCGCGCACGCTGCGCAAGTCGCGCAAGGCCTACGACCTGACGCCGGAACAGATCCTGGCGTTGACGGAAACGCCCCTGCAACCCGCGCGGCCGCAGAAGGCGCTCGATTTCGGCCTGTTCGACTTTATCCCGCCCGACAATCCGGGCATTGTCATCGCCGACGAATAGGCGTTACCAGTTCAGCAAACACTATGACGCGAGACGAATTCCGCTGATGCTTTCCGAGCTCCTGGCCAAAGCCGACATTGAGGATTTTTTCTCCGGCGCCGAACTCAGCCGCGGGCGAGCCTATCAACGCAACGGCCGCGTCACCTCGCACCGTATCGACGACAGATCTCTGACAATCAGCGCCAGTGTCCGGGGATCCCGGCCAAGACCGTATCGCGTCGATATTTCGCTCGATGCCCGAAACGGCGGACTTGAAGATATAGAGGGTCACTGCAGCTGTCCCGTTGCCTACAATTGCAAGCATGTCGTCGCGGTCCTGCAGGAAGTCCTCAGTTCGAACACGGGGCCGGCTGACCCGCCTGCCCTGACGCGCCCGGCCCTTCCCCTGCCTCACGAGATTGCCGCCTGGCTGGAGACGTTGCGTAATTCGGAACGCGGCGACGACTACCCGGCGGGTGTCAATCAAAGGCTCCTTTATATCCTGAAGGCATCGGGCATCGGCGGGCGGATGCCGGAGCTGTTCGTCTCCGTTTCCTCGGTTCGCGTTCTGAAAAACGGCGAATTTTCTACTCAGGAAACACGGGTCGGCCTGTCGAATTTCAATCCTGACGGGGCGCCGAAATATTTCCGCGACTCCGATATCGCGATCGTGCAGCGGCTTTCCAGGGTTTACGGCTATCATGGGGAGATTGGGGTCCGTTCGACCGACCTTGTCCAGCAGATGGTTGCCACCGGGCGCGCCTTCTGGAGCACAAGGACTGAGGCACCCCTCAGATGGGGACCGCCCCGCGACGGACACTTCGAGTGGCGCGCGGCAAATGCCTCGCATATGGGTCCGGACCTCAGGGTTCCGGATGCGCTGGCCGTCAATGCCGAGCCCCCCGTCTATGTCGACCAGGTGAACGGTATCATCGGTCCCGTGCACACCGGCGTACCGGACCGAACCGTCTATCATCTGCTGTCGGCGCCCCTCATACCGCGCACGCAGATCATGCAGGTTGCCCACGCGCTGGGCAACACCCTGCCAACCGACCGGCCGGACCTGTTGCCGGCCCATCTGGAACCTCCGCGCCGGATCGAGGAAAGGCCGATACCCGTCCTGCGGCTCCATCGCCCGCGCCTCCCCGTCTTTTACGGCGGCCAGATGCAGAATTTCGCCTTGGCGAAGCTCCGCTTCCGCTATGGTCCCACCTTTATCGATCGCGATGAAAAAGCAGCGACGATCGATGTTTTTCACGACGGAAACGCCTTCACGGTCGTTCGCGATCCCGCCGCGGAAAAAGCAGCATTTAAAAAATTGATCGATGAAGGCTTCGCCGAAGTCAGGCGCCTCAACATTTATGCCGCCGAGGCTGACCGGCTCGATTTCAAATTGCCCGACACCCGGGCGTGGCTCAACTTCCTCCACTTCCGGGCCGAAGCGCTGCGCCTGCAGGGGTTCGAGATCGAGATCGACAAGGATTTCCCGTTCCGGCTTGCGCAGAACGCAAGCGCTGTCGACATCGATGTCGTCCCTTCAGGCACGGACTGGTTCGATCTGAGCGTCGGCGTCGATATCGACGGAAAGAGGCATGACATCACAGCCACACTTTCCGAACTGATCCGCTCGGGCGTGGAGCCGGGATGGCTTCAGGATGGCGATCCCGACCGGCCGATCTACATCCATCTCAACGACGGCCGCTATGTTCCCGTGGCGGCAAGCCGGTTCGTGCCGTTGATCCTGTCGCTTCATGCCGTCAATCCGGCCGGAACGGCCGTCAAGGCCGGCAGCAGACTGAGACTGTCCTATGCCGAAGCCGCGACTGTGGCCGGTCTTGCCGGCGAAGACATCGCGTTCAAAGGGACCGATGGCCTGCGGCGCATGGCGGGATTGCTGCGGACGGACGGCCTGGCGCGGGTCACGCCGCCCCCGACCTTCGACGCCACCTTGCGGCCTTATCAGCTTCAGGGCCTCGCCTGGCTCGATCTCCTTCGTGAAAGCGGCCTGGGCGGCATCCTTGCCGATGACATGGGACTGGGCAAGACGGTACAAATCCTGGCCTTGCTGGCAACGGAAAAGGCGGCAGGCCGGCAGACCGGTCCCAGCCTGATCGTCGCCCCCACCAGCCTGATGACCAACTGGTGCAACGAGGCCCGCCGTTTCGCTCCGGACCTGTCCGTCCTGCTCCTGCACGGCCCGGACCGCCGCGAGCGCTTCGGCGAGATCGCCCGCCACGACCTGGTCATCACAACCTATCCCTTGATTGCCCGCGATCATGAGACCCTGCTGGAGCAGGATTGGCATATGACGGTGCTTGACGAGGCGCAGACCATCAAGAATCCCAATGCGGCGACGACAAAATGGTTGCGCAATATCAAGACCAGGCATCGGTTCTGCCTGAGCGGCACCCCCATGGAAAATCACCTCGGCGAACTGTGGTCGCTCATGAGTTTCGTCAATCCCGGGTTCCTGGGCGACCAAAAAGCGTTTGGCCGCATCTGGCGCAACCCCATCGAAAAAGACGCCGATAAATTTCGCGCAGCCGCGCTGGCGCGAAGAATCAAGCCTTTCGTGTTGCGCAGGACAAAGGCCGAGGTCGCTGCGGACCTGCCCGCGCGCACCGATATCGTCGAGATCGTCGAATTGGAACGAGGTCAGCGCGATCTCTACGATTCCATCCGGTTGTCGATGTCCGAGAAGGTACGCAAGGCGATCGCCGAACGCGGCCTGGCCCGCAGCCATATCATTGTCCTGGAAGCCCTGCTGAAACTCCGCCAGGCCTGTTGCGACCCGCGTCTTCTCAAATTGGATGACGGTGTGGTCCGACCTTCCGCGAAGCTCGAACGGCTGATGGAGATGATCGCGGAACTGCGAAGCGAAGGCCGCCGGATCATCGTGTTTTCCCAGTTCACCTCGATGCTGGCCCTTATTCGCGAGCGGTGCGACGCGGCAGGATACGACTATAGCCTTTTGACCGGCCAGACGAAGGATCGCCGCGCCGCGATAGAGGCATTCCAGGGCGGCCAACGCACCCTGTTTCTCATCAGCCTCAAGGCCGGCGGCGTCGGCCTGAACCTCACCGCGGCCGATACGGTTATCCTCTACGATCCCTGGTGGAATCCCGCGGTCGAAGCCCAGGCCGTCGACCGGGCGCACCGCATCGGACAAGACAAGGCCGTCTTCGTCTACCGATTGCAGACATCAGGCACGATTGAAGAAAAGATGGTCGAACTCAAGGCCCGCAAGCAAGCCCTGGCGGACGGGCTTTTCTCCGCTGACGGCGAAATCGGATCGGCCCTTACCGAAGAGGACGTCACGAGCCTGCTGGATGCGTAACGCACCTTCCAGGGGACCGAACGCAACAATGCCCCGCGATCTATTTCGGCGCGCGCTTGGCGAGAATCCGCTGCAGCGTGCGGCGGTGCATATTGAGCCGACGCGCCGTCTCCGACACGTTCTGGCCGCACAGGGTGTAGACGCGCTGGATATGTTCCCAGCGCACGCGGTCGGCCGACATGGGATTTTCCGGCGGCGGGGGGACCTGGTCTTCGACGGCCAGCAGCGCGCGGGCGACGTCGTCGGCATCGGCGGGCTTCGACAGGTAGTCGATGGCGCCGGATTTCACCGCCTGGACCGCCGAGGCGATATTGCCGTAGCCGGTCAGCATGATGGCGTGGGCGTCGGGGCGTCTGGCGTGCAGGGCCTCGACAGCCTTGAGACCATTGCCGTCTTCCAGCCGCATGTCCATGACGGCGAAGGCCGGCGGCGCCTTGGCGATGATATCGAGCGCCTGATGCACGCCCTCGGCCATGGTCACAGCGAATCCGCGCTGTTCCAGGGCGCGCGCCAGGCGGTTGCGGAAGGGGGCGTCGTCGTCCATCAGCAGCAGGGACCGGTCGCTCAAGGCTTCCAGCCTGGCTGCAATCGCCGCCCTCAGGTCGCCGCCTGATATCTCTTGCGCATCGTCGCTCATCATCGTCTCCGCTACCTTTTCACGCGCGGCCATAGGCCGCGACGAAGGGTATAGACTACCCCGGGCGCAATGTTTTTGATCTGCCGCAATTCACGCCGGAAATCCGGCCCTATTCACGGTTCCTGTCATATAAAATATCGATCTGGTCCCTGCGCCACAAGGCCTTGACATAGGCGCCCCCTTCGTCGCGATTGCCGAACGTCACCTTCGCGCCCGTGTGCTCGCATAGGGTCTTGGCGATGAAGAAGCCCAGCCCCATGCCGGAATGGCTTTGTCCGGAAGGCCTTGCACCATCGCCCGACCACGACGCGCCGTAAACCCGCGAGGAAATGTAAGGCTCGCCCAGCCGCGACAATATGTCCGGCGCGAAGCCCGGTCCGTCGTCCTCGATCGCCAGGCTGACATAGGCCTTTGTCACCTGCACGCGCACGCGGACGGCGGTCTTGGCGAAATCGGTGGCATTTTCGACAAAGGCCGACAGGGCATGCAGCCATTCCGGCCGCCGCCGGATATGCAGCGCCTGGCCGGGATCGACGCCTTCGGGCGCGTCGTCGGCCGTGATGACGATGTCGATGCGCTTGCCCTTGTTGGCATAGGGGGCGACGGCGCTATCGAGAAAGCCTTTCAGCGTCGTCTCGTCGAACACGGCGTCGCTGCGCTCAGGCCGCGCCGACAGGCTTTTCAGGATATCACGGCAGCGCTGGCTCTGCGACACCAGCAGTTCCGCGTCTTCGTAGAGCGCATCGTCGCGCTTCAGGCTGTGCAGCATCTCCCTGGCTACGACCTGGATGGTGCCGAGCGGGGTGCCGAGCTCATGCGCCGCGGCGGCGGCCAAACCACCGAGCGCGCTCATGCGGTGTTCCTTTTCCAGCACGGCCTGGGTGGCGGCCAGCGCCTGCTCCATGCGCGCCGATTCGAGCGAGGCCTGCCAGGCATAGCCCGCCGTGAAGACGATGCCGATCAGAAGCGCCACCAGCATGCCGATGCGATAGATGTCCGGCAGGACGAAGGTTTCCCCGGCGATCCACGGCAGGTCCAGCGACCAGAAGGCCAGGACGAAGCCCGAAACCATGCAGACGCCGACCACGGTCATGCCGAAGCGCGTCGGCAGGTTGGCCGCGGCAATGGTGGCCGGCGCCACCAGCATCAGGCAGAACGGATTGTTGAGGCCACCCGTGATTCCCAGCAGCGCCGCCAGTTGCAAGGCGTCGAAACCGAGTTGAAGCGCCGCTTCCCAGTCGCGCAGGCGCTGGGTGTCGCGCCGCCCGAAGGCCAGCGCCAGGTTCAGCCAGACCGACGCCATGATGACCGCCGCGCACAGCCAAAGACGGATGTGAAAGCCGAAGGCGTAGGCCACCAGGAAGACCATGGCGCTCTGGCCCGCTATGGCCAGCCAGCGCAGCATGACCAGGGTGCGCAGACGCAGGTGGTCGCGCGGTCCGATGACGCTTAGCGGCGATCCATCGCCGTTGAAAAAGGCGCTGAGGCGGTCTAGGGTCCGGACCGGCATGGAAGCCCCCTGAAATTGGCGCAAACATGCCTTTTACCGCCGCACGACGGACAGGCATAGATGACAAAAATACGCATGACGATCATCGTCGCCGCCTTCATCCTGCTGGCGGGACTGGCGGGCTGGAGCTGGTACGGCACGCTCAACGGCTCGCATGTCACATCCGAAACCGATCCCGCCGCCGCGGCGCGTATTGGCGGGCCGTTCACGCTGGTCGACCAGGACGGCAAGCCGGTCGATCAATCCCTCCTGAAAGGCAAATGGACCGCCGTCTTCTTCGGCTATACCTACTGCCCCGACGTCTGCCCGCTGACCTTGCAATCCCTTGCCCGGACCAAGAAGGCGCTGGGCGCCGACGCGGACAAGTTGCAGATCGTCTTCATCACGGTCGACCCGGCGCGCGACACACCCGCCAATCTCAAGGCCTATTTGAAAAGCGGCGGCTTTCCCGAAGGCGTCGTCGGCCTGACCGGCACGCCGGCGCAGGTCGACGCAGTCGAAAAGGCGTACGGCGTCACCGCCGTCAAGCAGGGCAGCGGCGACACCTACAGCTACAGCCATTCGGCGGTCATCTACCTGATGAACCCGGCCGGAAAATTCGACTCGCCGCTCGGCGAAGACCTGCCGGCCGACAAAAGCGCCAAGGTCATCCGCGACGCGATGAAGGCGCATGTGGGGTAGACTTGGCGCAGTTTGCCTATGCGCGTAACTGCATCCGAGGCGCGAATATACTCAGGCAACACGACGTTCCTTGTCTCGTTGTTATCTGTGTCCGGCATGCGCCCAAAGCGGGCATTGCAACGACGAGACACCCTATGATTCAATAACCGAACTCAGCGTCCTTTATGCGATTAACGACTCGGGCGCCAAGCGATAAAAGTGTTCGCGGCGTTTTGCCCGTGCGTCTCTCGGAGTCATTCCTCTGATGTCAATCAGCGATACCAAGTCGCAACTCCTGTCGTACCTGGCTAATGACGACAATCGCGTTATCGCGCTTACCGGAAAATGGGGAACCGGCAAGAGCCACCTTTGGAACGAAATAAGGAGTGCGTCGACGGATGAAGCCGTGCGTAAGTCACTCTACGTGTCTCTGTTTGGGATTAAATCCATTGGCCAGGTCAAGCTCCTCTTAATGCAGGACGCAATTAGAGCTCGTACGTCCAAAGAGATAGGAACTGTAGTGAATGCGGTGCCTAAGATCGTGAAGGGCTTGCAAGCTTTACGAAAGGAATTTTCGATCCTGCACGATGTCGGGGAAGCGGCTGCCCCCCTGCTGTTAAAGGACAAGCTCGTGGTCATCGACGACATCGAGCGTAAGCACAAAGACCTCGATATCGACGAAGTGTTGGGCTTTATTGATAATTACTCGCAGACCCATTCCACACGCTTTATCTTGGTATTGAACAACGACAAGCTGTCCGACCGCGATCCCTGGGATCAGCTCCGTGAAAAGGTCATCGATCAAGAATTGCAACTTCGGACTTCGCCGGCGGAAGCATTTGACATAGCCAACGCCCCGTTGAAGATTCCGTATTCGGAGCAGGTGAAGAAGGCCGTTGAGGCCTGCGGTATCTCCAACATACGGATCATTCAAAAAATCCTAAAGGCCGTCGCCCTGATATTTAGTGAGCAAGCCGACCTTCGTGACGACGTGCTCTCACAAATTGTTCCATCGACAGTGCTCTTCGGCGCGATCCATTTCAAAGGCATCGAGAAGGGACCAAGCTTCGACTTTGTCCTTTCTTATGGCTCTCGGTCCGCCTTCGGTTCTTTGTTTTCCGACGCGCCGGCGCCAGATGAGGATTCCGACGTCCCTCGTTGGGAGCAGTTGCTTACAAAGCTCGGCATCGCAAGCTGCGATCGCTACGAACACGTCCTAAAGGATTTCCTGGAATCCGGCCTGCTCGACGCGTCAGCCGTCTCCGACATCATCAAAGAATACAATGAGAATCTCGATCGCTCCGCCGCAAGCGCCCAGCTTAGGGCGTTCCAGCGTCGTTTCGTCTGGGATACACGAATACCGTACGATGAGCTACTGCGGCAAGCGTTGGATTTAACGAAGAAGGTTCAGTTCTTTGATGCCCAAGAGGTATCGATGTTGGCAGACCATCTGCTGCAACTGGAAGGCGGAGAGGTAGCGGCTGATCAGCTCATGCAACAGTGGCTGGCAGCGTTCCGTCAGAAGCACCCAAATGGCATTAGTGTAAGTGACGAACCGCTGTGGAATGGCTTTCGTCCCGAGATACGCGAAGGTTTACTGGCAATGCGGTCCGATGGGGACGGCTCCACAACCGTACTTGAGGCATGTCTTAAAATCTCCGCCGAAAGTGGATGGGGTTCCCGCGAAAACACGGCCTTCTCGATCAGCACAGTCGAAACTTTTGAGGACCTGCTGCACAATTGCCCGATCGACAAATTCCCGGATTTCTTGCGTCAGATGATGCAGTTCGTCGTTCACGCCCCGCAATACAAACCCTCGTTTGGCAGCGGCATCGATAACTTTGTCGAAGCCTGTCGACGAGTATGCGGCGACCCCGAGCAAGCGCGCCTAAAAAGGTTGATTGAAGATCTATTTCGAGGCGTCCAGCAGTCCGCCCTCCTCGAGTCGCCAGTCGCCGAGAAAGAATAGAATCGCATTCGCACCGCTGCCGCGAATGGCCGCTACTGGGCAAAAACGGAAAGCACGATCACCCGCCGCGGCGGGGAAAGCCGCAGCGGCAGTCATTGAGCTGCAAGCGACCCTACCCTGGATAGGGCTGGTCCGGCCGGAAGAACAGGCCGAGCTTGAGGCTCTCGCCGATGCGGTGGGCCCGCACCATGAAGTATTCGACCGCCTCTTCATCAGGCGCGATATCGCGCAGGGTCTGCTCGAACAGATAGAGCCATTGCCCGAAGTGTGCCGGCTCGATCGCCGCTACGCGCATATGCGCCTGCATCGGCCGGCCGGAATAGACGCCGGCATTGAGCGCCACCGATTCCCAGAATTGCTTCAGCTTCGTAAGGTGCTCCGGCCAGTCGTCGACGGCATTGTTGAACACGGGACCCAGCTGAGGATGTTCGCGCACCCGGGCGTAGAAGGTGTCGACCAGGGTCGAGATGAAGGCTTCATCGACGCCGATACGGGCGGCGTCTTCGCGGATTTTCTGGCGCGCGGCCAGGGCATGGGGGGACGTCATAAGCTTTACTCCTGTCCCCTATATAGGGGGTCACGGTCGCCATGTCCCGTGGCGAAACGCCCCACGCTCCGGCCACGGTTTGCGCACATTGTTTCCTTATTGACGACTTCTTAGCGTCGCACCGTCCCCTTTCAGGAGAATCAGTGCCATGCGTCACGAACGGCCCCTCAGCGGCCACAATATCGCCTACGAAATCGACGCCGCCTTTCTCGATGGCGCCGCCTGCGATTGTCCGATCTGCCGGCCGCACGGCAATCTTGTCGCCTTTCTGTCGCGCGACCCCCTTAAGGTGAAAAGCGGCGATGGCCATCCTTCCCACCGGTTCAATCGTCTGAGGCTCAGCCACCGGTTCTGCTCGACCGATCCGGCGACCAAGACCTTGAAATCGTGTCCCGATCCAGCGGGAACCGGGTTTAAGGTGAGATAGCCTAAACCGGGGAAACAGTAACCATCGCTTTATTTCGCGGGGCCAAACTCTTAGAAGGAAAGCTCCCTAGGAAGTATTCGCGATGTTAGCCCTCCCCCTGTCCTGGCCCCTGGAAAACCGTCGGGTTGTCCTAATCGGCGCCGGCGCGTGGCTGGCGCGCAAGGTCACTCTGCTGAGGCGCACCCCGGCCGAAGTCGTCGTCTATCAACCCGCCGAACAATCCGTGCTGGAAGGCATTTCCGCAAGCAACGCCCGCTGGCCCGAAGCCGCCGACCTTAAGGACGCCGCGCTGATCGTCGTCGCCTTCGAGGACCGCGCCCTGGCCGAAAAGGGCGCTGAACTTGCCCGCACATCGCGCGCGCCGCTCAATGTCGTCGACTTTCCCGACCTCAGCGATTTTCACGTTCCCGCCATCATCGACCGCGGCCCCTTGAGCATCGGCGTCGCCACCGGCGGCACCGCGCCCGTGCTGGCGCGCGAGACGCGCACGCGCATCGAGGCCGCCATCCCGCCGTCCGAGGCCTTCGTCGCCGAATTCGCCCTGGCGCTCAGCGCGCCGTTGCGCCAGGCCATTCCAAACGTCGACGACCGCCGCCGCTTCTGGGAAGCGGTGCTGAAATCCCCCGCCGCCGAACAGGCGCGCCAGGGCCAGGTGGCAGAGGCCGTCGCGCTGGCCTTGAAAGACGTCGAAACCCGCGCCGAGCGCCAGGGTGTGGTGCACCTGGTTGGCGCCGGACCCGGCGATCCCGAACTCCTGACGCTGAAGGCGCTTCGGCTGCTGTCCGAAGCCGATGTCATCGTCTATGACCGGCTGGTCGGCGACGGCATCATGGACCTGGCGCGCCGCGATGCCGAACGTTTTTACGTCGGCAAGGCGCGGTCGAACCATTCCGTGCCACAGGACCAGATCCACGACCTGCTGGTCGAGCAGGCGCGCCTCGGCAAACGCGTCGTGCGGCTGAAAGGCGGCGATCCGTTCGTCTTCGGCCGCGGCGGCGAAGAGGTCGAGGCGCTCCGCCAGGCCGGCATCGAAGTCCACGTCACGCCCGGCATTACGGCGGCGCTGGGTTGCGCGGCGTCGAGCGGCGTGCCCCTGACCCACCGCGACCACGCGCAAAGCGTCACCTTCATCACCGGCCATGCCAGGGACGGCGACAGCGGCAACCAGCCGCTGATGCTCGACTGGTCGGCGCTCAGCGCGTCGAACCATACCCTGGTCGTCTATATGGGCGTGGCCACCTCGGCCGAGATCGCCGATAAGCTGATGCGCCACGGCCGCCTTCCCGACACGCCGGTCCTGGTCGTCGAAAACGGCACGCGCGCCAATGAGTCGCGCCGGCTGACGTCGCTCGGCCAATTGAACGCCACCATCGCCGCCACCCCGCCCAAGGGCCCGGCCCTTTTGATCATTGGCGAAGTCGCCGCCCTCTACCGCGACGATGCGGCCGCTGTCGCCGGCATCGTCGAAACCGCTTCAAGGATGAATGCATGAAACTCTTGACCGCCAATCGCCTGCATGACGGCCTGACTGTCTGGTACAGCGGCGCCGGCTGGGTCGAGGACGGCGCGCAGGCCGCCGCCCTGGCCGACGACGTGGCCGAGACGCTGCTCGCCGAATGGAAGCTGCGCGAGACCGAGGTCGTGGCGCCCTATCTTATACCGCTGACCGACAGGGGGGCGCCGGTGCAGCGCGAACACGTCCGCGAATTCGTCCGGGCCAACGGCCCGACCATCGGCCAGACCGCCGACGCCCTGTCCAAGGCGTTTAATCGCGCCGACATTTTCGAGAACTGATCATGTACGTTTACGACACCTTCGACCACGCGTTTACCCGCGACCGCATCCGCGAATTCAGCGATCAGGTGGCCCGCCGCCTCAGCGGTGAGCTGACGGAAGACCAGTTCAAGCCGCTGCGCCTGATGAACGGCCTGTACCTGCAGCTGCACGCCTACATGCTGCGCATCGCCGTGCCGTACGGCGTGCTGTCGTCGCGCCAGATGCGCAAGCTGGCCCACATCGCGCGCACCTACGACCGCGATTTCGGCCACTTCACGACGCGTCAGAACCTTCAGTTCAACTGGATCAGGCTGGCCGACGCGCCGAAGATCCTGGAAGAGCTGGCCGAGGTCGAGATGCATTCGCTCCAGACCTCGGGCAACTGCATCCGCAACACGACAACCGACCAGTTCGCCGGCGCGGCCCGGGACGAACATGCCGATCCGCGTCCGTGGGCCGAGCTGATCCGGCAGTGGTCGTCGAACCACCCGGAGTTCAGCTTCCTGCCGCGCAAGTTCAAGATCGCCATCACCGGCGCCGACAGGGATCGCGCCGCCATCCGGGTCCACGACATCGGGCTGCACATCAAGCCGCAGGGCTTCGATGTCTATGTCGGCGGCGGCATGGGCCGTACGCCCAGCCTTGGGCATTGCATCCGCACCGGCCTGCCGGGCGAACACCTGCTGAGCTATCTCGAAGCCGCGCTGCGCGTCTATAACCGCTATGGCCGCCGCGACAACAGCTTCAAGGCGCGGATCAAGATCCTGGTCGCCGCCCTTGGCCCGGAGGAATACAAGCGCCAGGTCGAGGAAGAATGGGCGCGCATGGACAGGGCCAGGGTCGACGCGCCCCAGGCCGAGATCGACCGCCTGAAAACCTTCTTCCCCGATCCCACGTTCAACACGGCTGCATTCGATGAAGCCGCGTTCGAGCGCGCCCGCACGGCCGACGCCGCCTTTGCGCGCTGGATCAGGAACAACACCCATCCGCACAAGCGCGACGACCACGTCTCGGTGACGATCTCGCTGAAGCCGACGGGCCTGCCGCCCGGCGACGCATCGTCGGCGCAGATGGACCTGATGGCGGATGTCGCCGACGACTATGCCTATGGCGAACTGCGCGTGACGCACGAGCAGAACATCGTCCTGCCGCACGTCGCGAAAAACGACCTTTATGCGCTTTACACCCGCCTGGACGCCGTCAACCTGTCGACCGCCAACGCCGGCAAGATCACCGACATGATCACCTGCCCCGGCCTCGACTACTGCTCGCTGGCCAATGCGCGTTCGATCCCGCTGTCGCAGGAGATTTCCCAGCGCTTCGAGGACGCCAACCTGACCGACCGGATCGGCGACCTGCAGATCAAGATTTCGGGCTGCATCAACGCCTGCGGCCATCACCATGTCGGTCATATCGGCATCCTGGGCGTCGACAAGCAGGGGATCGAATTCTACCAGATCCTGTTGGGCGGCCGCGCCGACGAAAAGGCGGCGCTGGGCCAGATCACCGGAAAGGGCCTGCCTGCCGAAGCCGTCCCCGCCGCCATAGAGCGCGTCGTGCAGCTTTACCTTAAGCTGCGCACCCACGACAACGAACGTTTTATCGATACCCTGGAGCGCGTCGGCCGCGATGCCTTCGCGGAGGCCCTTCATGAACCTGCCTAAGCCCAATTCGTCCTACGAACCCGCCCTGGTCACCCGCGCCGGCGAGGTCATTCCCAACGCCTGGCAACTGCTGGTCGACGAGGATACGACCGGCGCCGAAGGGCCCTATGTCCTGGGGTTCGAACGCGCGCTGCGTGATCTCGACGGCCTGAACGGCCACTATGGCGTGCGCGTCAATCCGGGCGACGATGTTCGCCTGCTGGAACCGTTTCTCGACAGGATCACGCTCATCGAAGTCGCCTTCCCCGGCTATCGCGACGGCCGCGGTTATTCCACCGCGCGGATCCTGCGCGAGGACCTTGGCTATATCGGTGCGATCCGCGCCGTTGGCGACGTCCTGCGCGATCAGCTGTTCATCATGATGCGGTGCGGATTCGACGAGTTCCTGGTCAAGGACAAGGATCCCGCCGGCGCCATCGCCGCGGCGTCGCAACGCTTTTCCACCACCTATCAGGGCGCGGCCGATTCCGCCCGCCCGGTCTGGGCCCTGCGCCACGGCATCGGCGCCTGAAAGGCATACCCTTATGACGGTCTTGATTGATATCGTGAAAGACCAGGCGCGCTCGGAAAACGGGCAGCGCGCCGCCGCGCTCAGCGCCATGTACGAGACCATGACACCGCAAGACATTTTGCGCGATGCCATCCGCAACGCGTTCTTCGGCGACATTACCCTGTCGTCGTCGTTCGGCGCGGACTCCGCCGTACTGCTGCACATGGTGTCGGAAATCGACCCGAACCTGCCGGTGCTCTTCCTCGACACCGACCGGCATTTCTTCCAGACCCTGCAATATCGCGACGAACTGAAATCAAGGCTGGGCCTGCAGAACCTGATCGTGCTCAAGGCCGACGAAGCGGAAGCCGCCAACGAGGACGCAAAGGGCACCTTGTGGCGCACCAACCCCGATGCCTGCTGCGACCTGCGCAAGGTGCGGCCGCTCAATCGCGTCATGGAACGTTATGGCGCGTGGATTTCCGGCCGCAAGCGCCACCAGAGCGCGACGCGCGCCAACCTGCCGATCGTGGAATGGGACGGCCGTCATTTCAAGGTCAACCCGCTGGCCAAGTGGACGCAAGGCGACCTCGACGCTTACTTTGCTGCTCATGACCTGCCGCCCCATCCGCTGGTCGAGCAGGGCTTTCCGTCGATCGGCTGCTTCACCTGCACCAAGCCGGTGGAAACCGGCCAGGATTCCCGCTCCGGCCGCTGGGCCGGGACGGAAAAGGTCGAATGCGGCATCCATAACCCGATCTACGGCGGCGAAGGGATTTAACCACTCCAGAATGCCTGTATTTTGGCAAGGACGACCGCCCGCCGCGGCTGATGCGTCGAACCGTGGGCGCTTGAGCGGGAAATGACGAAGGCCCTCCGATTGCTCGGAGGGCCTTTCATAAATGGCGTGTGGCTTTGCAATCTGTCCCTGGTCGCGTTGACCGGGTTGCCTTGCCCTGGCGCCGGGTCGCCCCGTGACAAAAGTCCGGGGAGTGAATACGGGTCGTTTCCCGTGAGAGAAATCATATAAAATCCCGCAATCGCGCGCCACTCACGACTGCTCACAACCGCGCGATCCCGCAGGATGGTCAGGCGGCGCCGCGGCTGGACGAAACCCGGCGGGCGCGCCGTGCACCCGGTATCGCCTCACGTTCGGTTCGGGTCGCCATGGCAAAACCGGCGCCGAGCAGGACCGCGACATAGAGGCTGAGCGACGTTTCCTGAAAGGCGTAATCGGTCAGGCCATGGATCAGGAAAACCATATAGGCGAAAAGCATGGCCCAAAGGCGGTCGCCCATGCGCTTCTTTGTGATCGCACCGGCCAGTATCGCGCCCGCAACAGCCAGATTGAGGATGACGAGCGCGCCCAAGCCGACAAGGCCGGTCTCTTCGAACCACTGCAGATATACGTTGTGCGCGGCCCGGACGGCCCACAAGGCGGGGTAGGTGTCGGCCGTGACCACGCTGTTGTTGATCGTAATGAACGACCCAAGGCCCCATCCCATCCAGGGATGTTGCAGGCCGGCGGCGAGGTGCGCCGAGAACAGCATCTGTCGGGTATCGATATCGGTCTGGAGCTTCACCAGGCGATCCACCATGGTAAACGACGACAGCTTGAACGCGATGCCGACGGCCAGTGCGACGACGATCAGGCCGCCGGCGAATACCGGTACGGAAATGCGGCGCCGGAACATGATCATGGTCAGGCCTGCAAGACTGGCCCCGGTCGCCATCCAGCCCGAGCGTGACAGGCTCATGATCAGCGCCGTGGCGCATACGGCAAATTCGATGATGTAGACCGGATCGACGCGCTCGAAAAACTCGTGACGATCCGACGTGATGTAGCGGCTGAGCGTCCGACCCCAGGCCAGGACGGCCAGCGAGCCAAAAAGGGTTGCCGCACTGTTCGGCGAAGTAAACGCTCCGGCCAGGCGGCGCGGATCGCCTATCTTTGCGACACCATAAATCGTGTAAGGATCGACGGCCTGAAGCAGGATGGCCGCGGCGGCCCAGAGGCTGCCGCCGAAAAGGATAACGTCCATGACCCGGCGGGCGGCGTCGATGTCCGGGCACAGCCGCACACCGGCAAGGAAGGCGCAGGCCAGGCCCAGAAGCTTCAGGAACGCGGTAACGAAGGCCGAAAGATCGAAAGACGACTGCGGGCCGATAACCGGCTCCAGCACCATCACGCCGCAGAACAGCACGAAGGCCAGGCAGATCAGGCCGAGGCCCGGCTGCGCCAGGCGTTCATCCGCCCGGGCCTGCGGCAGAAGCCACAGCACGGCGGCGAACAGCGCCCAGAGGGCGGACAGCACGAGGGAACACAGGGGCTGGTCCGATCCGCGAATGGCAAAGCCGAGGATCAGGAGCACGGCATAGAGCCCGGGTCCTGCCCATGTCTTCAACGCAGACGAAAGTGTCATCTTGTCCCCTTGGTAGCGGACAAAGACGAAGGCCGCCGGATTGCGGCGGCCTTGGTCCTTATTCCGAGTAGTACTTCTTGTACTGCTTGTAGTAGTAGCCGCTGTCGCCATAACCGTATTTGGTCTGTTCGCGGACATCGACCTGGGTCAGGACAACGCCGCCGATGCGGGCGCCGGTATCTTCCAGGAGACCGATCGAGGTGCTGACCGCCTTGCGCTGGGTCTTGCGCCAGCGGACGAGCATGGCGACGATATCGGCCTTGCGCGCCAGAATGCGTGTATCGGAGACGGCCAGGACCGGCGCCGTGTCGAGGATGACCAGATCGAACTTCTGGCGCAGGGCCTCGAGCAGCTTGTCCATTACCGGAAGGCCGAAGACGTCCTTGGGCGTATAGGCGCTGGGGGCCAGCGGCAGGAAGCTGGCGCCGGAGGTCTCGTCCTTGACCAGCACGTCTTCCAGCTTGGCGCTGCCCGCCAGGACTTCCAGCAAGCCGGCTTCGACCTCGCGGCCGATGAAGGCGTTGATCGAGCGGCGGCGCAGGTCACAGTCGACAATGACGACCGACTGACCGGACAGGGCGGCGGTACGGGCCAGGCAGACCGAGGTCGTGGTCTTGCCTTCGCCCGGCAGGGACGAGGTCACGGCGACCACCTTCACCTGTTCGCCGAGGCGGGTATAGAGCAGCGACGCGCGCAAGGACCGGAAGCCTTCGGCGAAGACCGACAGCGGCTTTTCGACCACGTAGTCCGTCGGCGAGGTCTTGACCGACTTGTCGACAGTCGAGGCCAGGCTGGCGACGCCGGCGAGATACGGCTGGCCGAGAACCTGTTCGACATCCTGGCCGGTGGTCAGGCCGCTGTCGAGCGCACGGCGAGTCAGAACGGCCGCGGCGGCGATGCCAAGGGCGCCGAAAAAACCGATGGCCAGGGTCATGGGAACCTTGGGCGAGCTCGGACCGCCCGGCAGGGTAGCATTCGACACGATGCGGGCATCGGTCTTGTCGAGGCCGGCCTGCGACGAGGTCTGCTTGAAGCGATCGAGATAAGACTGGTAGAGGCTCGAAACGGCGTCGGCATTGCGTTGCAGTTCGTTGAGCTTCACCGAGGCGGCATTGTTGCTGGCCAGCGCGCCGCGGGCCTGTGCGACCGAACCGGCGAGCGACGAAGCGCGTTGGCGCTGGATCTGCGCCTGGGCCTCGAGGTTCGACATGATGCGCTTGATTTCGGCCTGGATCTGCGAGTCGATGTCATCGAGCTGGCGCTTCGACTTCACGATATCCGGGTGCAGCGGACCATACTTGGTTTCGAGGTCGGCCAGATGGGCGCTGACCTGGGCGCGCTGGGCACGGAGGTCCTTGATGACCTGCGAATTCAGGGCTTCGCCGACATCGTCGCCCTGCGATCCGCCGGCCAGCTGGCGCTTGGCGACGGCAAGGCGGGCTTCGCTTTCGGCCTGGTCGACCTTGACGGTAGCCAGTTGCTGGTCCAGCGTCGAAATTTCCGTCTGGGCGATGGTATTGTCGCCCGTCGCGGCCATCAGGCCGTTGGCGATCTTGTACTGCTGGACCGCGGTCTCGGCCTGCTCGACCTGGGTCTTCAGGTCGGACAGGCGCGAATTCAGCCAGTCATTGGCCTCCTTGGTCGCCTGGTATTTGGTTTCGAGCTGCTGCGACAGGTACAGGCGCGCCCACTCGTTGGCGATCCTCTGGGCCTTTTGCGGCGAGGTCGAGGTCGCCGAGATCGAGATGATCCGGGTCAGGCCTTCACGCTTTACGTAGATATGGCCGATGGCGTTCTGGACGATCGAATCGTGCAGGCGCGACCGCTGTTCCGGCGACAGCTGGTCCATGGGAACCGGCTTAGGGCCGAACATCTTCGGCGTCAGATAACCGTTGAACTCGGGATCCTGGTCGAGCTTCAGCGAATTGACGACGCGGTCGGCCAGGGCGTTCGAATACAGGACCTGGACTTCGGTATCGATCGTCGTCGTGTCGGGCGGCAGGCCCGACAGCACGTCCTGGTCCGGCGCGGCATTGATCTGCCGCGGGTCGATCATGACGCTGGAGGTCGCCGAATATTGCGGCGCCTTGGTCAGGATCGGCAGGACTATGGCGATAAAGGCAAGGACAAAGATCGCCGCGAAAAACCGGCTGAAGCGCCGGAAATCAGCAATGATAGCGTTAAGGTCGACCGCCTGAAAAATGGGGGAGGCGCTTTGCGTGTCTTCGGGAGCGTGTTGCGTTATAATGTTCATACCAAAATCGCCGGGGCGTTAAATGCAGAAAATGCTGTCCACAAGCCTGGAATACCCCGCGGACAGCACTATCAAATCAACAGTTGCGTATTGCTTAATATTGCAGGCCGAGCGTAACGCTGAACAGATTGTCTTCGTAAGAACGGATCGCCGCCGATCCGCGCGAGGACAACTTGTTGTACTGATACTGGGCCTTGAGGCTCAGGTTGCGCGAGAACAGATAGTTGGCGCCAAGGTTGATGCCGTGGATGTTGTCCTTGCGGTCTTCACCCTTGTACTTGTCTTCCGTCATGCTGACACCCGCGAACAGCCGCAGGTCGCGCAACAGTTCATGGTCGACACGAAGGCCCGTACCGCTTTGCAGGTAGCCCGAAGCCAGCTGGTCGGGCGTTTCCTGAACCGAGGTCGAGGCGTTGAACGACACGGTCGTCAGTTCGGTCGGGAAGTACTGGATGTTCGCGTTGAACGAGGTGCCGGTGATCGGCTTGTAGGCGCCGTTCTTGTAGGTCTGCTTGATCGAGCCGACGTCGAAATCGCCACGGATCAGGTTGGTCAGGTCGAGGCTGGCGCCGATGCCGACATTGTAACCGTGGGAGTCGTGCGTGTCGCTGACGCGATACTTGCGGTCGTTGCCGATATAGACCAGGTAGATCGAGGTATCGGGGCTGATGGCGTAGTCGGCGCGCGTCGTCCAGCTCCACCAGTGATAGTCACGGATGTCCTGGTCGATCAGGCCGCCGTTGTTGGCCCGTACATCGAAATAGTTGTAGTTGGCATAGTCGGCGCCCAGGGTGACGAGCAGGCGATTGCCTTCGAGGTGAAGACCCGAATTGAACTGCTCGACGTCGAACTTGATCGGCTTGGCCGGGTCGTTGGCCAGGCTGCTGGTCAGCGAGTTCGGGCTGTAGCGCGGCTCGTAGTTGCGGCTGAAATCGACACCCGCGGTGGCGAACGAATGGCCGTGAATATCGAGACGGCCACCCAGCCCTGCGTCCCAGAAGAAGGTGTTTTCTTCCGAGTGCTTGGCGAAGGCGTTGTACTGCGTGTTGATCTTGGCCGTCAGCGCATGGCGGCTCCAGTCGGTCGTGACGCTGATCGCCGGCGCGACGCTGTAGATCATGTCATGCGTCTTGCCCTGGCTGGTGTAATAGATGTTGTCGTTGGCCTCGGCGCCGATCCCCAGGGTAGGAGAGACGTTGAACGCACCAACCCGCAGCCCGAGGGGTTCGTAACCGGCGGGAATACGTTCGGTAACGGAGACGTTGCGGTCACGGGCAAAGTTGGAGGTGCTTTGGGCGGACGCCTCGCCGGCAATCAGGAAAGCCGGAACGGCAGCCGTGGCAACCAGGAGCGCAGATTTAGATAACATATGAAACCCCCATTACACGCAAAAGCTCGCGCGAAGGAAATGGTGCGTTAAAAATAAGATACGAAAAGATGCCGGCGCCGAAGCGCCGGCATTAAATCAGGACTCAGCTGCCGCTGACATAACCCGTGCCGGCAACAGACGGCGACGGCGGAGTCGGCGTACCAACGCCGCCCGCACCACCGCCGGCGCCCGAAGTTACGCCCGGGCCGTTCTTTTCGAGAAGCGAGGCGAGCTGGGCCTGGACGACGCCGAAAGCCGCGGCGACATCGGCCGAGATACCCGGAGTATTACCGCCGCGAACCAGGGCAGCCGAAATATCGGCGCCGGTATTGCCTTGCGAAACGGCTTGCTCGACCGACGACTCGATGGCCGCGACGATGGCCGCGCGCAGTTCGTCGCCGGATTTGCCGCCCGACTTGGCGGACGCTTCGGCCGCCTTGGCGGCAGCCACGAATTGATCGGCAAGCGCATTCGCGGTTGCTTCATTGACAGTCGTCTTGGCGGCCCACGCCACCGTCGACGTCATCGGAGCGAAAGCCAGGAGTGCCGCCCCACACACGAGAACCAGTTTTTTCATACCAACCTCCACATAAAACCCTGAGTTCAAAATGCACACATCGATTGATGTTTCAAGCTATAACAACAAATTCATATCGCACCCGCACAAAAACCGGTATTTCCGCGCGGAATTGATGCTTAAAAGTAACGCTCGGCTATACGAATGGTATCACCAGGCTCGACCGTCTGAGTAGAGGTTAACGGCACCTGGATTTCCTTGGTGTCGTTAACGTGTTTAATATACACCTTCTTCTGGTCCGCGCGATAGGTAAAACCTTGCGCCAGAGCAACGGCCTTCACCACGGTCATACCGGAATCGTAGGGATATTCTCCGGGCGTCTTGACTTCACCCAGAATATAAAACGGACGATAGCTGGTAAACTGGACCTGGACCTTGGGGTCCTTGAGATAACCCTGGCGATACCGCGCCTCCAGGGTCGCCTGGACTTCGCTGGCGCTCATCCCAAGCACATAGACATCGCCGATCAGCGGCGCGGCAATCTTGCCTTCGCCCGTGACCGTGAAGGCGCCGCCGAGATCCGGCTCGCCGAAGACGGCGATGCTCAGCTTGTCGCCCGCCGAAAGACGATAGGTATAGATGGCGCTGTTGGCCACCGGCGCCGCCGAAACGGCCGTCGCAGCCGCCGCGGGCTGCGGCGGGACCATCGTCGGCAGGGGCTGCGGGGGCGTCGGAACCTGCGCCATTGCGGCCGATTGCAAAAACAGCATCGTCGCCGCCGAAACGCCCAGGACAAACGTACCAGATACAGCCTTCTTCATCTTGTCCGACCTCTTTAAAACCTTTGTTCTCACCAATTTCACGCTTCAAAATGTATTAATGGCCAATTTACAATATTCTTTGGGGTTCGCCAACGCGTTAGCCGGGGCTTAGATCCGTACGTCCATCAAAAAACGTGACTCATCTTTAAACCGCATCGCCGTCAGCGTCCCGGTCGCATAGGCGCCCGTATCGAGCCCCACCCGCCAGCGGTCGTTCGCCGCCGCCTCGGCCGGGGTATGACCGTGAACGACGACATAGTCGCAGGCCCGCTTCGCCTGGAGAAAGGCGCCGCGAATCCAAAGGAAATCCTCCGCGCCCTGCGCCTCCAGGGGCACGTCCGGGCGAACGCCGGCATGGACGAACAAATAGTCGCCGTCGCGATAGGTCAGGCGCATGCGTCTCAGCAAATCGACATGCGGCGCGGGAATGGTCGCCGCCAGATCTTCACGGACCTGCTCCCAGGCCTCGATATCCGTGCGCATCATCGGCGCCTGGACCCCGTACGAGGCCAGCGTGGGCCCGGCGCCGTACTCTACCCAGGTCGGCCCGCACGACGCGTCGGACAGGAAGTTGAGAAGCGTTTCTTCATGGTTTCCCAACAGCACGACAACATCGCACCAGTCCGAGCGCTCCAGATCGAGAATGCGGTCCAGGACCTCACGAGACGAGACGCCGCGATCGACATAGTCGCCGAGGAGCACAATCACCGGCCGCTCGCCCTGCAACTCGCTGTCCGCACGGATACGCTCGAGCATCCTGGCAAAGAGGTCGTCGCGGCCGTGAATATCGCCGATAGCATAGGTCAACCGGCCGATCGTCGACGGCCGGACGCTTTCTGACGGCTTCAAAAGGGACTTCAATGCTGCGAGCATCGCGATCAATCAATAGCTTCAAATAATATGGCACAATATTCTGTTGCAGTGCACATAACAAGCGAGATTCGTGCCATGCCGCAGTCGGGCACAATTTTCCATGCCTAACGGGCGGAATTGCGGCGGGTCTCGAAGTCGCGCACCTGATCTTCCGCCTGACGCCTGAGCATCAGCGCGCCCAGTCCCAGACGGGCATCCGGATCGGTCGTCATGGCCAGGAGCTTGCGCAGATAGGCTTTGCCGGCGCCGCGCGTCGAATAGGTCAGAATCTCGTTGCGGGCCGAAATCTGGATATCGCGGGGCATGGCGCCCCAGTTGGTATAGACGTAGGCGAGACGCCATTCGTGCGCGTTCGGCGAAAGCGCGCCCACGGCGTAGGATCTGCGTATCGCCGCGACGACGCGGGGCGACAAATAGCCGTCGGCCGTATGACAGGCATGGGCGAGAAGAAGCCAGTTTTCCGGCCGCGCCGGAGCGACTTCGGTCGCGCGCGCGGCCCACCGGACGGCCTCCTGCGGCTGGCGGGCAGATACGGACCGGACGTAAAAGGTCTCCGAAAACGGAAAGATCGCCGGCGCCGACAGGGGCGCCGCCATTTGCCAGGCGCCCAGTCCGCAGGCCACGGCGACCGCCAGCGATACGGCCGCCAGGGTAAGTCTGGCCGCCCCTGCATGAATTCGAGTTTCAGCCATGCCCTGGTGTCCCGATTCTGAAATTCGCATGCTTTTGATATAGGCCTCAGGCGAATTTCAGACTCAATAGGGACGCTGGCGCCTTACTGAGTCTAAAGCCCGGGCGGATATGGTGGAACCAAATCCGCGCGTAGCACAGTCATCGGGCGTTGGCTACATAGACCGTCGCCGGCCGTGATGGGGCCGCCGCATTGGCGGGCGCAAGCGACACCCAGGCAAGGTCGTCCCCCGGTCCCTGACGGGCGACCCAGGTGTAGCCGGCGCGACGCCACGGACGGACATCGTAGGTGAGGTTGTCGAGCACGTAGTCGCCGGCGTCGGTCGTGACGACCAGAACGGCATGCTCCTCACCCAGGCGCGTCCGGACGATGGCGATGCTCAGCGCCGCGGCGGGAACGCCGTGTTCGACCAGCATACGGCGCTTTTCGAGCGCGAAATCCTCGCAGTCGCCACGGACGCCCCGGACAAGAACCGGATCGTTCCAGTAGTCGGCCACCCCGTAGTTCTGGATATCGGTCGCGGCGCGCATCAGGCTGTTGACCTGGTCGTTGACCGCGCGCAGCAGGTTCAGCGTACCGCCGTCCATGGCGATCCGGACGTAGTCCTGCGACGGTTCCTGCGCGGCAGCCGCGACAAGGCCGGCTTCGCTGTCGGCTGCCGTTGCCGGCAGGGCTTGCAGGGCTTCCGTTTGCCGGGTCAAAGCCTTGGCACCCCAGGTCAGTGCGGGACGCATGTCCGAAGCGACGACCCCCGGCACGGGACCGTCGCTGCCGGCCGGCGCCTTATCGTCGGAAGACGTGTCGGCCGGCACCTTCAGATAACCGCCCAGGCGATGAATGCCGCCGTTGACGAAGCCGCCGACCACGGCCGCACGGTCGATCTGCGGCGCTTGCCCGGCCGTGGCGACCGGAGACTGGCCCGTGGCGGCAACCTGGATATCCGGAACGTCCGCATTGGGATCGCGTCCGGTCATGGCGATCTGGTAACGGACCACCAGCCCTTCGCGCGCAAGGGTGCGGATGCGTTGCGGATCGTACTGGGCCGAATGCGAGCAGTCCATCGGAGAGCGTGAGCACATTTCAAGGAAACCCATCGGCGCCGGGGTGCGGTCGCCGTAGGGCATGGCGTCGGAGCGCATGCCGCCGGAAATGGCTATGCGGCGCGGGGCCTCACCCCCGGCTTCGCGGACCACGCCCTGCGCAAGGACGGGAGCCCTGGCCGATGCCATGCCGGGTCTATCCAGCGATGCCGTCGAATTAACCGTGGAACAGGCCCCGAGACCGAGCAGGGATGCGGCCACGCCCAGCTTCGCGAGCGTCGGAACCAGAGCAGCACAATCGGAAAAGCGCATAACGATAGGCCTCACTTTCGACGCCTATCCTTCCACAGAGATTTGAATTAACGAATAAAGAGTATGCTTAAATATTCAATTATGCTAACGGTTAATTCACGTTTACTACAAGTCTTTATGGTTTATTTCAAATTAACGTGTGTGGATTCAGGTAAAAATAAAGCCGCCGTGACTATAACGGCGGCTTAAGAAGCTTATACACTTTTGTGAAAGCGTCAGTACGACCCGCGTTGCATCAGCACCGCCGGAACGGTCATGAACAGGATGTAGAGGTAAAGGCTGACGCTCTTGCGGCGCGAAAACAGGCGATCCATGGCCACGCGGCGCGTATAGGAAACGTCGTTGCGGCCGGCGACCTGCCAAAGACCGGTCAGGCCCGGACGAACCGACGCATATTGACGGAAGGATTTGCCGTATTTGCGGATTTCGGTGCGCACGATCGGGCGGGGTCCGACCAGGCTCATATCGCCGCGGAGCACATTCCACAGCTGCGGAAGTTCGTCGATGCTGGTCTTGCGCAGGAGCAGGCCGAATGCGGTGATGCGCGGATCGTTCTTCAGCTTGTGATCCCTGGCCCACTCGGCGCGGGCGTCTGCATCGGCTTCCAGCAGGCGCTGCAGGCGCGCCTCGGCGTCGACCAGCATGCTGCGGAACTTGAAGCACTTGAATTCCTGGCCATGGCAGCCGATGCGCGTATGACCGAAAAAGACCGGACCGTTATCCTGAAGCTTGACGGCAATGGCGACGATGGCAAGGACCGGGAAGAAGAAAATCAGAACGGCAAGGCTGATGACAATATCGAGAAGACGGATCACGCGCTCCGACACCGTGGCTTGAGTGAACTCCCGGCGGACGACCGGTTGCGGACCGATGCCCTGCGTGTCCCTCATCTGCCCGGACTTAAGCACCCCTGCATCCACATGAAGCATAGCAATCCCCAATCAAATAAATATCAAAAATGCCCGCCGCGCCCTTAGGGTCACGGGAAACGAATATCAAAAAGTACAAGCCAGCCAATTCAACCGCGCGACAAAAATGAACGCCGCCGACAAGCCTGTCTTCGCCGCCAAAAACGCTGCGGCTACTGGAACTTGTGAAGTATTGGAACCGGACAATGCTGATCCTGCGATCTGCCCTGGCTCCGGACGCAACATGGTTACTGTCTTAGCAGCCTGTACGCTACGCGTCACCACAATTTTGCCGGCAGTGCGGCGAGAGCCCGGCCGAAACACGGCCGGGCGCCCTTACGCTTAGAACTGAATGTCGATGGTCGCGCGGCGGTTGCGCGGTTCGCGGACACCGTCGGCGGTCGGCACGGCCAGGTCGGTTTCGCCCTTCCAGCTGACCGAGATATCCGCATTGGCGACACCGTCGGCGACCAGGGCCTTGGCCGTCGCGCTGGCGCGGCGCTGCGAAAGCTTGATGTTGTACGCGGCCGAACCCGAGGTGTCGGTATAGCCGACAAC
>CAKZJB010000191.1 GCA_936940865.1 uncultured Asticcacaulis sp. | reverse complement strand
ATATCGGCTCCATCTTCTCAGAAGTTGGAGCCTCCGGCAAACCCGGGGCGGTTCACTTCGTCGTCGACTCCATTCCGCATCTGCGCTCGAAGGGCGTCGAGGCGGAAAGCCGCTATGCTGTGGGCGACCTGAACCTGCACGCCGGCGTGACCTATGACGAGGCGAAGTTCGGGCGCGATGTCGTGCCGGGCCTGCCGCTGGTCGCCGGCGGCACGGCGTCGTTCGCGCCGAATTGGTCGGCGACCTACGGTTTCGACTATGGCCATGGCGTCGGCAATTTCCGGCTGAGCGCGACGCTGGCCGGCAAGTACAGCAGCGCCTACAATACGGGTTCCGATCTCAATCCGCTCAAGATTCAGAAGGCCTATACCCTGTATGACGGCCAGATCGCCCTGTCGGACGCGTCGAACGAATGGTCGCTTGAACTGTGGGGACGGAACCTTACCGACGTCACCTATTACCAGGTGGCGTTCGCCGCACCCTTCCAGTCGGGCAGCTATGATGCCTTCCTGGGCAATCCCCGTACGGTCGGGCTGACCCTGAGGCTGCACTATTGACGAAGGAATTCTGGTCCATAGCCCTGTCGAAGCGCGTGGCGCTCAACGCCTTGCGCGTGGCGCTCGTCATCGGGACGATCCTCAATATCATTAATCAGGGCTCGGCTTTCCTGGCCTGGCACGGCATTCATTGGGGCCATGTGGCGCTGAACTTCATCACGCCGTTCTGCGTCGCGACATGGTCCGCGACGAAGAACGAGCTTGACCGGCGTCGCGGCAAATAGCGGGTATTGGTGTTTTAACGCCGCCTGTGCTAATCCGCCCGCCTCATGTCCAGTCCCTACCAAGTCACCGTCCTGACCATGTTCCCGGAGGCCTTTCCCGGGCCGCTTGGCGTTTCGCTGATCGGGACGTCGTGGAAGGAATCCAACCTGTGGTCTCTGGAAACGCTGGACATTCGCGCCTTTTCGAGCGATAAGCGCGGCTTTCTTGACGACACCCCCGCCGGCGGCGGACCGGGTCAGGTTCTGAAGGCGGATGTAATCGCCAAAGCGCTTGATTCGATTGAGGTTTCTGACCGGCCGCTTGTTTACATGAGCGCGCGCGGCCGGCCTCTGACGCAAGGCCGCGTCAAGGAATGGGCTCAAAAGCCCGGACTGATCGTCCTGTGCGGCCGGTTCGAAGGGGTGGACCAGCGGGTGCTCGATGCCCGCGGGTTCGAGGAAATCAGCGTCGGCGATGCCGTCCTTGCGGGCGGGGAAGCGGCGGCGATGGTAACGATCGAGGCAGCCGTGCGGCTTATTCCGGGGGTTCTCGGCGCAGCGGCCAGTCTCGATAATGAAAGCTTCGAGGATGGACTTCTCGAACAGCCGCAATATACGCGGCCCCGTTCGTTCGAAGGCCTCGACATCCCCGAAGTGCTTTTGTCCGGCGATCACAAGAAGATGGCCGAATGGAAGCAAAAACAAAGAGAGGCGACAACGAAGGAGCGGCGTCCGGATCTCTGGGCGGCCTATCTTTCCAAATTACAGGCAAAAGGCACCTAAGCCTCAACAGCGGCCCTGGCCGCTACCAATTAAGGAGTTGAAGACATGAACCTGCTGCAGCAGATCGAAGCCGAAGAAGTTGCCAAGCTGAAGGCTGGCAAGACCGTTCCGGCTTTCCAACCCGGCGACACCCTGCGCGTGAACGTGCGCATCAAGGAAGGCGACCGTGAACGCGTCCAGGCCTTCGAAGGCGTCTGCATCGCCCGCGCCTCGACCGGCATCAACGAAACCTTTACCGTCCGCAAGATCAGCTTCGGCGAAGGCGTGGAGCGCAAGTTCCCGCTGCTGTCGCCGATGATCGAATCGATCGAAGTCAAGCGTCGCGGTGTCGTCCGTCGCGCCAAGCTGTATTACCTGCGCGACCGTCGCGGCAAGTCGGCCCGTATCGTCGAGCGTTCGATGAACTCGACGCGCGGCTCGAAGGGCGACGAACTGCGCGCCCAGATGGGCGCCGACGCCGGCGAAGAATAAGCCTGACGCTTACAGGCAAAAACGAAACGGGCCGGGATGGAGACATCCCGGCCCGTTTTCTTTTGGTGCTTTCGCCTGGGTTACTGATCCGGGCCGAAATCGGTCGAATAATTGCGCTTGGCCTCGGCTGCGGCCGGCTTTGCCGCCTGGGCGGCCGGTTGCGCCTGGGCTGGGGCGGGCGCCGGAGCTGGAGCCGCAGCGCTGGCCGAAGTTGCGACGGCCGATGACTTGTCCTCGCCCATCTTCGGCAGCAGGTTGTCGGGAATATGGAACATCGGGCCTTCGCTGCCGACGGCGGCGTTCGACACATTCAGGTCTTCGCGGATGAAATGGAAGGCGCGCTCGTCCGAGCAGCTGCAGACTTTCAGCATATTGTTCTGGTCGCGCCAGATGACCAGCGGATAGCCGACCCGGACGTTGTTGGCCGCCAGAAGAGGCTGGAGCTGGGCCACGAAATTGCGCGAGGCTTGCACGACGGCGTCGCGGGCGAAATCGTTGTCGGCGACCGGCAGGCCGGTAGCGCGCCAGTTGGCGTCGCTCGACATGAACCAGGCCTGATAGATCTCCCACTTCCGCGAAATCCACAGTTCGGCGATGGTCGATCGTTCGGTCGCGGTCGAACGATGCAGGCCCTGATTGTCGGGCAGGGCGTAGACGATGACGCGGGTATCGATGCCGGCGGCATCGTATTTCGGGAACTCCTGCTCCTCGAAGGCGCGGCACTGGGCGCACGAACGATAGGTGATAACATAGAGAGGCGGGCCGTTTCGGCCCGGCGACACATAGTCGACCTTGTCGAGCAGGGCCTGGATTTCCGACTGGTTGCGGGTGATCGTCACCGGCGCCCAGCGCTGGAACTGGTCCCAATAGATGTAATATCCCGTGCCGATCAAGGCGGGGATAATCACCACCAGAGCCATGGCCCATAACAGGATCTTCCTGTTCATACGCTTTTCCCCATCCCTCGACCAAGCGACCTTTGTCCTGAACCTGTTAACTATAAACGTTAACGGGCGACAAGCCTAGTGTTTGCCGCGATTTCGGGAAAAACTGTTGTTTCAGCGCGCCAGGCTGGCGCGGGCCCGCGTCAGTTTCGCCTTGGGCGGGACGGCCGGAGCCTGGTCGAGAACCTCGAGCAGTTGCTTGCGCACGGCCTGTTTCTGGCTGGCGGACAGCTGCGCCTTCTTGAAATGGTCGGCGACATAGAAGGCGTCGACGGCGCGTTCGCCGTAGCAGTCGATATGCGCCGAGGCGATGTCGACGCGCGCCTTGGCCATGACCTCGACCAGGTCGGCCAGCAGACCCGGCCGGTCGCGTCCGGACACCTCGATAATCGTCATATTGGCGTTGGCATTGTCATCGAAGGCGACGGTCGGCGCGATCGCAAAGGCCGCTGTGCGGGCAGCCAGGGCGGAGCGGTAGGTCACCGGCGGCGGCAGGTGGCCGAGCGCCGCCTGTTCCAGTTGCTGTTCGGCCTGGCGCAGGCGCTGCGGGTCGTCGTGGGCAAACGGCAGGCCCTGGCTGTCCTGGACGTAGAAGACGTCGAGCGCATTGCCGTCGCTCGAGGTGAAGACCTGGGCGCCGACGACGTTGGCGCCGAGATTGGCGAAGGTGCGCGCCAGATCCGCGAACAGGCCCGGCCGGTCGTCGGCCGAGATCGAAAAGGCCGTGGCATTGCGGCTCAGGTCGATGCGCGCCTTGGCGGCCGGTTCGGAGTTGAAGGTCGACCAGACAAGGGCCGCATGCGCCTTGATGTCTTCCGGCGTGAACGAGAACAGATAATTCTCATCCATGGTTTCCAGCCACGCCGCCATGTCGTCGTTGTTTTCTGACAGTTCGGCGCGCCGGGCCTCGGCGCGTTCGCTCAGGCCCTGGCGGACGCTGGAAATGGCGTCGGATTCCCGGCCGCCGCGGAAGGCGCTTTCGGTCGCCGCGAACAGGTCGCGCATCAACTGGCCCTTCCAGGCGTTCCACACGCCCGGACCGACGGCGCGAATGTCGGCGACCGTCAGGATAAGCAAAAGGCGCAGCCGTTCCGGCGTCTCGACGATATCGGCGAAGCTGGCGACCGTTTCCGGGTCCGACACGTCGCGCTTTTGCGCGTAGTCGCTGAGCACCAGGTGGTGACGCACCAGCCAGGCGACCTGGTCGATCTTCCAGTCGGGCAACCCTAAGCGCTCGCACGCCTTGCGCGCCGCGCGCTCGCCGCCGATTTCCTGGCCGTCCTCGCCGCCCTTGCCGGTGTCGTGCAGCAGCATGGCCAGATACAGGCTTTCCTTGTCGACCAGTTGCGGCATGATGCTGCTGGCCAGCGGGTGATCATCCTTGTAACGGCCCGTTTCGACGCCGTGGATGATATCTATGGCGCGCAACGTATGTTCGTCGACCGTATAGGCGTGGTACATGTTGAACTGGGTCTGGGCGACGATCCGGCCGAATTCGGGGATGTAGCGGCCCAGAAGTCCGGTCTCGGACATCATCGACAGGGTCTTGTACGGATTCTTGCCGCGTACCAGCATGTCGAGGAACAGCTCGGCGGCGCGCCTGTCGCGGCGAAGCGACGGCGTCACCAGGTTCAGGTTGCGCGCGATCGCCGTGAAGGCGTCGGGATGCAGGTCGAGCTCAAGCCGGTCTGCCATCTTGAACAGCAGGAACATGGCCACGGGCGACTTCTGGAAGATGTCGGGGCTGTTGACGCTCAAACGGCCGCTGGTGACGACGAAGCCCGGATGGTCGGCGCGCGTCAGGTTCATCAGGCCCGACTGGATCATGTTCGACAGGCGCGCCAGCGGTTTGGCCTGCTGCGCTTCGAGCTTGGTGCAGAAGGTGCGCGTAAGCGCTCCGACCTCCTTGGTGGTGATGAAGTAGCGGCGCATGAAGCGTTCGACATTGGGTTCGCCGGTGCGGTCGACAAACCCCATGCGCTGGGCAATTTCGGGCTGGAGGTCGAAGCTCAGGCGTTCTTCGGCGCGGCCCGCCGTCAGGTGCATCAGGATGCGCACCTTCCACAGGAAGTCGAAGGCGCGCATGAAGATCTGGCGCTCCTTGTCGGTCAGGAGGCGGTCGAGCACCTTCCAGCCGGCATCGCGCGCCGAAGCTTCGCCGCGCGCGCGCTTTTCCGTTTCCTGGTGGAAACGCGTGGGATTGGGCTCGGCGCCTTCCAGGTATTTGGCGATCCAGAACAGGGTGTGCAGGTCGCGCAGGCCGCCCTTGCCTTCCTTGATATTCGGTTCGACGACGAAGCGCGTTGCGCCGGCCTTGAAGTGACGGCTGTCGCGCTCTTCCAGCTTGGCGGCGACGAAGTCGAACATGTTCGACTTCAGGCCTTCCGACGCCAGCTTGGCGTCCAGTTGCAGAACCAGGTCGGCGTCGCCCGCGATGCGGCGGTGTTCCAGCAGCGCCGTCATGATGGTGTGGTCGCCGCGCGCGAATTTGACGGCTTCGTCGACCGTGCGCGACGAGTGGCCGACCTTCAGGCCCAGGTCCCACAGGGTATAGAGGATGAATTCGATGACCGATTCCGAGTGCGACGTTTCCTTCCAGGCCCGCAGGAACAGGAGGTCGAGGTCGGAATAGGGCGCCAGTTCGCCGCGGCCGTAACCGCCGACGGCCAGCAGCGACAGGCGTTCGCCCTCGGTCGGGTTGCGGGCGCGGTAGACGTGGGTAAGGGTAAAATCCCACAGGGCGCTGACGATTTCGTCGGCGCATTTCGACAGGGCGTGGGCGACCGAATGGCCGCTGCGGGCCTGGTCGATGCGGTCGAGGATCGAGGCGCGCGCCAGGTCCCACGACTCTTTCAGGATGGCGACGGCGCGGCGGCGCAGGTCTGACGTGTCGCCGGTCGAGTCCTCATAGGCCTGGGTCAGGGCCTGACGCAGGTGCGCGCCGTCGATACGATAGGCCGGCGCAACCGGTTGGGTCAGGTTCAGCATCGGGGAGGAATCGTCCATTAACTCAGGTACCCGCTCTACCCCGGTCTAGATAAGCAATTTGTGTAAATTATAGATAACTTCAAGAGCCTCCTTGGGACTCAATTCGTCGGGGCTGATCGATTTGAGCATGGTTTCGACCTTGGAGGGACCGGAAGAGACGGGCTTGGGCGCGCGCTCGAACGAAAACAGCGGCAGGTCGTCGAGCCTGAGCCTGGTCTGGTTGTCCTCCTCCAGGCGCTGCAGGATATCGCGGGCGCGTTCGACGACGCCCGTCGGCATGCCCGCCAGGCGCGCGACCTGGACGCCATAGGAGCGATCGGCCGCGCCGGCGCGGGCTTCATGCAGGAAGATCAGTTCGCCATTGTGCTCGCGGGCCTGCAGGCTGATGTTGTTGACCGCCTTCAGGCGTTTTTCGAGTTGGGAAAGCTCATGATAGTGGGTGGCGAACAGGGCCCGGCAACGGATGCGTTCGTGCAGGTCTTCGGCGCACGCCCACGCGATGGCCAGACCGTCATAGGTGGCCGTGCCGCGGCCGATTTCATCGAGGATGACGAAGGAGCGGTCGCTGGCCTGGCTGAGGATGGCGGCGGTCTCGACCATTTCCATCATGAAGGTCGAACGGCCTTGCGCCAGGTCGTCGCCGGCGCCGACGCGCGAGAACAGGCGGTCGACGACACCGAGGTGCATCGATTTTGCCGGCACGAACAAACCGGCCTGGGCCATGATGATCAAAAGCGCGTTCTGGCGCAGGTAAGTCGACTTACCGGCCATGTTCGGACCGGTAACCAGGCTGAGCCGTGCCGCGTCGGCGCCGGTGGCGTCCAGGTCGACATCGTTGGGAGTAAACGGCTTGCCCTGGGCCTTGAGCACGCCGGCGACCACCGGGTGGCGACCGCGCGAGATTTCGAGCCGCGTCGAACGGTCGACCCGGGGGCGGACGGCGTCGCACTCTTCGGCATAGTGGGCATTGGCGGCGGCGACGTCGAGCGCAGAAATGGCGTCGTGCGCCGACTGGATTTCGCCCGCCAGGAGGCGGACGTCTTCGCGCAAGCCTTCGAAGATTTCCATTTCCAGCGACAGGGCTTGCGCCGCGGCGCGCTGGATGCGGGCGTCTAGATCGACCAGCTCGGTGGTGACGAAGCGGACCTGGTTGGCCAGCGACTGGCGGTGGATGAACTGCTTCGCCGTATCCTGCGCCTGGAGTTGTTCGGCCAGCTTCTGCGAAAGCTCGATGAAGTAACCCAGGACATTGTTGTACTTGATGCGGATGGCGATGCCGGTTTCGGCCTGCAAACGCGCTTCCAGCGCCAGAATGATCTGGCGGCTGTCGTCACGCAGGGTGCGCGCCTCGTCGAGGCCCTTATGGAAGCCTTCGCGGATGAAGCCGCCGTCCTTGAGCGACAGGGGTGCATCATCGATCAGGGCGCGGATCAGCCGGTCGCGCAGGCGCGACAGGTCGTCGGACGGCACAAGCCGGTTGATGAAGCCGTCGATTTCGACGGGCACGGCCGGGTCGATTTCCGGGTTCTGCGTGGCGTCGTTCAGCAGATGCGCCAGGTTTTCGGCGATCGACAGCGCCTGATGGAGAATACACAGGTCACGGGGGCCGCCCCGGTTGAGCGACAGGCGCGAAAGCGCGCGCGCCGGGTCCGACAGCGAGCGCATCAGGTGGCGCAGGTCGTCGCGTAAGGTCCGGCGCGGCAGCAGCCATTCGACGGTGTCGAGCCGCGCATTGATGTCCTCGGGGTCGAACAGCGGGCGCGACAGGCGCGCCAGCAGCAGTCGCCCGCCCCCCGAGGTCACGGTGCAGTCGAGCGCCGAAATCAGGCTGCCTTCGCGCCGTCCCTGCTGTGTCCGGTCGATTTCGAGCGAATTGCGCGTAGCGGCGTCGATGCTCAGGCAATGGGTCTGCAGCACGCGCACTGGCGGCTTCAGCACGGGGCGTTTGCCCGCCTGGGTCAGGTCGATATAGGCGGCCAGCATGCCCAGCGCGGAAATTTCGCATTGGCTGAATTGCCCGAAACCGTCGAGCGTCTGAACCCCATAGAGCTTCAGCAGCCGTGCCTCGCCGGCCTGAGGGTCGCTCAAAGACCCCGGTTGCGGCTGGATGGCTCCGCCCAGCACCTTCAGCAGGCCATAGACGGCTTCGTCTTGCAGGATGCGGTCGGCGACCAGGCTTTCGGAAGGGCGCAGGGCCGACAGATGCGCCGACAGGGACTCGGGCTCGATTTCGAGGCATTCGACGTCGCCGGTCGACAGTTCGACGCTGGCCAGCGCCATGACACCGCCGCGCGCCGACAGCGCCACCAGGCGGTTCGAGCCGCGCGCCTCAAGCAGCGAGTCCTCGGTCAGCGTGCCGGGCGTGACGACGCGGACGACGCCGCGCTTGACCACGGCCTTATAGCCGCGCTTCTTGGCCTCGGCCGGGTCTTCCAGCTGATCGCAGACGGCGACGCGGTGGCCAAGGCGGATCAGCTTGGCGATGTAGGCGTCGACCGCGTGGGCGGGCACGCCGGCCAGCGGAATGTCCTCGTCCTTGTACTTGCCGCGTTTGGTCAGCGCCAGCGACAGAGCCTGCGCGGCGGTGACGGCGTCCTCGAAGAAGAGTTCATAGAAGTCGCCCATGCGGAACATCAGGATGGCGTCGGGATACTGCGCCTTGGTCTGGATGTACTGCGCCATGACGGGCGTGGCGCCTTCGACATCGAGGGCGGGTTTTGACTCTTCGCTGAGATCGGTCGGGGCGTTCATGTTGTGAAGGTTAACGATTCTTGAACGTCAAGAGAAGTGCGGGAGGCGCAAAAACCGTGCACAATCCCTGTGGAGACGCGCGGAATGGCGACTTCATCGCCGCGATGGCGCCAAACACAAAAAAGCAAAGGCCGGAGCACGATTTTGCAATCATTTCGATGGAAACTTGCTCTACAACGAACCTGCAAGATAGGCGCTTTTCAGTTGCCAATTGTCAGACTATATGTCCCCATCGGATGCCATATAGTGACACCCGCGCATTGACGCGGGGGCAATGTGAGCGCTAACATAAATAAAGACCTGAAAAAGACCGGAAACAATGCCAAGCGAAAAACAAACCTTCAGCGACGAAGAAGCGCTCAATCTCCACCAGTACCCCGCGCCTGGCAAAATTGCGTTGGCTCCGACCAAGCCCATGGCGACGCAGCGTGACCTGGCGCTGGCCTATTCGCCCGGCGTGGCCGTGCCGGTACGGCGCATCGCCGAAAACGCCGACGCCGCCTATGACTACACCGCCAAGGGCAATATGGTCGGCGTCATTTCCAACGGCACGGCGATCCTTGGCCTTGGCAATCTGGGCGCGCTGGCGTCGAAGCCGGTGATGGAAGGCAAGAGCGTCCTGTTCAAGCGCTTCGCCGATATCGACAGCTTCGACATCGAGGTGGCGACGCAGGATCCGGACGAATTCATCACGGTCGTCAAGAACATCACCGCGGCCTTCGGCGGCATCAACCTGGAAGACATCAAGTCTCCGGAATGTTTCATCATCGAATCGGCCCTGCAGGACATGGCCGACATTCCCGTCTTCCACGACGATCAGCACGGCACGGCTATTATCGCCGCCGCCGGCCTTATCAACGCGCTGGAAATCACCGGCAAGCGCATCGAGGACGTGAAGGTCGTCCTGTGCGGCGCCGGCGCTGCCGGCCTGTCGAGTTTAAGCCTCGTCAAGGCGCTGGGCGTGAAGAAAGACAACACCATCGTCGTTGACATCCACGGCGTTGTCTATGAGGGCCGTACGGTCGATATGGACCAGTGGAAGTCGGTTCACGCCACCAAAACGTCGAAACGCACCCTGGCTGAGGCCATGGTCGGCGCCGACGTTTTCCTGGGCCTGTCGGCCAAGGGCGTGCTGACGCCGGACATGGTCGCCACCATGGCGCCCAATCCGATCATCTTCGCCATGGCCAATCCCGATCCGGAAATCACACCGGAAGACGTGTCCAAGGTGCGGTCCGACGCCATCGTCGCCACCGGCCGCTCGGACTATCCCAACCAGGTCAACAATGTCCTGGGCTTCCCCTACATCTTCCGCGGCGCGCTGGACGTGCGCGCCCGCCGCGTCAACCACGAGATGAAGCTGGCCGCCGCGCGCGCTCTGGCCCAACTGGCGCGTGAGGACGTGCCGGACGAGGTGGCCGCCGCCTATCAGGGCCGCCGCCTGAAGTTCGGCAAGGACTACATCATCCCGTCGCCCTTCGATCCACGCCTGATCTGGTACATCCCGCCCTTCGTGGCGCAGGCGGCCATGGATACCGGCGTGGCGCGCAAGCCGATCGACGACATGGATGCCTATCGCAAGCGCCTGGAACAGCGCCTCGATCCGTCCGCCAGCTTCCTGCAAAGCATCACTTCGGTGGTGCGGTCCCGGCCGTCCAAGCGTATCGTCTTCGCCGAGGGCGAGGACATCAGCGTCATTCGCGCCGCTCACGCCTTCAAGGCGCAGGGTTTGGGCACGCCGATCCTGTGCGGGCGGGAAAATCTTGTCGAGGCGAATATGCGTGCAGCCGGCATCGATCCGGCCGAAGAGGGTATCGAGATCATCAATGCCCGCCTGTCGCACCGCAATGCCGCCTATAGCCAGCTCCTGTACTCGCGCCTTCAGCGCAAGGGCTTCCTCAAGCGCGACGTCGACCGCCTGATCAACCAGGACCGCAACTCGTTCGCCGCCGCCATGGTGGTGTCCGGTCACGCCGACGGCATGGTCACCGGCGTTACCCGCGCTTTCGACCAGGCACTTGAGGAAGTCCTGCGCGTCGTCGATCCGGCGCCGGGCGGCCGCATCATGGGTATGTCGGTCGTGCTGGCCAAGGGCCGCACCGTCTTCATCGCCGACACGACCGTATCGGAAACACCGTCGCCTGAGGAACTCGGCGACATCGCCATCGAAGCGGCCATGGCCGTGCGCGGCATGGGTCACACCCCGCGTGTCGCCTTCATGAGCTATTCGACCTTCGGGAATCCCTCGGGCGAGCGTTCGGAGCGGGTCATGCGCGCCGTCGAACTGCTGGAAGAGCGCGGCGTCGATTTCGAATTCGAAGGCGAGATGCCGCCCGACGTGGCGCTTGAGCCGGCCATGTGGGCCAACTATCCGTTCCAGCGCCTGACCGCGCCGGCCAATGTCCTGATCATGCCGGCCATCCAGTCGGCCTCGATCTCGACCAAGCTGATCGAGGCGCTGGGCGGCGCCACCGTCATCGGTCCGCTGTTGCTGGGCATGTCCAGGCCCGTGCAGATCTGCCAGCTGTCGGACAGCGTGTCGAAGATCCTCGCCATGGCGACATTCGCCGCCTATGACGTGCGCTCAGCGGTGCACCGGAACTAACCGTCCAGGGCCGCGGGCGTTTCTTCCGCCTGCGGCTTGTAGCGGATGAAGAGCCAGATGCTCATGGCGATGGCGACAAAGCCGACCACAACCGTGTAGGCGAAGAAGGCAAAGTAGCCTGCCCCCATGGCCGGGACGCTGACGCCCAGCTTGGCGGCGGCCTTGACGTAGGCATCGGGCGTCAGGTGGCCCATCAGCCCCTTGAAAGCCGCGCTGAATCCGCCGGCGTCCGCGGCCTTGGCCGAGGCCTCGACGATGCGGCCCGACTGCGAGGCCACCAGCTTGCCCAGGATGGCGTAGAAGCTGGAAAACAGCGCGTATTGCGCGGCCGTATACTGCGGCGACACAAGGGTCGACATATAGGTAATCAGCACCGTGCCCTGGATCGAGGCGGCGATATTGTCGAGCGCCAGCGCCAGGCCCAGGGCATTGAGACTGTGGCCGCTGCATGCCAGGATCAGGAATCCGACGTGGCTGAACGGGCCCGCAACGGCGCCGACGATCAGCGCCGTTCGCAAGCTGACCCGCACCATCAGCCAACCGGCGATCACGACGCCGATCATGGTCATCAGCGCGCCATAGACCTTGCGCATCTCGCCTACCGCATCGAGCGAAAAGCCGAGGTCGATATAGTAGGCGTTGGCGATATAGAGGGTAAATTCGCTGACGCGATAGAGGCAGATCAGCGCGAAGATGAAAACCGCCCAGTTCTTGTAGCGCTGGAAGAAATCCGCCAGCGGCGCGATGAAGGCGCCCTTGAAATAAGCGCCGGGCCGGGTCGCCCACGGCAGCGGCACGCAGGCGACGAACATCAGGCAAAGTCCGACGACGACGAAGGGCAGTTGCAGGAACGGGCCGGTCGTCTTGGACGTAAAGGCATCCTTGAAGGCGGCTTGTGCGGCCGGCGTGGCGCCGAGATGACCGATCGTGCCGTTGATCAGGTCGGCATTGGCGGTCAGGCCCGAGCCCATGATTATGGCCGCTGCCACCAGGAGGACGGCGCGAAGCACCCATTCGACAATTTCCTGAGCCGGCCGCACGGCCATGCCTTCGGTATGGATTGGACGGGGTTCATGCTTGGCGCCACGGGGGGCCAGCCAGACGCATACCCAGCCGATGGCGATCATCAGCGCCATGGTGGCATAGGCGGCCGGCCAGCCGATGCGCGTGGCCAGCAGCAGCGGCACGACGCCGGACACGATGAAGGCGATGCGATAGCCCCACTGATAGGCAGCCGTCATGACGCCCAGTTCCTCGGTGCTGTCGGCGGCCTCGATCCGCCAGGCGTCGAGCACGATGTCGTGCGTGGCGCCGAAGAAGCCGGTGAGCGTGGCGAAAAACGCCATCTGGACGAGGTTCGCCCTGGGATCGGTTGCCGCGATACCAAGCAAACTCAAGGCGATCAGGACCTGCAACACCGCCATCCAGCTGCGGCGGTGACCCAGCTTTGCGGTCAGGAACGGGATATCCAGGCGATCGATCAGCGGCGCCCACATGAATTTCAGCGTGTAGGAAAAGCTGACCAGCACGAAGAAGCCGATGACCTGCAGCGACAGGCCGTCGACGCGCAGCCAGGCGGTCAGGGTGTCTCCGATCAGCAGGAAGGGAATGCCGGTGGCATAGCCCAAAGCCAGCATCAGGGCGGGTTTCGGCTTGGCATAAGCGGCGATTGCCGCCCAGGTCGATTTGCGTTCGGTCGGGGCTTTCGGGCTTTCGCTCATTCTTGTCGTCCTGCCAGTTTGGCAGGAAGGCTAAGCGGCTTTGCAGACTCTGTCTAGGCCGAGCGGGCCTGCGCCTGGCTTTGTGTCCAGGTGGCGAGGCGCGCGCGCAGGGCCGCAATCTCGATCGGCTTGGTCAAAAAGTCGTTCATGCCGGCCGCCATGCAGGCGCGGCGGTCTTCCTCATAGGCATTGGCGGTCAGCGCAATGACGGGCGTTGCGCAGCCGGAGGCGCGCAGGGCCCGCGTCGTGCCGATGCCGTCGAGGCCCGGCAGGCCGAGATCCATGAAGATGACGTCGAAGGCGCGTGTCTGGACGATGTCGATCGCCTCCTCGCCGGACGCGGCGCGTTCCACCCGGCAGCCTTCACGCTGCAGCAGGATTTGCGCCAGCAGGGCGTTGACCGGGTTGTCCTCGACCAGCAGGACGACCTTGTCCTGGGCGGTTTCGGAGGCGATGCGTTCGTCCTGCAGCGTCGCGGCCGGGTTCTCGGCGCGGACGTCGCTCAAGGCATCGAGGCGTTCGATCAGCGAGCCGCGGCGAAGCGGCTTGATCAGGTAGCCGGCCCAGCCATGTTCACGCCAGGCATCGATTTCATTGCGTTCCTCGGGCGCCAGCAGGATCAGACTCCTGGGCGTCGGCGCCGGTATCGGGCCCTTGCAGGCGCTGCGGTCGTGCAGAACCAGGGCATCACCGAGTTTCATATCGTCGAGCGACGGTACGATCCGCAGGCCCCCCTCGAAGGCGCGCAAATGGCTTCTGGCGCTATCGGCCAGGATGCTGTTGTGCGAGACCAGCGTCACCTCATGCAGCGGGCGCGCCAGCGGCTTCTTCGGGCGGACGCCGTAAGGCGCCTGGAACTGGACGCTGAACATGGAGCCGGCGCCCAGTTCGCTGTCGAGCGTGACCGTGCCGTTCATGGCCTCGACCAGCTTTTTCACGACGACGAGGCCCAGGCCCGCCCCGCCGTAAAGCGTGGCGTGGCTGGGGTCGACCTGGCCGAATTCCTCGAAGATGCGGGTGCGGGCTTCCTCGGCGATGCCCGGACCGGTGTCGCGCACGGCGAAACGAATCTGGCTGTCGTGGGTAAGCGTGACCTCGATAAGCACGCCGCCTTTTTGCGTGAACTTCAGCGCGTTGCCCGCCAGGTTGAACAGAATCTGGCGGATGCGGCCTTCGTCGGCGACGATGAATTCAAGGCGCGGGTCGAGCGCCCAGGCGATTTCGATGCCGTTCATGTGGGCGCGCGGCGACAGCAGTTCGGCGACGCCCTGCAGCAGCGGTTCGAGATGGACCTCGGTGGTTTCCAGTTCGATCTTGCCGGCGTCGATGCGCGCGTAGTCGAGGAAATCGTTGACGAGCGTAAGAAGATGTTCGCCCGATTCCTGGGCGGTGGCGATATAGGATTTCTGGTCGGGCGAGAGCGGGGTGCGTGACAGCAGGGACAGCATGCCCATCACGCCGTTGAGCGGTGTGCGGATTTCGTGGCTCATCAGCCGGAAAAAGCTCTCGCGCGCTTTCAGGCGCTCTTCCGCCGTCTGGCCCGTCTCTGTATTGCCGCTGTTTGTCGTCACTGCGTTTTCCCTATCCTTGTCCTTGCAGCATAGACGACAAGGTTTAAGACGGGGTTTGCGCCCCTGTGTTTTATTCTTCGCGGAAAATGTGTTGCAGCCTGACATTCCACGGCAGGCACAGGGCCAGGGCGGACGCCAGGCAGACGACCGGCAGCCACAGCGCCTGGTGCGGCAGGCTCCGCGTCGCGACGGCACCGATGGCCGCGCCGGTGACGAAGAAGGCGAACAGGCTGCCGTAATATACGGCAAAGCGTCGCGCGCGTACGATCCGCTCGGGCGATATGGCCGTGCCGGTGTGTGAAAGACGGGAAAACAGCGACCAGTCGAACAGGCCTTCGATGAAATGGCGAAGATTCGCGCTGGTCGAGACCGAGGTGAAGGCGAACCCGCCGATGCGGGTAAAGCTGGTGCCCTGGATGGCGGCCACGAAAGCGATTCCGGCGACCGCGGCGTCGCCTATATGGTCGCCGCTGAACGCCAGTCCGGCCAGGAACAGGATCTCGATGGCCAGCGAGGTTCGCGACGGCGAGGGAATCCAGCGGCGGAACGGCCACTGATGAAGGGCATGGGCGGCGGCGACGCCGAAAGCATAGGCGGTCAGGGGCACGAGGTAGCCGTAGGCGCGGGCGAAGTCGCCCTCCATCAGCCGCACCAGCATGGTCACCAGATTGCCGGTCATGGCGTTGGCGAAGACGGCATGGTGCGCCACGAAGGTGTAGGCGTCGAGCGTCCCCGCCGCGAAAATCAGGAGGATCGCGACCGGCAGGCTGTCCTGGGGGTTGGCGGGGCGATGGGTCATGGCCTGCCTATAGGACAGAATCGGCCGTTAATGAAGGATGTGCGGCCCCTGTCAGATGGCGTGGACGTAGTCGAGAATCTCGCGCGACGCCGACTGTATGTCATCGGAAATCGTTTTGATTTCGTTCGTCAACGCCGTGAATTCCCGTCCGAACTCGCCGGCGCGCGCGGCGGAAATCCGGGCGTTGAACGAAATCATGCGCGCCGTGTCCGCGGCCTGGCCGATGCGGCCGACGGCTTTCATGACCTTGTCGCGCTGAGCCGCGGTTTCCGCCGACCGTTCCTTCAGGATTTGCGTGATATCGGCCTCGAGACGGTCGATGGTGCCGGCGATGCGCGTGAGTATCGGGCCGGCGATGCGCGCGGAAAACGGCGCAACCTCGTCGATCGCCAGGGCATCGCCCCGCGCCAGGCGTTGTGCAAAGGCCCGCGCCTCTGTCGTGAAAGTCTTGAGGATGCGTTCGACGCTCTGGTTGTCTCCCTGGAACGGTGTGTCCAGATAGGCGGACAGTTGGGGAAGCGGGACCGGAGGATGGGCGGCATCCGTTCGGCCGGCGACAATGAGGGCGTGGCTGGCTTCGAAGAGATCGAGCGCGCGGCCCAGCGCCTCCGCATGACCTTGCCGCTGCCCCGGGTCGGCGCAGGCCGCGATCATGAGGATCAGGCCGATGCGCTGGCTCAGCATGCGCTGGCGGCCCGCCATGTTGATCAGCCCGGTGAAGTAGGCGCCATCTATGTTGGGCGCGGGCGACTCGATGCCGGTCGCACGCACGGCCGCATCCAGCGTTCGCACGGGTATCTCCTGAAGTGTCTGGAATGGTCTCGTCAGCGGACGCCGTTGCCCGGGCTGGAGATAGCGATAGTCTTTTACCGCAACCGCTAACAAAGCCTTAATCGTAACCGCGCCTGACGCAGAAAAATCCCGATGCCGCAGGGGCCTCGCACTGTGACGAAATTTATTCAACCAACCGGTTGACGATGGCGGGGGCATTATCTATATTCAACAATATGGTTGAATATGAAGCCCCCCAACTCAATACCGTTTTTCATGCCCTGGGCGACGCGACCCGCCGGCGGATGCTGCGCGACCTTGCCGGAGGCGAGCGCACGGTCGGCCAGCTGGCCGAGCCCTTTTCCATCACGCTGGCGGCCGCGTCCAAGCACATCAAGGTGCTGGAGGTCGCCGGCCTGATCCGCCGGGAGGTCAGGGGGCGCTTGCACGTGTGCCGCCTCGACCCCGGCCCCCTGGCCACGGCGCATGAGTGGCTGAGTGTCTACGAGCGTTTCTGGACCAGCCGCCTCGACGGTCTCGAACGGCTGCTGCGCGAAGAGGACGCAGCAAAACCTTCACATCCCAAAGGAGATGACCAATGACCGAACTGATCACCGCTGACGCCTACGGCGTTTTGACCGAGCCCGGGACTCTGAGGATCGAGCGCCTTCTGCCCGGACCGATCGACCGAATCTGGAATTACCTGACGGACGGTGAGTTGCGCCGCCTGTGGCTGGCGGCCGGCGCGATGGAGATGAAGGTTGGCGCATCGTTCGAATTCGTCTGGCGCAACGACGAACTGACCGATCCACCCGGCCGCCGTCCCGACGGTTTCGGCGAGGAACATCGCATGGAAGGCCGGATCACCGAACTCGACCCGCCGCATAAGCTGGCCATAACCTGGAGCGACTCGGACGGCGTGACGTTCGAACTGGCGCCCCGGGGCGATCAGGTGCTGTTGACCCTGACCCATCGCGGTATCCCGAACCGCGGCTACATGCTCAGCGTCAGTGCCGGCTGGCATATGCACCTCGACATCATGGCGGTGCGCCTCAGGGGCGGCAATCCGGCCCCCTTCTGGGACAGCTGGGCGCGCCTGAAAGCCGATTACGACAAGCGGCTGCCGGCATAGTCCGGCATCGCACCGGCCCTGGACGCACTTTCCGCGCCGGTGCGGCGATAGATCAACGCTTCGGCAACGTGGCGGCGCAGGATATTCGCAGACTGTTCGAGGTCGGCGATCGTCCGCGCCAGCCTGAGCGTCCGTGTCCAGCCGCGCGCCGTCAGGCCGTTTTGCTCGGCGGCCTGGGTCAACAGGGCCTTTGCGGACGGGTCGAGCGCGGCGATGGCCTCAAGTCCGGTCCCGTACGCGGTGGCGTTGAGTGCATTGCCGGCCGGCAGCTTCAGCCTGGCGGCGCGATCGGCCTGGGTCGCGCGGGCGACGGCTATACGGGCGGCGACTTCGGCGCTCCCTTCGGCCGGAGCCGGCAAGGCCAGGTCCGCGGCGGTGACCGGCGGCACGTCGATTTGCAGGTCGATGCGGTCGATCAGTGGTCCCGACACCCGCCCCTGATAGTCGCGCAGGCAGCGTGGCGCCTTGCCGCAGGCGCCCTTGCCCACGCCGCCATAGCCGCATTTGCATGGCCGCGTTGCCTTTTTGTCAGCCGGCGTCCGGGCGGTCCTCAAGGCTGTGCGACCCGTTGCAGAGCCAGTCTTTGCGGAAGGCTTAGCCGGAATGCTCCAAGAGCGCCGACACGTGCTCGGGCTAACCCAGTATGAGGCGGCGACTTCCCTGGGTATCAATTACTGGACCTTCATGACCTGGGAGAAAGGGCGCGTGCCGCTCCCGTGGGCGTACCCCGCGATTATCAAATTTTTGGGCTACGAACCCTGGGATGAACCAGCAACTCTCGGGGAGCAGTTAAAGGCGGAGCGCCTCCGCCGTGGCTTGTCTATTGATGCTGCGGCCAAGGCGTGTGGCGCCGATGAAGGCACCTTCATGCGGTGGGAGCGAGATGAGTGGAACCCGATGCAACCCAGCCGTCCAGGCATCACCCAATTCCTCGCTCCCCAGGAGCCATTGTGGTCGCAAGCACCCCGCGTGCGATATCGCCGGTGTTGAATTCGTGTCGTCTGTGGAGTAGCAGGGCACATCTTTCACGCCAGAACGGGACATGCGCATGGACGACCAGGCAAAGCTTCTTGACCAGACTACCTCGATCGTCACCGCCTATGTGACGAAGAACCCGCTCCCGGCCGCGGACTTGGCGGGCTTCATTCGGTCGGTCCATGCGTCGCTCACGGGCCTGACAGGTGCTCCGCAGCCGGAAGAGCCGGAAGCCAAAGCGCCCGCCGTGAGCATCAAAAAGAGCATTTCGCCCGACTATCTCGTCTGCTTGGAAGACGGCAAAAAGTTCAAGTCGCTGAAGCGTCACCTACGTACGACCTACAATATGTCGCCGGAAGAGTATCGGGCGAAATGGAACTTGCCCAAGGACTATCCGATGGTGGCGCCGTCCTATTCCGCGGCTCGCTCGCAGCTCGCAAAGCAAATGGGGTTAGGGGCTCGTCCGAAGCCCGCGACATCGACGGCACCTGCTCGTCGTGGACGCAAACCCGCAGTAGCGAAGTAAGGGGCTGGCCGACCCGGTGTGGTCGGTAATTCTGGCTGGAACGTAGAGCGGCCCGCGCTTGCGCGGGCCGCAACTTTTTTGGGCCGGCACTGGCCAGGGCCAGTACCGGCTATGACGATCACTTATGCCGCTTGGGCGTCTGGCTCCGCTTCATTATCGGTGGACCTATCCGCCGCTGGCACCGGCCGCAACAGCGGTGGCAGCCATCCGGTGCCCGTCACCAGTTGTTCCGCTTCGTCGGCCATGGCCTGTTTCTTGAGCCCGGTAATGCGCGCTGCGGCGCCCGCGCCCGCAGCTTCCGACACGGCTTCGACAATATGCGCCTTGGTGACGCGCCCGAAGTAGGAGCGGGTAGTGGGCTTCCAGTGCTCGGCCATGTCCAGAGAAAGGGCTGTTGCCAATTGGTCGGCCGCAATCTGCTTTCCGGTAGCCCGGCAATGCGGATACTTCACGGCATCGACGGTGAGGGAAACGCAGTGGGCCAGCAGCGTCAGCACGGTATCGTTGTCCATGGCGGCGATGATGTCCCAGAGGTCCTCGGGCTCTTGCGGCATGCGCGCCGCCCACGCGGTGTGTCGAGCCATGAGTGCTTCGGCGGCGGGCGAAGCTTCGAGGCCATCAGCCAGCGGCCCAAGATCGGTAGAAACCGGCCTAATGTCGAGGCAACTGCGTCCGCTTGCGCTGCGCCAGAACGTCGAAAGTGCCAAGGCGTGGGTGAGCGCTCGACACGCAAGGCTCGGCTGTTCCCCTAAGGCAAGGCGAAGCGCAAGGGTGCGGTGGGCGGTCAGGTCGCGAATGAGGGCATCTGACAGTGCAGCGGCCGGTGAACTGTCACCGTCATCGACGTCTTCTGGCGCAGGGGGAGTGCCGGTAGCGGCTTCGGTCCTCTCCGGCGTGTCGGGCTGCTCTTCGATCACGACGTCTTCCGGCCGCTGAAATCCGCGCTCGATGCGCGCTTGTCCATCCGATCCGAGCGACACGATAAGGCCGCTCCGGCTGATGTCGGCGGGGGTGTAGGCCTGCCGCTTGTCCGCATAGTGATTGATCGTGTCTTCAAGCTCCTGGAGCCGCGCGGTGATATCGTCCGGCACTTCGTCCCACTCTTCGTATTCTGCATAGAGGTTGTCGTACTCGGTGCGAGCAGCATACTGCGCCGCCTCGTCCTCTTCAGAGAGTGGAACGTCTTTCGGGTATACGCGCCGCAGGCCATGAGCATGCGGGAAGTCGATGGATATCAGATACCACGCCCAGCCTTCATTCTGTTGGCAGTCGACGGCGATAGCGGTCAGCTTTTCCTCGACCAACTGGTCTAGGAGCGTCGCGTTCTCGAAATAGCCGCCACCGTCCTCAGTGAAGAGGTCACGGAGAATCGTGCCACCGGCTTCGACGTACGCGTTGATACCGATCAATCGGGCGCGACGGTCGGTCGCCCGCACATTGGTTTCAGTTAGAACGCGGCGGATGGATGAGGCGTCTCGCTGCCAACTGCCTAGACGGGCAAAGATGGCTTCTTGCTTCTCATGATCCTCGCAGACGGTGAAGGCCATCAGTTGCTCAAGGGTGAGCTCTTCGTTTCGGTACGCCTCCATAAGCCGGGGCGATACCGCGCCGAGGCGGAGGCGCTGTCGCACTGTGTGTGCGGTGAGCCCAAAGCGAGCGGCAATGTCTTCGACCCCCATACCACGCTCTTCCACGAGCGTCCGAAAGGCTTCGAATTGGTCCGCCGGGTGCATGGCCTCGCGGGTTACGTTTTCGTCGAGGCTGATTTCAAACGCGTCCGAGCGCACGTTAACGACGCACGGGATAGGCTCGGTCTTTTTGATTTCCTTCCGCTTGAGGCGGAGCAACTGTGCTTGCCGCCGCCCCTCCCCGATGGTGACGAGGTAGAAGCCCGTGGGCGAGCCTGCATCATCGCATTCGGGCTCCACGACAAGGTTCTGGAGAATGCCCTTGGCCGCGATGCTTGCCGCATAAGCTTCAATTGTAGCCGGGCTGTGCGGCATCTTCCGGGCGTTTTTAGGCGACTTCTTGAGCTTATGGAGCGGGATCAGGATGTGCGCGCTGGGCTCAGTGGTGGTGGTTTCAGTAGCTGAGGACATAGGTCCCTCCGTGGGGCTAGGGTTGCAGCGCTTGGGTGGCGCTGAAACCCTGCCCGTCGGCGAGACCGGGGTAGCAAGTGCAAGGGCGGTCCCGGCGGAGGGGGATCACCCGATCTGCACGAGTCCAAGCGAGGAAGATCGGGGATACCGCCGGGGCCGGTCCGAAGGACTCGTGACCCTTGTGCGCGCGAGGGCGGAGCCCTTAGCAGCGCTAAGATAATACAGACTCTCTTTAGACCGCTGTGCAACACCAAGGCTCTTAAATGCCGAAGAAGTAGATAAATAAAAAGCTGCCGTCAGGCAGCTTTTAGGTCTTAATTAAATTCGCATTCGTCTAAGAGAGCGATGCAAATGGTATTTTTTATTTGATCACAGACCTGAACCGCGGTGGTTGACTCGCAGATGCGATTAGCGTGCAAAATTCTCCACACTACGACGGTACCAGAGATTGTTAGAGCGCCGCTGTCTCCGCATTCCGAAATGACGAAGCTCTTCAAAAGTGCTGGGTTTGAAATGCTTTCTATCAACACGTCGAGAAACGTCTGCCCCAACTGTCTGACACCGTCGCTTATTGTCCAACGGCCTTCGCTCGTCGCCGAAGGCCCAGCACGAAGTAACTCGCTGACCAGGGATATTTCGGAAAGCGAATTGTGACGATCAGCTTTACCTACATCTTGTTCCATTTACCTCTCCAATCTTCTGGTCACTCAAAGTCGTGACCAGAAGACTGCCTCGGTACATTACTATATTACCGAACAACATCACAAAATACATAATATACAATAACATATAATCCGCCAAATGGAAGGTGACAGCGAATCTATAAATCTTCTTTACAATTTCTACGTTTTGGCGTTGATTAAATTAACACACGTACGGGGAGAGCTTTGCTGATCTGGCGAATGCAGGGTAATGTGATGAGAGATGATGGACGATATCCCTTCGGAAATCCCGATGGCGTAAAGGCCGAATTCGATGGCCACAATACCTTCGTCCGCTTAAATGAACGAGAATTCAACACCGGCATATCTTTAACTGAGACAGATCGAAATATTCGTATAATTGTTGGGAAAAAGGGTGCTGGTAAGACAATTTATATAAGGCGCTTACAGGACTCGGCAAGACAAGAAAATTCTGTCTCATCTGATATAGATGAGGTGGTTTTTGCCAGCAAAATTGCTAGAGACGTACCTCAGACATTGTCAGTAATAGGGTTCTGCCAACAATTTACCATGGAGCGAGTGACGGAGGCATGGCAGTCTGCTTGGAGAATTGCGATTCTTAGATCAGTAATGAGTCATTTGGCTTATAAAAAGTATTTCAATCAATATATAAATCAAGAAATATTAATTTCAAAATTACGCAATCTCGGAGAGCTCGAGAGTGGAGAGGAGGTCGAGAGGAGTCCATATTCTGAATTAAAAAATATATTATACCAATATCGTTCGGAAAGTACTTTTTCTAAGTTTGCTGGTTCTTCGAAGTGGGACGACATCCAAACAATAATAGGAACTGCGCTGAAGGCCTGTCCCCCAGTATTTATATACATGGACGCGGTTGACGATGAATTTACTCATGCCCCAATGGAATGGCATAGGTGCCAAAAAGGTTTGTTTTATGCGGTCCTAAGACTCTTGGGACAATCTGGGGCAATTGGTCAAAGGTTGCACGTTGTTATAGCTATAAGAGATATTGTCTACTCATCAGTTATGCAAAGTGAGCACCAAACGCGATATATTAGGACTCCGTACATATCAATATTGGAGTGGGATTATTATTCTATTACATACTTCCTTAAAGAAAAAGTGAAATCTATACATCCAATGTATCTCGATGATAGAGACGACAATTCCGTAGAATCGTTTCTAGGATTGAAAGCAATAGAAAACCTCGATAGAAAGTGTCTTGAAAATTCAATAGATTATGTGATACGCCACACAAGGTGTCTGCCAAGAGATGTGGTTCAAATGGGTAATCTTATAGCTACGGAAAAGCTACAATATAAAATTAGGAATTACCCAAGGGATGGGTGGGTTTATACAATTAGGAATGTCGTGTCCCAAATGGCAAAAACGTTTGCTGAAGAACAATTGATAATTTGTGCGAATCAACTGGCATCGCATGATGCGCCGGCTCATTCGGTAAAACATGACTATGCTGATGCTTATGTTTCAAGTAAAGAACAGGTGGCATTCCGGAAAGACACGTTTAAAAACTACATAAAAGGTTTAGGATGTGAAAAATTATCTATAGATGATTTGATTAAAGCTGACAATCTTTTCAAATCTCCTGCAAAAATGGATATAGATCTTTCTACAATATTGTGGCAAAACGGACTTATTGGATTTAAGAGGCGTAAATCTGACGAGAAATTCGAATTTTACTCGATGTCGCGGAACTCGGATTTCATTATGCCAGATTATGGCGAAGAATATGCCTTGCACAGTATTATGCTTGATGCTTTTCCGAAGTTGAGAGTGGAGTTCCCCAATCCAGTCGTTGAGCGCATGTAGGATGGTCCCCTTGCCAGCAATAGATGAAACACGGTTTGAAAATTTTTTTGAATTCATCAAAAATTTTCAGCAAATATTGTACCCGGAGCGTGGAGTATTTATCCGTGATAGATTTTTGTTCCGAGGGCAAGGATCTTCTGATTTTCAATTAAAATCTAGCTTTGACCGAAAATTTTCAGTGTTTCCAGTCAGTAAGCGCGTGGAAATATATAAAGTTCTCAAATCATATATAAAAGATGAAATTAACGCGGATGCTGTTGAATGCCCAGAGGAAGGCGGATTTATAGGTTTAGCACAGCACTACGGACTTCCGACGCGTTTGTTGGATTGGACTACAAGTCCCTTAGTTGCAGCTTATTTTGCATTCCATCAGCGAGCTCAAATGCCATCAGTTGGAAGAGACGTTACAATTTGGGCATTAGATCGAAATTCACAAATCTGGAGCGGGGATTATTCTGCCAAAATAATTAAACTGGTGGGAATGAAAAATGCACGTGCCGATTTACAATTAGGTTATGCTACCAGCTTGGAAGCAACATTTGATACGATTGAGGAATTTGTTCTACACGTGAATCCTAGAGAAACCGTACTTTGGAAATTCAATATTGATGCGTCTCAATCTGAGTTAGCGTTTTCGTTTCTTGATGCTTGTAATATAAGAGGATCGACATTGTTCGGAGATATTCAAGGAGCGCTTATTACGGCATTTGAAAGATTGAGCCTAGATATTAGGGGTATGTAATAATCAAAAATCTCGCTATCGGTACCGCGAATCCGGGGCGCTCCCACGATATTTTATTATTGCAGTTGGCGCGCGTTCGCCGAGAAGGGCATGCTGGGCATGCCATCAATTAGTATTGATGTGTACATAGATCCTGTAGGAAGAGAAAGCAGATAGTCGAGCAGATGTGAAATGCCGAGTTCTCGGGCGATTCGGGACGCATCATCCGCACCCAGTCGAAAGCTCACTAAGCTACTGGTATTTGACAGAGCGCTAGTTGCTATTTCGCCTAATGCTAAATTCATCTGTTGTGTCGCTATGGTGACGCCAACCCCATATTTACGCAGTTCCGATAGCATATTGAGGAAGGTCAGTGTCGCAAACGTTTGAAACTCATCGACATAGATGAAGAATGGACGGCGCGCAGCCGGTGCTTCCGTTGCACGGCTGAGCGCCGCCAGGAACATCGTGGAAAGCAGCACACCGCCTGCGACATTGGAACTTTCCTCACCAAGGCGCCCTTTCGCGAGATTTGCTATTAACGCACCGTCGCCGTCCATCAGCGGCCGGAATCGAATATCGGTCTCATGGGACACGAACAGGCGATAAAGGCGCGGATCGGTCAGAAGGGCGCCGAGCTTGTTTTGGATCGGCGCCACGGCTTCGGCCCTTAGTCGGTCGGGATACGATTCGAACTCAGTAAGCCAAAACTGCCGGACCACCAGGTTGCGGAGGCGGGACGTGACAGTCTTTCGGAAGCCGTCGTCACTGTAGAGGCGGAGAAGATCGGGAAGGCTCGCTTCCGGCTGCTCATAGAGCGCATAGAGGCTGTTGCGGAGCACATGTTCCATGCGGACGCCCCAGGCGTCCGGCCAGAGCTTCTTGAGCGTCTCAAGGAAGCCAGAAACCGCAACCGGAATGCTGTCATATCGTACATGACGTAGGGGATTGTATCCGTATGGCTGGGTGACGTCGGCTGCGTCGAGATACAGTGTGCGACTGGGTGCCAAGCGCTGCGCGGCGCCATGAACGCGCTCCGCGAGATCACCATGCGGATCGAGGAGGGCGAATCCGCGCCCAGATTCCAAGTCCTGCCGCATGAACACCTCCAGCAGACTTGACTTGCCAGTGCCGGTCTTCCCGATGACGAACATGTGGTGCAGCCGGTCGGCCTGCTTGATCCCGACAAGCCGCCCTTCGTTGCGGTGATTTGTTCGTGCGAAGTATGAAATGGAGTTTGGATCGGGCATTCCGAAATTGTTTCATGCCAATCGCGGAAGCGGTAGGCGTCACTTCTTCGGCATGTTGCGCAAGGAGTTCGCGATTATACGAGCGATCGACTCGCGCCGCTCCTTCGCGTCGGTGCTGGTGATGGTCTTACGGCTGACCTTCACCTTATAGCCGTTGACGATGTTTTCTTCGGTCGCTGCGGGTGTCAGTTCGTCGAGCACTGCCGCGACGGCGTCCGGTGTGAGGAAGAGCACCTTGGCGAAATCGTCTTCGGACAATGCTTCTTTGGCTAAAGTCTCGATGGCTTTCAGGCGTTTGGCATTGTTGCCGATCGCGAAGATGTACGTGAAGCCGGCTGCGGCGCACTTGGCCAAGTTCTGGGCTTCGTATTGCGCCGCGGAACTGACTGAAATCTCGCAGGCGATCGAGAGCTCCTCGCGATAGAGCGCGACGTCCACCTGGCCGCCGGCGACGGGTGCTTCGATCACCGCGCGGAAGCCGCGTTCTTCGCCCAGGCCCTTTATGAGGGTTTGCACATAGCGATGCTGGGAACCGCCTTTGCCCAGTTCGCGCTCGGCGTTGGGTTTCCGCGGTTTCGGCCCAGCCGGTGACCGCACTGGTGCCGCCTCGGGAATCGGGAAGGCTTCCGCATTTTCGGTGCGTTCAGCATTGGTATAAGGAGGCGAGACGGGATCGGCCGGCGGCGCTGCGATCTCTTCTTCAGTCTCCGGCGTGGGCTCAGGTTCGGGCTTCACCGTGCGCGTGGCAGGTTTCTCCTGCGGTGGCGGTGCTGGCCGTCGCGCCTTAGGCTCATCCTCTTCCGGCTCGGCGAAAAACTCGTCGGCGAAGGCGTGCTGCGGGAGGTCGTCGAGCGGCGTCCCGTATCGTAGTCGGTTGTTCGTTATAACCTCATCGAACGCGTCCTCGCTCATAAGCGGCTGCCGCTCCAGGAACCCGAGCGGAATAGAGAGGCGGACGGCGTGGGGCGTTTTGTGCTTGAGCCAGACGGCAAATTCAGTGCGGTCCCTATGGCGCTTCATGGTCTCGACGAAATCCGACGAGACGCGCAACTCCCCGGACAGCGTCGAGGCGTCCTTAGACGAGACGCCGCCCACGCACTTGAGGCTCGTGTTGGCCAAGATGGCAGAACGCAGTGATGGTGCCAACTGATCGAGCGCCTGGTGGGCGAGGGTAAGACCGACTTTATATTTGCGGGCTTGGTTCAGGATGGTGGCGATGGAGTCGTCAAAATACTCCTGGGCTTCGTCGATGTAGACGTAGGTGGGGGTGCGATCGTCGGGTGCTTGCGTAGAGCGCTCAAGGGCGACCTGCGCCAGCATGCCGATAAAGAACCGGCCGAAGAGGGCGCTGCCTTCGTTCTTGAGGAGATCCTTGGCGGTCGAGATCAGGATGATCTTGCCATCGTTCAGGGCCTCGAACAGGTTCAGCTTATTGGTCGGCTGCGCAAACATGCGCTCGAACGCCGGGGTCGAGAGAACGCCCCACAGGCGCTTTAGGATCTGCTGCTTGGTCTGGCCGAAAGACTTGTCGAAGAACTCCTTCTCGAAGAACCAGCGGGCCGAGCCCTCCATCTGCCGCATGTACGGCTTGAACGGCCGCCCATCCTGCATGATCTGCATGAGGGTATGGATGTTGGCGTTCGGGATCACCATCATGAGCCGCGCCAGGTAGCGGAAGATCACGCCTTGCTTGGACGTCAGTTCGGCACCGAGCATGGAGCTGAAGAACATCTCATAGAGCTCGACCACGCCATTGAGCACGCGTTCCCGGTCGGCGGGTGAGTAGCCCTGTAAGCGCTCAAGCTGACTGTCGAACAGGTTCAGAGCGCAGGGAAACTCGACATCGGCCGGATCGATAAGAACAAGCTTGTGCGCAAGGCTGTGTTCGCTGTCTGGGTCGAACAGCTCCAACCGCACCAGCTTGTTGATGAGATCGCCCTGGCTGTCGATAACGACGACGCTCCGCTTTCTCGTCTGCGCCGCCACCAGGTCGTGGTGGATCATGCGCTGCATAAGCTGGGTCTTGCCGTGTCCGGTACCCCCGACGATATGACAGTGTTCGAAGCGGGCTTCGTCCGAGATGTGGAAGGGAACAACGAGCTTGGCAAAATCCAGCATGGCGGTGCCGGCGAGGTACGTTTCCGCCAATTCAACGGGCGCCATCTTTTTCTGGTCTGCCGGCATGGTGAGCGGCGGTTGCCGCTTTTCCCACTCTTCCTCGCTCTGAAAGCCAGACGCATACAGCAGGCGTTGACCAAGGTGCTCACGGGCCTCCGTACAGATGTCGTAGGTTCGGAGCGCGGGCATATAGGCAAGGTAGGAGAGGCGCCCTACCACTTCAGCCGGGTCGTCCACCATTTCGATGAGCGGCACTCCGAAAAATTCGTCATCGGCTTCCCAAGTGCCCGTGCAGGCCTCCGGTAGGAGCGTCAGGACGCGGGACAAGCCTTCGACCATCGCGTTTTCGAAGACCTGGAACATCGTGTTGAAGCTCGTGCACCAGCGATACCGGCGCTTGACGAATTGCCGGAATTCGATGGCCACGGCGGGATCTGCGTAGATAATGTTCCAATCCGGGTCGCAAAAGCTGACCCCGCTTGTGAAGAGCAGTTCGTCGACCACCATGGCGGCCTTGCACACTACCGGCCCGGCTAACTGAACATGGGCGCGATCCTCGGCAGCATGTACGATCGCCAGCAACTCGTGGGTAAGTTGGGCGCCGGGGAATCGCGAGGTCTTCCACGCCGCTTGCGCTTCGTCCCAGCTGCGGCGCATCTCGCGCCGTTCTTTGGTTGCGAGGTCGCCGCCCAACCAGTTGAGGAGGTTGGACCATTCCATGGCCCTTAGAGCTCCAGCACTTCCTCGCCGCCGAAGTGCATGGCGGCATCCAGGATGTTTTTGAACATGGCGGCGCGCTCCCGGATTTCATTTTCCATGGCGAGCATTTCGAGAATGTCCTTGCACTCGAACTTCTTGCCGGCGATGAGCTCGTTCACCGTAATGGTCGCGGCGCGGGCGTGGGCGATAAGCTCCTTGGCCAGGTTCTTAACGCTATCGATCTCGTTGTAGTGCGTTCGGTTGCTGTAGAGGCTGGTCTCGCCGAGCTTGTACTTTTTGATTGCCGCGGCCTCCTCGTCCGTCACTTGGGCGCGGACGACAAACACGAACACCGGCTTGCTGCCGAAAATGGCTGAACGCTGGTCACGCTGGATAAGCACTTTCATGATCGCCTCCCTAGCTGAGAGTGTGACCATTAACCAGTTTCGCGAAAAATGCAATCTTTACGGGAATACCGTTCGCTGTGTAGCCGGAGAACGGCACGATAGCGGATTTTTTAAATCCTTGCCTATTAAGCCAGCACGAGTTTTGTGTTCTCAGTCAGACAGTATCTTTGCATCGGCGGCGGTTCTCCGCGCAAAAGGCGACCGGGAAATGCGCTCGTGTAGCCAGCGACAAGCCGGAATATCAAAGTGGAAAGTGAGGATGAAGACGTTGCGACAACCAAGCTCTCAATGGCACATCGATGTGTTTGTAGGCCAGCCAGCTTCCCGCGATCGCTATCGAAAGCATAATAGTCAGCATGCCAGCCTCATCGAACGCAGGCAGTCCTACGCGCTGCAGCGCGGAAAGAAGTGCGAAGGCTAGCAAAAGGAAACCCAAATGGAGTGCGTATAATGGATATGATAAATTGCCGGCGATTGTCGCAATTTTTTCGGCGACGGCCGGCAGTTCAATTTTTGCGCCCAAGATCACCAAGAGAGGCGAGACCCCAAAAGTCCAACCGTAGATGACAAGGGTCTTATGGGACGTATCTCTGTACCAGCACAGGAGCAGGACGGCAAAAATACATAGCGGCCAAAAAACAAGCTCCACGATCCTGCCGGGTATTTTCGAAAAAATTTTTCTACTCAAACCAAAGAGAAAGACACCGATCAGGAAAGAGGAACCCGCTCTCGGGAATCCCAACCAGAAATTCCATGATTCCGCACCGCCCTCTCCGAGAATGAGAAAGGTAATGCTCGAAATGACAGCCACGGCGATCAGGAGCGGCTGGTATCTCCTACACGTTACCCATAACAGATTGATCACCAGTTCGAAAAATAATGAATATTGTGGCGGATTGATTGGAAAAACATAGTAATGGTGGAATGTTTGCGGAGGCGAAAGCATCGGGATATTCAGCAGGCTGAAAACAAAACCGGTAATCGCAATGGTCTTGGACCCTCCATTGACGATATAGCTTATAGCGCAAAGGGATGCACCCAGGCTTATCATCGGCATTAAACGGATTAGCCGGTCTCGAACGAACCAAACGGCCGCATTGTCGCGTTTCAAGCGGTCGGAGTAAGCGTGTGCTAAAACGTAACCGCTCAGACAAAAAAAGAAGTCGACTGCGAGATAAGCGTAAGGGGCCAGATGCATCTGATACCGCGCAGACGCATGAAAAAGGACGACAATCAGGGCCGCTATACCACGCAATCCATCAAGTGCAGCGAACCTTTTGCGTGGAGACGCGGCCTCACTCGTAGATATGACTTTCTTGTCGGCAAGGGCCGTTGCGCCGAGTGTCATCTCCCCCCCCCAAATAGCATACTTTACACAAATACAGTGTGTGCTGGCATGTCAAAGTGCCGCACGCGCTGCGTGATAATTTCTCCACTAGCCGTTAATTCGTTCCTAATACCGGTTGGCAAGACAGCGCTGACTTGAAGTTTCACTCCAAAGGAACCAGTGGTTATCGCCGAGCACCTAAATCCGGCTGTCAAGGCGGCAACTGCGGATGTAGAAAAAATAGCTTTTCATTTCAGAGATTTGCAATTTTTCTAAGAAATTGTCGCTTCGATCGCTAAACGATTTTTGAAATCTGCCGATTGAGTTCCTGAAGAGCAAAAAGGTCCGGGGTGGACCTTCAGGTTTTAGGGGGGATCTCAATGGTCGCGATCGTCACGGGCAGCGGGCAGGGTCTGGTCAAATCGTCATTGGCCGCGTTGGGAAGCCAGGGCGAGATCGGGACCGCCAAGCTGGGGCAGAACGGCAGCGATGTGATCGTCAACGCGGCCAACGGCAACCTGATCGTCCAGAGCCAGGACGAGATGCTGTTCGGTGTCGGTCTCGACGATGCGATCACCAATACCTATAACAGCCAGGGGACGCTGACGGCGAACGGCTGGCAGGAGAGCTACCAGCGCAAGGTCGGCAGCCTGACCGGCACGGTCAACACGGCCGGCAGCACGATCACGCACACCACGGCCGACGGCAGCACGGTCGTCTATACCTACAGCACGACACTCGGCAAATATGTCGGCAACGAGATGGGCGGCGCCTACGACACCCTGGCCTTCAACAGCTCGACCAACCAGTGGACCTGGACCGAAGGCAAAACCCGGGCGATCGACATCTACGACAATGCCAATGGCGGACGGCTGATCCAGTCGACGGATACGTCCAACAATTCGCTGACCTATACCTATACCGGTTCGCAGCTGACGAAGATCACGACGGCCAACGGCGACTATACCAGCTTCGTCTATACGGGTGCGCTGCTGACCTCGGTCGTCACCAGCTACACCAATGCCTCTGGCCTGCAGACGGCGACGCGGGTGCGCTATGGCTATGATGCCAGTAACCGCCTGACGACGGTCACGACCGACTTAAGTCCGAACGACAATTCGATCGCCGACGGCAAGACCTACGTCACGACCTACGGCTATAACGGCACCAGCAAGCAGATCAGCTCGATTACCCAGGGCGATGGAAGCAGCCTTGGCGTCACCTACGATGGTTCCGGGCGTGTCATCGTCCTGACTCAGACGACAGCGTCCGGTGTCAGCCGTTCGACCTATTTCGGGTATCAGTTGAGCGGGCGGACGACCATCACCGACTGGCAGGGCAATGTCACGACGATGGTGTACGACGCCAACGGCCGCTTGACGCAGATGGTTTCGCCGCCGGCGACGCCGGGAGGCGGGTTGCAGGTTCAGGCTTTCGGTTACGACGCGAACGGCAACTTGACCTACAGTGGGCCTGGTGGAGACTCGATCTTCGCGAACATTTCGCTGAACTGGCAGGATGCTTGGACGACGGACGCCAGTGTCACGGTGACAAAGTCGACCGAGGTCGACGGCGGGGTTAATGTCTACCGTCGGCAGACCACCGGCACGCCTGCGGCCGGTTGGCAGATGGATCTTGGCACGGATGCTCCGGGGTCGACTGCGGGGCGGACAGCCGTTGTTCCAGGCCAGATCGTTTCGCTGAGCACATATGCGGCAAGCTCCGGGGCCAGCGCGCTCGACTTTTATGCCGACTTTTATGATCTCAGCGGTAACTGGCTGAGCAGTACGAAGGTTAGCGGAATTACGCCTGGGGGCACCCTCGGCGCAAGTGGCACAGCAACGGCGAACCAGGGCGGCGGAACGGTCGTTGTTCCATCCAGCGCTTATCTCGTGGGTATGACCGTCATCGCTACCGCCAGTGGCACCGCTCCGCTGAACGTGGCGATCGCCAAGCCGACGATTTCGGTTTCGGCTCCCGCGCCCGACGCCAGTTTCTTCAACATCACGCAGAACTGGGGCAATTTCTACACCAGCAATGGCTCCGTATCGACAACGCAGTCGGCGGAAACCGATTGGAACGTTAAGGCTTATCGCCGGCAAACCACGTCGACGCCGGCGGCCGGATGGGCGATGAATCTTGGTCAGGTGTTGGCAGGAGCAACACCGGTTAGCTCAGGCCAGACGGTATGGGAGACTGTTTATGCAGCCAGCTCTGGGGCGAGCTCGCTCACCCTTTACGCCGAATGGTATGACGCCAATGGCAATTACATGGGGTCGCAGGGACTGAGCAGCATCCCTGTCGGAGGTACTCTTGGTGCCAGCGGCACGACGACGGCCAAACTGGGAAGCGGATCGGCGATTGTCCCCTCTGGGGCCGCTTACGTAACCTTGACTGTCCAGGCGATCGCCAGCGGTAGCGGACCGTTGAATGTCGCCATTGCCAATCCCAGCATTCTGGTCAGCGGCAAGCCGTCGAACGCTTCGATTCCCACCTACACCTACACCTACGATTCCAACGGCAATCGTCTGACGATGACGGACGCTTTGGGGAACCGGACGGACTACGGTTATGATGGTACGAACCAGCTTGTATCGAAAACGGAGGCGGCCAATTCGTCTTCGCCGCTGACGACGCGCTATGTCTACGATGCCGCCGCCCGCCTGGTCTACACGATCAGCCCGAACGGGGATGTGACACAGTACGTCTACAACACGAACGGGACACAAAAGAGCGTCATCCGCTATACCGGCAATCTGTATACGACGGGCGGGAATCCGTGGGCGTCGACGATGGATAGCTGGGTCACGACGACCGACCGGACGCAGACGATGCGGACGGATACGACCTATGATGCGCGCGGCCTGGTGGCGACAGTTACGACCTATGGTCAAACCGACAGCAGCGGCAATGGCGTCTCTTCGACGGCCAGCACGACAACCTATGTCTACGATCAGGCAGGCCTTTTGCTCAGCCGCAAGCTGTCGAGTTCGACGGCGACGGAGACCTTTGTCTATGACGGGCTTGGCCGGACGATCAGCGCCACCGACTATAACAACAAGCTGACCCAGACGGTCTATACCAATACGGCTTCGGGCCTGCAGACGGCGACGACCCTGGCCAACGGCACGGTCAGGACCTCGACCTACGATCAGGCGGGCGAGCTGATCAGCGTCAGCGACAGCGGCGGGGGGCTGACGGCGACCACGACCTATGTCTACGATTCGGTCGGCAACCTGATCCGCACGACCGATCCCACCGGGTTTTCGACCTATCATGTCTACGATACGCGGAACCGCAAGGTGGCCGATGTGGCGGCCGACGGGGCCATCGTCGCCTATGGCTACAACGCCAACGACCAGGTGGTCAGCACGACAGCCTATGCCAACCGGCTGACGGCGGCGCAGCTGTCGCTGCTGGCCAATGAAAGCAACACTTCCGCGCCTGTGCGTCTGGCGACCGTTACGCCGCCCGCTTCGGCCAGCGACCGTTGGAGCTGGACCGTCTATGACGCCGACGGGCGACGCGTCGAGGATATCGACGCCCAGGGCGCGGTTACTGCCTATACCTACGACGCCGGCGGCCGGCTGATCGCGACGACAGCCTATGCGGGTGTCCTGTCGGCATCGACCATCGCAGCGTTCAAGACGACGCCCCCGACGGCCGTTATTCTGCCGGGGGCCGACGCCGCCAACGACCGCACGACGCGCACCTTCTACAACAACGACGACCAGGTGGTCGCCACGCTCGATGCCGACGGCTACCTGACCGAGGTCGTCTACGATGCCGCCGGCCGCAAGGTGCGGACCCTTACCCACGCCACCCAGACCAATTCTTCGCACTGGGCCGGCGGCACGCTGGCCCAGTTGCAGGCCGATGCGGGCTCATCGTCCGGCGACATCTACCACTGGTGGGTCTATGACGGCCGGGGTCTGCTGCGCGCCGAGATCGACGGCGAAGGCAACATTACCCGCTATGACAGCTATACGGCCGCCGGCGATGCCGGCACGATTATCAAAGGCCAGGTGATCAGCACCGCGAGCCTGATCGCCACGCCGCCGACCTATGCCGGCCTGCCGGCGCCGTCGGGCACGCTTGAGATCACCAGCCTGACCTACGACCAGTACGGTCATGTGCTGACGAAGAGCATTACCCTGACCGGCGGGTCGGTCGAGACCACGACCTACACGTACGATGCCAACTACAACCAGATCAGCCAGGCCGTTTCCAGCTCGAGCTCCGCGACCGGCGGTGCCGACGGCCGTACATCGACGGTCAAGTACGACGGCCTTGGACGCAAGATCGCCGAACTGACGGGCAGGGGCTCGGCGGCGCTGGCGGCATTGGGCGCAACCCCCACCCAGGCACAGATCGACGCGGTCTGGGCCAGCTACCAGACGGCCTATACCTACGACGCGGCGAGCCGCCTGATCAGCCAGACAGATGCCGATGGCCGGCGTACCCTGTTCTATTACGATGTCGATGGACGCCTGACCTACCGGATCGATGGCGACGGCGGGATACTGCTGCAAGGCTATGATACTTTCGGCGAAAAGAGCGACATCATCGCCTATACCAACAAGATCGCGCCGGCGACGCTGCCGACCCTTACCGGCGGACCGATCACCTCTGCCCTGAACAATGCGATATCGGCCGGCGCGACCGACAACCACACCCATATCGATTACAACGTCACCGGCACGGTCGCGGACACGGTCGATGCGCTGGGAGGGGTGACGACCTATGGCTACAATGCCTTCGGGCAAGAGGGGAGCCGGATCGATCCCCTGTCGACGGGCGTCACGACGCAGACAAACAAGACCTACAGCCGCCGGGGCCTGCTGTTGACCTCGACCGCCGATGTCGGCGGGCTGGCGCTCCTGACCAGCTATCAGTACGACGCGTTTGGCCGCAAGACGAAGGTCACCGATCCGCAAACCAATACCGAAAGCTGGACCTACTGGCGCACCGGCCAGGTGAAGACGGACACCGACGGGCTGAACGTCGCGACCAGCTATACCTATGACGGTTTCGGCCATGTCAAGACCGTGATCGATGGGAACGGCAAGCTGACGCAGTACGACTACAAGGTGTTCGACCGCCAGGTCACCGTCACCGATCCGAACAACATCGTCACCACGACCACGAAGAATGCCTATGGCCAGACGGTGAAGATCGTCGACGGCACCGGCGCCGCGACGACGTTTGAATACGATGCCGACGGCAACCTGACCAAGACGACTGACGCCAACGGCAATGCGACCTCGCAGTTCTTTACCAATGGCGGCCTGCTGCAGACCGTGACCGACGCCAATGGCATGGTGACGAAATACGACTATGACGGCGCCGGGCGGGTAAAAACCAAAACTGTCGACAATGGGACCGGTGGCCTGGCGCTTGCTGCCAACTGGACCTATGACGGCAAGGGCCAGATCCTCACCCAGACGACGCCGGCGGGCAGTCTCACGCGCTCGGTCTACGACAGCGACAACCGCGTGGCCTTTACCATCGATGCGGTGGGCGAAGTGATCGGCTATACCTACGACAGTCAGGGCCGGATGACGCGGACGCAAAAATTTGGCGCGCGGTTTACCGATACCGGCGTCCAGACCCTGGCGCAGATGCAGACCTGGGCGACGACGTACTCCGCCGGAAGTGTCAACAGCTGGGCCCACTACGATGCCGCCGGGCGGATGGACTATACGATCGATCCCGACAACAAGCTCGTTACCTATACCTACGACAACGACGGACGGGTCGTGCAGCGGATACGCTATACGACCGGCGTTTCGATCTCGTCCCTGCCGGCAACGCCGCCAGACGGATCGGAAGTCATCCGCACCGTCTATGACGCCGACGGGCGCAAGGCCTTCGTCATCGACGCGGTTGGAGCGGTAACCGGATACACGTACGACAATGACGGCCGGGTTATCCGCACGATCCAGTATGCCGCGCTCAACGCCTCAACCGGCGTGCAGACCCTGGCCCAGATGCAGGCCTGGGCGAACAATATCGACCCCAATAACATCATCACGCGATCAGTCTACGACGCGGGCGGCCGCCTGATCTACGCCGTCGACCCTGACGGCTATGTGACCGGATACACCTATGACGGCGATGGCCGGGTCGTGCTGACCATGCGCTATCCGACGCCGTACGGCGGATGGGCTTATGAAACCGTCCGGAACATGTATCAGACGGTGTTCAACCGTCAGCCCGACGCGAATGGCTGGAACGTCTTTGGCAGCCAGCTTTTGAGCGGCTCCATGACCGCGTTGCAGCTTGCCCAGACGCTGACGGCTTCAAACAATATCGAGTACCAAAATGATCTGAGCGCTTACCCAGATGCAGCGACCGGCAATCAGAAGATCGTCGACTACCTGTACAACAACGCCTTTGGTCATGCGCCCGATGCAGTGGGGGCAAGCTATGTCGCGGCGCTGAACAACGGTACGATGACGCTGGCTCAGGTGGTCGTGGCCATCGCGGCAAGCGGCGAGTTGCAGGACCGCGAACTGACGCTGATGGCAGCGGAATACCAGGCCCAGTTGCCTTCGCCTTCGTCGCCGCCGGCCGGCGCGCAGATTACACGCTATGTCTACGATGCGGCGGGCCGCAGGAGCTTCGTCGTCGACCCGACGGGCACGGTGACGGGCTATACCTACGACAAGGACGGCAATGTCGCGGCGTTGACCACCTATGCGACGCAGCTTACGGCGACCGGCGTCCAGACCCTGGCGCAGGTAAACAGCTGGCTGAACGCCAACAGCAATGCCATTGCCAACGACGTCAATAACCGGACGACGTCCAATACCTACGACACGGCGGGCCGGCTGGCGACCGTGACCGACGCGGCGGGTTATCTGACCAGCTACGATTACGATGCCGACAGCCGCGTCGTGCGTGAAGTGCGCTATCCGCTGGGAACTACGCTTGCGACCATGGCAACGATGTCGCTTTCGACGGCCATCGTGACGAATTTCGCCTACGACGCCCTGGGCCGCAAAGCCTTCGTCACCGATCCGACCGGCGCCGTGACGGGCTATACCTACGACGCTTACGGCAATCTGCAGCAGACGGTGCAGTACGCGACACCGAACACGAATACGGCGATCCAGTCCCTGGCCCAGATGAATACCTGGGCGGCGGCCAATGCCAGCAATTCGGACAACCGGACGACATCGGCGACCTATGACAATAACGGCCGCGTTTACACCAGCACCGATGCCCGGGGCTATAAGACGCGGTACGACTACGACTTCGCCGGCCGGGTGGCCATCAAGACGCAGTATGGCGATACCAGCACGCGGATCACACGGTATAAATACGACGCGGCGGGCAATCTGACGGACGTGACCGATCCGCTGAAAGTCGTGACGCACTATGACTACGATACCTTCGGGCGGCTCAGTCTGACGACCACGGCGTACAGTACATCCGATGCCGCGACGACGAAATATGGCTACGACAATGATGGCCGGTTGACGTCGACAACGGTGGCCTTCGGCACGACCGAGGCGGTAACGACGTCGACCAGCTATTACGCGCAGGGCTGGGTCTACCAAAAGACCGACGGCCGGGGCAATAGCGTCACCTATACCTACGACAATGCCGGGCGCGTGAAGACCACTACGGACGCGACAGGCGCCGTCACGACCAATACTTACAACGCCTTCGGCGAGATCAACTCAGTCAAGGATCCCAACGGCAATACGGGCTATTTCTACTACGACAAGCGCGGCCAGCAGACCATGGCTGTCGACGCGATGGGCTATGTCACCGAAAAGACCTACGACATCAACGGCAAGGTCTTGAGCGCGATCCGCTATGCCGGCACGGTGACCGTGAATTCGGTCAACGATCCGAAGCCGACGATGACCTTCAATGCCCAGACCGACAACAAGACGTCGTTCACATACTATAACGACGGCAGCCTTAAGACCGCGACCGACGGCAACGGCAATACAACCATCTATCACTACACCGCCTTCGGCGATCGCGACTGGATGCAGAACGCGGCGGGTGCGACCACCAACTACTATTACGACAAGAACGGCAACCTGACTTCGCAGGTGGTGCCGGCCAGCGAGGTACTGAGCGGAGGGGCGCCGATCGCGCCGGCGGTGACCACGGCCTATACTTACGACGCCTTCGGCAACCGCAAGACGACGGTCGAGGCCCAGGGCCGCACAGAGCAGCGCACGACCACCTATAGCTATGACGACGACGACCACCTGACCCAGCAGACGGGTGATGCGGTGTATCTGAACGGTACGACCACGTCCGTGACGCCGACCCAGAATTACACCTACGACATGCGCGGCAACGCGGTCACGGCCCAGGACGCCAATGGCGCCATCACGGTGACCTATTACGACCACCAGAACCGCAAGGTGGCTCAGGTCAATCCGTTGGGCGTGCTGACGGAGTGGGGCTACGACAACAACGGCAATGTGAGTTCGCAAAAGGTCTATGGCGACCAGGTGGCGCTGCCGGTCAGCGCCGCCACCCGGCCGTCGCCGGTCAGCAGCAGCAACTGCCGCACGACGACCTACACCTATGACAAGGACAACCGCCTGAGCTCGACCAGCATCATGGGCGTCGAGACCGGGGCGTGGAACACCGGCACCCAAACCTGGGACCACCAGACGGCAAGCCTTACGACCAGCACGACCTACGACCTGAACGGCAATGCGGTGATGACGACCGACGCCAACGGCAACAAGACCTACTTCTGGTATGACAAGCTTGGCCGCAAGACCGACCAGGTCGATGCCGGTGGCTATATGACGTCGTGGGTGCTCGACGCCGAAGGCAATGCGAAGCAGCAGACCCAGTACGCGACGCCGGTTACGGTGCCCGTCGACGGCAGCAAGCCTGCCACGCCGCCGGCTCCGCCGGCCGGGTCGGACCCGGATCGCGTCACGGCCTTTACCTACGACCACAACGGCCAGCGCAGGACGGAGACGCGCAAGAGCGCTACCTATGCCACCGTCAACGGCAACAGCGTCAGCACAACCTCTGGCGATGTCACGGTCGAATACCGGTACAACAACCTGAACCAGGTCACGCTGAAGATCGAGGCCACCGGCGACCAGACGAAATACGACTACGACAAGCTGGGGCACCTGACCTTCGTTACGACGGCCTATGGTTCGGCCTGGGCCAACGCCACGGCCTATACCTATGACGGGCTGGGCAATATCCTGACGACAACGGCGGGCTCCGGCACGTCGGGCGCCGAGACGACGACCTTTACCTACGGCGCGGGCGGACGTCTGGCGACCCAGAAAGACGCCGAGGGTTTCATCACGACCTATGGCTATGACTCCAACGGTCAGAAGACGATCGAACAGTATACGCGGTTGAAGTCCGACGGCACGACATCGATCACGGAATCGAAGCAGTACGGGTATGACGCGGCCGGGCAAAAGATTCTGGAAGGCGAAGCGACCCTGACGAACGGCCAATGGGTGTTCACCCAAACGGTCGATAGCTGGTACGACGCCTATGGCGAGGTGGTCAGCCGCGGTGTCAACACCGGCCGCAACGTCGCCAAAGCGCAGGAGTTCGCCGATTACGACACCGCCGGCCGCGTCTGGCGCTCCAACATGGGCGACGGCGTCACCAAGGTCTATGGCTACGACAAGAACGGCAATGCCACGATCCAGATCCAGAGCCAGGGCACGACCGACCTGTGCGGCGTTGCAAATCTCGATGCCGCGCTGGCGGCAACGGGCGTCACCAAAACTTATAGCCTCTATGACAGCCGTAACGAACTGACCGACGTCAAGCGTCCGGTCAGCGCCAACCTCGACGGCACGGTGGCCAGCGGTGGTAATGCCGTCGTCGACACGCGGGGTTCGGTCGACATCGACTTCAATTCTGTTGCCGGCGATTGGGGCGGAACGACGACTGCTTCGGTGCGGGTTTCTTTCAACAGCCCCAGTGTCACAACCGCCAACGGCACCGGCAAGGTTCATGTGAGCGTAACGGCTGCCGAGAATACCGCGCAATCGAGCAACTACGACGCAGGAGTCATAGACGGCGGCACCTATAACCTGTCCTTTGCGACCAGTCCGCAGCCGGGACAGGGCTATACGGGTAGCGGCAAGACGGTCGGCGTCCTGGTGACGGTCACCCAGGACACGGCGTCAGGAACTATTACGCTGGCTTCCCGGACATTCACCGCTGTTTGCATGCAATATGCCGTCATCACGGACACATACACGCCGTCATCCGCCCGCGGATTGAGAGTCACGGTGCCGAACGCCACGGCGGCGACCCTTTATGTACGGCCCACTGGGTCTACAGGCGGATACACGGCTGTCACGGCCTCGCAACCGGTCTATGACGGCAACAGTACGGCGACTCCGGGCGCCTTCATGTTCGATCTTTCGGCGCCGCCTTTCAACGGCACGGCGGGCTCGAGCTGGGAAGTGAAGTACCTGGCGACGGATGCGTCGGGCAAGGTCGTCGACGCCAAGACAGGTACGGTAACCTTCGACAGCGCATCGACGCCCAATCCGACGGCGACGAGCTTCACCTCCGTTCCGGTTTTCGCGGCCGCGCAAAGCGGGGGTTCCTGGACGTTGACGGCGGTTCCGGTGACGGCCGCCTATAGCGACAGCAGTCAGACCTTCAATGCGTTTGGCGATGTGCTCAGCCAAACGGACGCGAACACCAACACGACCAATTTTACCTATGATGTGCTTGGCAACCTGGTGCAGAAGAAGGGAGCCTGGGTCACGTCGGTCGGCGAAAACGGCGTTGGCACCTTGGTCAGGCCGACCGACACCTATTACTACGACAAGTCGGGCCGCCAGGTCGGCCACAGTGATGCCAACGGCAAGCTGACGACGCAGGACCTGCAGGTGGGTACGGGTTACGACGGTACGGCGGCGCTGGTAACGAACCAGTACAATCCCGATGCCGGCGTCGTCCGGACGGTCTACGATATCTTCGACAACGTACAAACAGTGACCGACGCCATGGGCGCGGTCACCACGAATATCTACGACAAGGACAACCGTCTGATCGAGGTCGATCATGCGACGCGTAGCGGCACGGACCTGACCTATACGTCCGGCATATCGCAGTTGAAGGACTATTACGCCTATGATGGTCTGGGCCAGCGCCTCAGGCACTGGAACAATGTCTACGGGGCTTCGACCGTTGAGACGAGCGACTACGACCTCCTGGGGCGGGTGACGAAGTCGGTCAGCTTCACCGGCCAGGCCACGACCTATAACTATACGTGGACCGCGATGACGGCGACGGGCCGGGTAACGGCGGGTCAGGCCAATATCGGAAGCTGGACGAAGACGACGGGCGTCTGGGGGCAGACTTCGTCGGTCGTGACCGACTACTTCGGCAAGATGGTGTCGAGTTCGGACTTCGGTTTGCACACGACCAGCTACAGCTATGACCTGAACGGCCAGTTGACGCACCAGGGCAGCAGCGCCGGGCAGTCGCTGGATTATGTCTATACGACCAGCGGCCAGATCGGCAGCGTCACCGACACCGCCACGGGTATCAAGGCGGTTTATGCGTATGACAAGAACGGCAACCGGACGGTCGAGGGCTATTACCGGACGGGGGCGACCGCCGGGACCTACCAGAACTCGGTCATCAGCTATGACGCGCTGAACCGGGTCACCGAGATCCGCGATGCCAATGCGGACATAACCTATGCCTACGACGCCAACGGCAACCGGCGGGAGGTGAAGACGACCTATGTCCGGGTGGACAAGGTGGGGACGGCCAGCAACCAGACGGCTGTGACGGCGACGCAGGACTACTGGTACACGTATGACAGCATGAACCGGTTCGTGATCACCAAGGGGACGCTGGTGAACGGGGTGATCACGGTGGCCACGGACGGGGTGTTGATCAGCTACAATGCGCGCGGTGACCGCAAGACGGCGGCCTATGGCCCGACCAGCGTCATCTACTCGCTGCCCTACACGGAAAGCTATGCCTATACGACGGACGGCTATCTCGAGACGGTGACGATCGGGAACTATGTGACCGCCAGCCGGACGACGGACGTGCTGGGGAATATGAGGTTCTACACCGAGTACCAGCAGAACAGCAGCAATCCGTTGTCGACGCGGGACATCACCTACGACCTGGGCGGCCGCGTCACGACAGAGACGGACCTGACCTACAACGGCAGCACGACCTACAAGAGCGTGGTCAATAACTATTACGGGGCCTACAACAGCGCCACGGGCAATTACGACGGCGCCGACCAGGGCGTGATCATGCAGTCGAAAAACGTGCAGACGACGGTCGGGTCTTCGGCGCAGCCGGTGACGACGACGACGACCTATGCCTATGCGTGGTGGGATCAGGCGAAGTCCGCGGCGACGACGATTACCGGCAACGATCCGAACAATCCCAGCAACAATTCGTGGCCGGCGGGCAATGCCAGCTACAGCTACGACGTCAACGGCAACCTGACGCAGGTGGCCGATACGGGGATCGGGCGGACTGTGACGTACCAGACCGACAGCTTCGGCCAGGTTCTGACGCGCAAGGAGACCGACACCTATAACGGGCTTAACACCAAGGGGGCGTACCGCAACTTCTTCTATCTGAACGGCCATGTTGTGGGCGATGTCGGGACCGACCAGCTGACGAGCCAGGTGGACTATGCGCAGCAGTTGCAGACGGACCGCAACAGCGCGGCGACGGCGGGGTCGGCGCTGACCGGCCTGACGGGGACGCCGGTCGTCGGATTGAACGCCAACTTCGACGAGAACTACCAGGCGTACAATGCCACGAGCGTCGGGCAGTCGGCGGGCGGCTATACGGTGATGGCGGGCGATACGCTGCAGTCGATCGCGCAGAACGTCTGGGGCGATTCCTCGCTGTGGTACGTGCTGGCCAATGCCAACGGGCTGTCGGCGGGATCGACGCTGGTGGCGGGGCAGAGCCTGATCATCCCCAACGGCGTGACCAACGTGCACAACAGTTCGAGCGTGTTCAAGCCGTACAACGCCTCCGACGCGCTCGGCAACACGACGCCGACCCTGCCGCAGGAGCCGCAACCGCCCGCGCCCAAGGAGATCGGATGCGGCATGGTCGGGCAGATCCTGATCATCGCCGTGGCCGTCGTGGTGGCCGCGATCGTGGCGCCGTATGCAATGGCGGAGGCTATCAATCTAGGAGGGACTGCGGCTACGGCCGGGTTCGGAGCTGTGGCTACGGGAACGGCGGTGTCGCAAGCCGGATTAGCTGCCACCGCCGCCCTTATGACGCCCACTGAACTGGCGATGGCGGGGGCCATGACCGGCTTCGCAGCCAGCCTGGGCAGCCAGGTTTTCGCGGTGGGGGCGGGTATTCAAAAGAAGATCGATTGGAAATCCGTGGCGGTAGGCACGATCACTGGCGCGGTCGGCGGTGAATTCCAAGGGTTGATCCCCGGCTCAGGGCTTCCCCAGATGCTCGAACGTGGCATCGCGACCGATGTGGTCAGCCAGGGCGTGGAGATGGGGCTCCACATGCAGAAGACGTTCGACTGGACGTCGATCGCCGTGGCCGGGACCGTCGCGCTGGTCGAATATGGGGTAAGCAGCGCCCTGCATCCGCCAAAGGGTTTCGGGGCGACAGCACAGCACCGAGGCGATGTCTTCGGCCCGACAGCGGACAGGATTTTGACTGGTACCGCCGGGCTTCTGGCAGGCGCGGCTACCCAGGCGGCGGCAAAGCACGAGAGCTTCGGCAAGAGCCTTATGTCAGCCTTGCCCGAATATATCGGCAGTACCATCGGGGATATGATAGGCGATGCGATTATGGCTAAGCCCGCAAGCACGTCGCAGAGCGGCGAGGCCTTTCCGGGCGATAACGGCATCCGGTTGCGGGGCGTATCTGTGCCGGCGTCATGGGCGGCGGCTACGACGTTACCCGACTACCTTGCCAATGTCCCGACAGTGGCGGACTTGCTGGCGTCGAACACAAGCACTGACGAGAGCACGATCGTGGGTGATGGCGGGGTTGCCAATTCTTCGGGTGACCGAATTTATTACGGCGACAGTCCAATCGCGTCATCGGGTTATGGCAATCAGTCCGTACAAAATGCGGTGTTCCGACAAGTCCGTGATGGGAACGGGAATTGGGTGGATGTCGATGCCGCTGGCAACCCTCTGTCGACTGGAGGCGGAGGCGTTGGGGTTTATAAGGCCAGTGCGTTAACCCTTGCGCCCGGAATGGCTGGAAACGCCACGGTCGGGGCGCTTCGCTTGGCGGGTTTAACGGAAGCGGCGGAGGCTTTTGGCATCTACGCCGGAATCTTCTCACGCTTTTCCGTGTTAACAATGCCTCTTGTGTTGTCAGGAGATGCGCCGCAACCAAAAGTACAGCAAACAAAATTTGATGACCTCGTTCTTGAAGTGAGCGGACCTAGTCCCTTCTCGAAAAGCGGCACGAACATTGGTGACCCTGGAACTAGAGCCGGATTCGCGATAGCTATTACAAAGCCCGGCTTATTTGGTCTGCCGAGTACATCTTATCAATACCTCGACGTCCCGGTAACGATTTCGCATGGGAGCATCACTTTTGACACTGTCGCGTTGAGTAAGGCTTACGGTAAGGACCTTCCAGTGAGCTTGGTAGACGCCATTGCAGCGACTGAAGAAGAGGCACAACGAACGACATGTGCGTCAATCGGTGTTTGGGAGGCTGAAAATACGAATGGGTGGTCAGCCAATTCTATCGCGTATCAAGCGTATATTACAGGGCATCCAAATCAACAATTTGTTGTCCCAGCTCCTATGTTCCCGAAAGGGACAATATCCTTTGATGGCTGTGTTGATTTAGGAACCGGCGTGCTTTTGCAGGAAGCTAAGGGCCAATATACGAAGGTATTTCAATACGGCTTTGCGCAGGCCGGTGTTGCAAATCAAGGCCAAAGGCAACAGGTTGTGATTGATAGCCTACTTACAGAGGGTAAAAACGTGACTGGGACATGGTTTGTTCAAGAAAAATCTGACGCTTCGGTTATCCAAGGATTGTTTACCAAGAGTGGAGTGACAATTCCTGTTATTCCTACACCGATGCCAAAGGTGCATAAATGACAAAAACCAGTAACGTCATGATTGTAGTGCGCTGGCAAAAACCTGTCCAAACATCAGAAGAACGGCGCGAGCGCATACTCGATTTTTTCAAGCGGATACGTGGTCTGCATCCGCTGTTGAACGACTGGGCGCCATTCCCGAAGAGGGGAGGTAACAAAGCGGCAATGAAGCAACCCTCCATTTTTGCGATGGATCAAGCGCAATGGGAGAAGACTTTCGCGCCTGGGCCATCGGACGTAATGTTCCTTCATAACCATTGGCTATGGAATCGAATCCTGGATCAAGAGTTCAGGGTCGTAAGTACAATAACGTTTAATGATGGCTCCTATCCAGTTCTAAAGTCCAAGTGGTCGCCGAAATTAGATATTAGTAGCTGGAGAATTACGGATTTGCCTCACTGTTTGGTCGATGAATCATTACTTTCGGCCATATTTGATGCAGCAATTGCGATCTATGGCGCGGATCAAGCCGAGTTGGGCGAGATTATTCATTTTGATACAGAATCTCCGCCATCGACCGGAATTTATGATCCGACCGGTGAAGAGCGTCATATGAGTGAGCGCGAACTGGCCGAAAGGCATGGAGGCCAGAGATACTCCGTAATTTATAATAATTTTGATAAGCCTCTTTGGCGAATGTGGCTGCGCGATGGGGAGCCCTGGCCTGAACCTGGCATACACGGAGGGACCCACTTGCAGCTTTGGCAGTGCGATGAGCCGTACGAATGCGAACCGTGGTTGGGCGGTAAACTCTACACATGGCCTCAGTTTAAGCCTCAGTAGGTAGATGGCTGGCGGCCCGTTTATCTGCCCTCCGGTCGGCGCTTGACCGTTGTCCACGCCGGCTGTCGGTCTTGTCGTTGTGGGCGACGACCTCCTGCCGCCGTGGCCAACTCCGGACGCGGCGGAGGGTTGCCCGACCGCCTGGCGGGGCTGGAGCACGTCCTAGCCCGTCTTATTCATGAGCGGGGCCAATTGATGCAGCAGGTGTAGCTTAAAGCGTTGTTTGGTAATAGATTTTGGGTGTCGAATCCTAATCTGTTCCAACCCTGCCAAGGCCACACCCGCCATGGACCAAGATACCGATCTTCCGTTCGATTTGCCAAGCGTCTCGCGCAAGAAAGTCACAGCTGCTTTCGATGGCGGACGGATCAGTTCCGACGGGGGCGTCATGTTGCTGGCTGTCGCAGAGCGCCGGATCGGGATCATTGACCGGCTTTGGCGACTGATACCGGATCACCGCAATCCGGTGTTCGTGACCCATTCGCTGGCGTCGATCCTGAAGGCGCGCATCTTCGCCATTGCCTGCGGTTATGAGGATGGCAACGATCTGGGTTTCCTGCGTACCGATCCGGCCTTCAAGCTCGCCTGCGGTCGCCTGCCCGAGGGCGGGAGGGATTTGTGTTCCCAGCCGACGCTGTCGCGCTGGGAGAACGCGCCTGATAAGCGGAGCGTCATACGGCTGACCTACGCCTTGATCGATCAGTACTGCAAAAGCTTTGGTTCGGCAGTCCCCGCCGCCATCACCCTGGACATCGACGACACGGTCGACGTGGTCCACGGCCGCCAGCAGCTGTCGTTCTTCAATGCCCATGAAGGCGAGTACTGCTTCAAGCCCATCCACGTCTACGATGTGGCGACGGGCCGTCCGGTTGTGGTTATCCTGCGGCCGGGCAAGACCCCTTCGGGCAAGGAAGTGCGTGGCTGGGTGCGCAAGATCGTGCGCCGTATCCGGCAGCACTGGCCAAAGACCCACATCACCCTGCGCGGTGACAGCCATTACGCCCGCCCCGAGGTCATGGCCTGGGCCGAGCGCAAGGGCGTCGACTACATCTTCGGGCTTGCAGGCTCCAAGCCGTTGCAGGCCAAGGTCGAAGCTTTCGCTGACCATATCCGTGTCGTGCGCGCCGAACAGGATGCCGCAGCCGTGCGCGGCTACATCGAAATCCGCCACGGCGCCGGCTCCTGGGCTTGCGAGCGTCGCGTCATTGCTCGCATCGAAGCCACGCCGCTCGGGCTCGACACCCGCTTCATCGTAACCTCTCTGAACGATCCTGAGCCGGAAACGCTCTACGCCAGGCTTTATTGCGCCCGCGGCAATGCGGAAAACTTGATCAAGCTCCACAAAACCCAGCTGAAAAGCGACCGCACATCCTGTCGATGCCCTCTGGCCAACCAGATGCGCTTGATCCTGCACACGGCCGCCTATTGGCTGATGCTCGCCGTTAGGGACCAGATCCCAAAGGACCACAAGCTGGCGACAGCCGAGTTCAATACCATCCGGCTGAGCCTCCTGAAAATCGGCGCCCGCATCACTGAGACAGTCCACCGCGTCAAGATCGCCTTCGCCGCCGCTTGCACAGAGGCTTCACTCTTCCGTCACATCATGACTGCACTCAAGCCCCCGCCCGCATGATTGACGGGGCTACGCCCCCAAAAGCCGCCCCCCTCAAAAGAAACCCATTCGGAGGAAAATCAGTCCCAAGCGCGTGGCGAAAAACACGACGCGGAACACCGCGCGCCCTCATTCCCCATCCGATACGAAAGCCAGAACGGCGCTACGACGAATAGGACGGGCTAGCCGTTGCGAGCAGTACGGTCTCAATCGATCCCGCAGCAGCGGCTGAGGAATGAGCAGCACTCAAAATCCTTGCCCGTGCGAGAGATTCGACCACTTCGGCACTCCGAAGCTCTGCTCAAATCCCGATCAATTACTCTTGAGGTACGCGCTTCCATTTGGTTGAAAAAAGCACAAATGGTGGTATTTTTCCCCGACACAATCTGAAGATTAATCAACCTCGGGGCGGATATGAACATCGATCAGCTTATTGCGCACATCAAAAGAAGCGCGCAACATCGTTATATATACCACTTCACGGACGAATCAAACATCGCATCAATCGCAGCGAAAGGTATTGCTTCGAAAACGTTGATGCGAAGTGAAGGATGGTGGCCGAACGCGACAGGTGGAAATCAACTTAGCCATAACTTGGACGATATTCGAGGCATATCCGACTACGTAAGCCTCTGCTTAACAAGAAACCACCCAATGAAATACTTAGCACATCGCGATGGTCGCTTGCCTTCGCCGAAACAGCTTGGAATCATGCCAGAGATTCTGAAAACTCCAGGCGTCCGTGTCGCTTTTGGTATCGCCAACGCAAACGATACGGTAATATTAGACCTTAGCGAGGCCATTGATCTCCTAGACTTAGAGGTTATCTATTCTAGGACGGATTGGAGCGACCCGAATGTGCAAGAAAGATTGCGAAATGCCGAGCGCATGGAGATACTGGTGCCGAACCTTGAACCGCCCCGGGTTTGCCGGAGGCTCCAACTTCTGAGAAGATGGAGCCGATAT
>CAKZJB010000190.1 GCA_936940865.1 uncultured Asticcacaulis sp. | reverse complement strand
CGACGCGCACGCAGAGCGGGATGATCCAGCTTTGTGCGGGCAACTCGGTGCCGAGCAGCGCATAGCGCTTCTGGCTGACCGCGAGGCCGCCGGTCGTGCGCTCGACGCGGACCACGGGCACGCCCTGCTGATCGACGAAGCTCTTGAGCGAGGCAAGCACGCGGGGGTCATGCGCGGCATCGGCGAGCGACCCGAAGAACTGGTCGGTGTTCGCCGTGCCATAGGCATAGCGCTTCAGGTGCAGCCTCACGCCGTCGCGAAACTTCTCGTCGCCCAGATAGGCGGCGATCATCGCCACGACCTGCCCGCCCTTGCCGTAGGTGATGCTGTCGAAGGCCGCGTCGATCTGGCTGTTGCTGGTGATCGGCTGGTGGATCGGACGGCCGACCTTGAGGGCGTCGGTCCCCATGGCGCCGAAGGCTTCATCGACCGCGCCGACGCCGATATTCAGGTCAGGACGCCATTCGTTGCCGATACGATAGCCCATCCAGTTGGCGAAGCTTTCGTTCAGCCAGATGTCGTCCCACCAGGCGGGGGTGACATAGTCGCCGAACCACTGATGCGACAGCTCGTGCGCCACCACCATGCCGAATTCCTGCTTCTGGACGGTCGAGGCGCCCTTATCCAGCATGATGATGTCGTCGCCATAGATGTCGGCGCCGGCGTTTTCCATGGCGCCCGGCATGACCGGGGACGCGATCTGGTCGAGCTTGGGATAGGGGAAGGACATGTTGAAGTAGGCTTCGAGGTGCGACACGATGGCCGGCGTTTCCTTGAGCGCGAAGTCGAGCTTGTCCTTGTTGGGCTGGGTGGCGATGACGCGGATCGGCAGGGGATACTTGCGCTGCGGGGTCGGCGGAGCGACGCCTTCGGCGACGGCAAAAGGCCCGACGACCATGGCGACCAGATAGGTCGGCAACGGCTTGGTCGGGGCGAAGACGTGCGTCACCAGACCGTCGGCAGCGTCCTTGTGCGAAACTTCAGGCGCGTTCGACGCAGTGACGAAGCCCGGCTTGGTGGTCAGCGTCACCTTGAACGGCGTCTTGAAGCCCGGCTCGTCGAACGATGGGAAGGCGGCGCGGGCGTCGATCGATTCGAACTGGGTCCAGGCGTACCACTGGTCGTCGACCTTGATGTGATACAGGCCGGCCGGATTGTCGCCGAACGGGGCGTCATAATCGAATTTCAGGGTCGCCTTGCCGGCCTTGAGCGGCTGGGCGAAGGTCACCTCGGCCACCCCCAGCGGATCGAGCTGCTTCCAGGTGACCGCGATCTCATTGCCGTCCTGAACGGCGACGGCATGCGTCACATTTAGGTCGCGGCCATGCATGAACAGCGATTTCTGCCCGGCCTTCAGGGTGATATCGACCTCGGTATGCCCCGAGAACCGATCCTTTTCGGGGACGACGGTCAGGTCGAGCCTATAGGCCGACGGGCGGGCGGCCGACGGCAGCTTGCCATCTGGAAAGGCGGGCGTCCCGGCCTGGGCCAGGCCTGAAAACACGAGTCCGGGCAAGGTCAGGGCCGAGGCGGCCAACAGGAGAGCGCGCATAAAAGGTATCCTTGGAAACAAGCGATGCAGAGGGCTAACACAGGCTCTGCGTGAACGAAAATTAATAAACTGACAGGTTTCGATTTCAACCACTTCATGGCCGCCTCCATAATGCCCTGCTTATGGCGCCGGCGCCCATCCCCTCGCCTGCCCGTCTTGCCGGGAAACGACAGGCGCTATAGGCTCCCGCCAAAGCAGAAGGAGAGCGTGCATGCGCTGGGAAGACGGACGGGAAAGCGGGGTTGAGGACCGGCGCGGACTTGGGCCCGCACACCTGATCGGCGGCGGGGGAATCGGCGCGATCATCCTGGCGGCGATCGGCTATTTCGTCTTCGGCATCGATCCGCGCACCACGATGAGCGTGACGCAGAGCCTGCAGCAAGAGCAATCGCCGCAACAGCATGTCGCCAACGGCGCCTGCCCGCAGGGCGACGAAACCTGCCGCTTCGCCGACGTCATCCATACTTCGGCCGACGATACCTGGGCGGCCATCTTCCGCAGCCAGGGAGAAACCTATCGTCCGTCGCATATCGTCCTGTACAGCGGCGGCACCGGTACGGCCTGCGGCGCCGGCCAGTCGGCCATGGGCCCCTTCTATTGTCCCGGCGACGAAACCGTCTATCTCGACCTCGACTTCTTCAACACCCTGGACCGGCAACTGGGCGCCAAGGGCGATTTTGCCCGCGCCTATGTCATCGCGCACGAGGTCGGCCACCACGTGCAAAAGCTCCTGGGGACCAGCGACCAGGTCGCGGCGGCCGAAGAGCGCGGCGGCAGCCATGGCGCCAACGGCGCGTCGGTCCGTCTCGAACTCCAGGCCGACTGCTATGCCGGCGTATGGGCCAGGCAGTCGAACACCAAGATGAACTGGCTGGAAAGCGGCGATCTGGAAGAGGCGATCAATGCCGCCGCGTCGGTCGGCGACGACACGCTGCAAAAGGAAACGCAAGGGGTGGTCGTGCCGGACAGCTTCACCCACGGCACTTCGGCGCAACGCATGAAGTGGTTCCGCGCCGGATACGAGAACGGCGATCCCGGCGACTGCGATACGTTCAGCCGAAGACTTTAGAGCATGCTGCGAAAATGTGGACCCCGGTTTTTCGCATAAAGCATGCGACCACCAAGGACTCTAGATCATGCCTCGGGAAGGGCCGAGCTTAGCGGCGTCGACGTGTCCTTAAGCGCGTCGGCGGCGGTGCGCGCCATATGCGCCGCCCCCTTTGGCGACATGAGCGCCGCCGTCTTCATGCTGGCGTGGGTCACCCCGGCGAGACGGGCCACGGCCATCTGGCGGTAATTGTCGAAGCCCTGGACCATGCAGGCCCCCGCGGACACCTTGGCGGCGGCGCTGAGGACCGACAGATAGTCCTTGAGCTGCTCCTCGTCGCGTTTCTGGCCGTCGTATTCGATGCAGACGCCTGACAAACCGCACTTGTTGAGCGAGGATATGACCTTGCGGTCGGGGCTGACCGAACCGACCACCGTCATGCAGAACGGCTTGATCATCGACACGATTTCCAGCACGCGGTGCGGCGGCACGCCGTCGAGGCCGCGGACCTCGAACAGGACCTTCATGCCCATTTCAATGGCGGCCTTCTGCACCTCGGTGGTGATGCGATGGCGCGCCCGCGCCGAAGCGAAGGTCGAAAACGCCGCGGGAACGACCATCAGCATCTTGCGCTGTTCCGGCGTCTTGATGCGCATCAGCTTCAGGCCCTGGTCGATGTTCACCAGGTCGATCTGCTCGCGCAGGTTCCAGTCGAGATTGGCCAGGGCCTTGCGGTCGAGCAGCGTATTGTCGAGATGCTCCATGACCATGGCTTCGAGACGATGACCGATCATCACCATCTTCTTCATTTCGAAGAGCGGCTCGGCGGCGCTGGCGACCTTGAGGTTGCGGCCGGCATAGGTCACGGTCGCGGCCACGATCATGGGCCGGATCGGCGTTCCGCCCGCGCCCGAATTCCCCGGCCCCCTCGCGGCTCCCTCTTCACCCGGGACGACGGCGCGGGCCTTCAACGGTCCCTGTTCGTCCTCATGCGGCCCGAACCAGGTGTTGAGGTCGATCTTGTTGAGGCGGAAGGTGTCTATGCTTTCGATCGTGACCTCGTAGATCGGAATATCGACCGAGGACATGTCGCCGACAAAGAAGTTGCACAGGTCGCGCCAGATGTCGGCGATGGCCAGCGCGCCCTTGCGCGACCCGACCGCCGGCATCAGCGCCATCCAGGCGTCGTCATTGATCTTGAGGCACCAGTTGGGTTCTTCGAACCCGCGCTCGAAGGTCGTCTTCAAATGCTCGAAGACATAGTCGGCCTTGGCTTCCCATTTGGAGCCCAGGCGGACGATCAGGGTGTCGAGCTTAAGAAGGAAGGCGCGGCCGGTGACATCGACCCTGGTCTCGCGCAGGCGGTCGACGATGACCACGGCGTCGTCGCGATGCAGGGGCAGCGTCTCGCGGCCGTCGACGCCAGCGGCGAACGCCGGGGCTTCATCCGGGGAAGCGGGCGCGGTTGGGGGACTGTCCCAAGCTCCACGGGCGGCCGGTTCGGAATCGGACATGCGCTGACCTGTCGGACCTCTACTCTCTACGGAAGGATAGCCTATGCACTTTCGATTGAGACAAGATTAACGCATGTGTCAAAAATGTCAGAATGTCGCTTTTCAGCCCCCCCGCGACCGTTAAGCAAGTGTTCACCACGTCGCGCCAGAGTTGATCATGGGAAGCCGATTCGGCTTTGCTTGTTTGGAGAACAGGCCAGTGCTTGCGTTGAACATCCTGCGCCCGGATGCCGGAGGCAACAGCGCCCTCGCGGGTGGTATGAATGCGCTGAGCGCCGCCCTGCCCGCCGCCACCACGGATTTTCATGCGGCCCGCCATCTTTATGCCGTACGGACGGAAGCCGCGCCGCTGCCCGCCGAAGCGGTTCCGCCCTCCCCCATCCGCACCGAGCAGGACCTGGTCGTCCAGCTGGCGCGCATGCCGATCGACATTTCGGCGCCGCTGCTCAAGGCGCGCCTGTCCATGCTGGACACCCAGGCGCTGCTGGCCCTGATCGCCGCGACCGGCGAAGCGCATCACCGGTTGATCGCCGGCCGCCCGGGGCTCGACTGGCGCGTCATCCGGGCGCTCATCCGCTCAAATTCCGACGAGGTCCTGCTGACCCTCGCCGAGAATCACAAGCTGGAATTCGATGCCGAAGACCAGGCCGCGCTGGCCCGCCTGTCCGAAAGCCGGGTCATGCTCCGCGCGGCGATCCTGGCCAATCCGCGCCTGTCCCTCGCCCAGTCCGACGTCAAGCTGAACCTCGAAGACGGCCTCAGCCACCGCAATCTGAGGCTGGTCCGACTGCTGCGGGCCGGGGATGCCGCGAGATTCATCGTCGGCGCCGCCCAGGCCATCGGCTGCGAGGCAACCGCCCTGCAGCGCTTTTTGACGGGCGCGTCGGCGACGCCGCTGGCCATGACCTGCCGCGCGCTCGACATCGACCGCGCCGTGTTTCTGAGCCTCCTGTCCTGCTGGCAGGCCGGACACGATGGCGAACCGCAGTGCAATGCCGCCCACCGCCCGCTGGTCCTGTCGGTCTTTTCGCTGTCCGCTTGCGATGCCAGGCGCAAGCTTCTGGCCAGTCTCGCGGCGTAATTTCCGGACCTGTTCGACGCCCCTTTCTTTTGCTTTTTTCAAGCCGTCTGAGATAAAGAGGCACAAACCTCCGGAGACAGCATGTCGCTGCGCCTCGACTTCACCGCATCCGAACGTCCCGAAGCGCAGGCCGCCTGCGCACGGCTGAAGGCCATCTACGGTTCCGCCGCGAAACCCGATGTCGTGGTGGCGCTGGGCGGGGACGGCTTCCTGCTGCAGACCGTCCACCGCTACCTGCGCGACCAGATTCCGATCTTCGGCATGAACCGCGGCAGCGTCGGCTTTTTGCTCAACGACTACGCCGAAGACAATCTGCTGGAGCGCATTCTCAAGAGCGAAAGCACGCTGATCAGCCCGCTGTCCATGCGCGCCGTGCGCCGCGACGGCAGCGTGCACGAAGCCCTAGCCTTCAACGAAGTCTCGCTGCTGCGCCAGACCCACCAGGGCGCCAAGCTCAGAATCTATATAGACGGCACCGTACGCCTCGACGAACTGATCTGCGACGGCGCGCTGGTCGCCACGCCCGCCGGGTCGACCGCCTATAACCTGTCGGCCCACGGCCCGATCATCCCCCTGACCGCCAAGGCCCTGGCCCTGACCCCCATCAGCGCCTTCCGCCCCCGGCGCTGGCGCGGCGCCATCCTGCCGCACAGCGCCCAGGTTCGCTTCGAGGCCATCGAAGTCGACAAGCGTCCGATCAGCGCCACCGCCGATACGACGGAGGTCCGCGACGTGACCGCCGTCGATATCCGCGAGGCCGAGGACCTGAAGGCGACCCTGCTCTTCGACGCCGGAAATGGTTACGATGAACGCGTGCTGACCGAACAGTTCGCCTCTTAGTATCCGCTCAGGCGCCGCGGGGGCTCGCGCGCATCGCGAAGCCTTTCCGCTTCGCTGCCTGAGAGCTCCGCGCGGCGGCCGGTCGGCCTCGCCAAACCGCTGCGCGGCCTGGAGACTTCATTATCATCTGAAGGCCGGCGTTCGTTTCCATCAAAAACCTTCGCCACATTAGCTCTTCTTAAACCCGCATCGGATAGGGTTAAGCCAAAGCCGCACCGTAACGCGTCCAGGAGTGCCTATGCCGATCGAGAAAGCCCAGATTATCCAGGTCCCCAACACCTTGCGCGCCAAGGTCGGCGGCCGTCTTGGGGCGATCGATGCCGAAGCCATCGCCAAGGCCGAGGCCGCCCTGGCGGACCTTTCGACGCAATTCGGCGACTGGCTGCTGGACGAAGTCAAGAAGCTCGAGGACGTCCAGGCCCAGATCAAGGTCGAAGGCTACACGTCCGAGAACAGCGAGCAACTCTTTTATCGCGCGCACGATCTCAAGGGCCTGGGCACGACCTACGGCTATCCGCTGATCACCCGCATCGCCGGTTCGCTGTGCAAGATGCTGGATGAAGAAGACAAGCGCATGCAGGCTCCGCGCAAGCTGGTGGACGCGCACCTCGACGCCATCCGCGCCGCCGTCCGCGACCAGATCAAGACCGACGACAATCCGACCGGCAAGATTCTGTGCGAAACGCTGGAGGACCGCGTCAAGGAACACCTGACCGCCATCGGCAAGCTCAATTCCTGATTCCCCCGGGGAAAGACAAAAAAGCCCGTTCAGACCGATCTGAACGGGCTTTTTTGTTTCTTGTGCCAACGGCGATCAAGTCAATGTCAATAGCCCTCGGTATTACGCCGCCTCGGCCAGCGGCGCCGATGCGGACGCCTCTCCCCACTTCCGGCCCCTGGAATCGCGATCCAGGCGTTCAAAGAGATAGATCAGGTCTTCGCGCGGCGCGAATGGCACCTGGGTCAGGAAACGCTCGATCAGCTTCTCCTGGAACGATACGGGATCGAGATAGCCCGCTTCGGCCATCAGGCCGCGCCAGGTATCCATGGCGATGCGGAAGGTCTGGAACAGGCGTCCCGGCAGGCCCGCGCGGTCGTAGATGGCGCGCAGGCCCAGCGGACCGGCATCGTGCACCATCAACCAGGTGCGTTCGTGCGGCACGCCCGACAGTTCGGCCAGGGCGTGCTCGAAGAAGGCGATATGGCCACGCGCCAGCGCCCGCAGGATAAGCGAAGGCGACAGGCGGTTGTTTGCGATCAGGTGGCGGACCAACCCTTGCGGATCGTGGCTGGCGCCCGAAGCGTCGGCCATGTCGAGCGTAGCGCGCTCCTGCGCCGCCGCGACGATCTCGATCGCGGTTTCCGGCTTGATGGCGTGGCGCGTGATCAGTTGCTGGCGCAGGCTGCTGCTCACCAGATGCACCAGACGCTCGCTGATGGTTACCGGCAAGGCGTGGCGATTGACCAGCACGCTGTGCAGCACTTCCGAACGCTCGAACCGGTCGACGACCTTGGAGAGGCCGTTTTCGGAAAAGCGCGCATTGTCGTTGGCGCAGGCAACGACCACCGCCTCTTCGACCGCGCTTTCGGCGATCACATTGGTCACGGCCTCGGACAGCTCGGCGCGCTTGGCGATGGCCACCTGCCGGACCGGCCCGCCCGAACGGATGATCTCGGCCAGGTCTTTGTCGGTGAACAGCGGCGAATGGGTCAGCACCGGCACGGCCACCGTCGTCACGTCCTGCGCCAGTTGCATGGCGACGTCGTGCGGCAGCAGTTCCGAGGTTCGCAAGGTTACGGCCAGGGCCCGCCGGACCAGTTCGGCCGCGTCCTGGGCCAGCATGCGGATGATCTCCTGCGCCGCGGCGCGGTCGCCTTCTCCCAGTTCGGCCCGCTCCATCACCCGGCAGATCTTGTGCGTGGCCACGGCGCGGTCGTCGGCATTGCCGCTCTTGACCAGACGCTTGATGTCATCCTGTGACAGGGGCGAACGCGCGTTGGCGGCGGTATCGGACATGAGGGATGCGGTCATGACAAACCTTGATGGTCTCTGGCGATTCTCTGGCTTGATGCAGTTTCGCGCCTTTGTGCTAACGAACCGTTTACCATGAAGACTCCGCCCACCGTAACCTGACGGCAATCTCTGCGTGTTACGGTAGCGGCATGACGTCCGCGCCCTCCGCATCCGCATCCGTCCCGGATACCGTTCTCCTCGACCATGGCCTCAGGGCGCAGGCACGCATGTTCCCCTACGTGCTGGGCTTCTTCGGCATCGGCCTGCCCCTGTTCCTGTGGGCGGCGCGCGTCGGCGTATCGCCCTGGCTGATGGCCCTGTATCTCCTGATCCTGTCGGCTGCCTGGCCCATTTTCTTGGCGCTGCGCGGCCAGGCCGAGGCCCGTGCCGCTCTCGATGCGCCCGAGGCGCTTAACGGCCGCCTGTGGCGCCAGGGCCTGGGCGGCGGCGTCTGGACGCTGGTGCTTTTGATCGTCAGCCTGACGGCGCCATCGGGCGGGGCCACGGCCGACATGCTGGTAACGGTCTGCGCCGGCGCGGCCATCGGCATCGTCTTCTTCTCGGCCCCGGTCCTGCTCTACCTGCTCATTCTCGGTCCCCTGGCCGTGGCCGGCCCCATGTACGCCTTCCAGACCCTGCATGAGGACGCCGGCGTCACGCGCCTGATCAGCGGCGGCCTGGTGTTGGCCCTGGCCATGGGCATCATTTTGAACCGACACATGCGCGACCACTACCGCCTGCAGCACGAGGCGCTCGAAGCCGCCCGCGCCCGCGAGGACATGACGGCCGGCAAGGTCGCCCTGATGGAAACCCTGTCGCGCGAGGTCAAGACCGGCCTGACCGGCGTCGCCCAGACGCTTTCCCTCGGTTTGACGCACCTGGCCCGGGCGCCTGCGCCGCGCCAGCAGGTCGAAACCGCGTTGGACGAGGTCGAGCGCCTGCAGACCATCCTGACGACCACGCTCGACAATGACGAGGCCCAGGCCGGCCAGATCGCCATCGAGCAGGCGCCGCTCGACCTGGCCCTCATCTGCGAGCAGGCAGCCGCGGATTTTGCCGAACTGGCGCGCGGCCGCGACCTGGCCTTCACTGTGACCCTGGCCGAGCAGCCCGTGGGCGCCGCCATCGGCGATGCGCGGCGCGTAAGGCAAATACTGGGGCATCTGCTGGGCAACGCCATCCAGTACACGCCGTCCGGCCGGGTCGAGCTCAAGCTGCTGCCCGCGGCCGACGGCCTGGTCCGCGTCAAGGTCGTCGATTCCGGCCCGGGCCTCAGTCCATCGGAACTTGAGCGTGCCTTCAGGCCGCACACGCGTATCGCCCGGACCTCGTCGGGCGCGCCGGGCGCCGGGCTTGGCCTCAGCCTTTCGAAGTCCCTGGCCGAGTTGATGGGGGGCGGCATGGGCGCGGAATCGACGCTCGACGTCGGCTCCAAATTCTGGCTGGACCTGCCGTTCGACCGCGACGCCGTTCCACCCGCGCGCCCGCGCGCCGAAATGCCTCAACCCGACGCCGACCAGGCCGCGTCCCTGCGTGTCCTGCTCCTGGCCAATAACGCCCTGCGCGCGGCGGAACTGCGCGACCAATTGGAAGGCCTCGGCCACCGCTGCCTGACCTCGACGACGCGGGAACGCGCCCTGTCCCTGGCGCGCAAGGGCGGCGTCGACGCCTGTGTCATCAGCACGGGCGCGTTCGAAAACCTCGATGACGACGGCAACCGCCAGACGCTTTCGGCCTTCCTCGACTCGCTGCGCGCCACGCAGGCCGAGGCACGCATGAAAATCGTCGCCCTCCTTCCAGCCGGCGACCAGGCGGAAGCGCTTCAGGACATGGGGGTAAGCCCGGTGCTTCTGCCGCAGGGCCGCGACGGGCTGGCGCGCGCACTTATCAGTGACGTTCAGGCCGCTTCGGCGTCGTCGTCATAACGTGCCTTTGGCTGCCGCGAGCCCAAGGCCACCACGGCCATAAGCGCGGCGCCCAGAGCCGTCTCCTGGCCCTTGATGGCGAAATAACGCGGCTCCCAGTGCGGGCGAAACTTTTCCTTGTAGGCACGCAAGCCCTGGAAATTATAGACTTCGCCACCCAGCTGGTAGATGACGGAAGCGATCTTGTGCCAGGCGCTGGACAACGGCTTGGCCTCCAGTCCCGCCAGCGGCGCCAGGCCCAGGCTGAAATGGGCATAGCCGTTGTCGCGCGCCCACGCGATCAGCCGAAGGAACAGGTACTCCATGATGCTGGGCGGCGATGCCGGATCGTAGCGCATCAGGTCGAGCGTCAGCACCGCCTTGTCCTGGGTCGGCCACAGGTTGGCGAAAGCCATGATCCTGCCCTCCAGACGCACCACCGCCACCGGCGTCAGGCGCATGTACTCCGGCTTGAAGCAGCCCAGCGAATAGCGCTTTTCCCTGGCGTTCTTGCTTTTCAGCCAGGCGTCGGACACGGCCTTGAGTTCAGGCATGTGCGTATCGACATCCTCGGGCGCGATAACGTCGAATTCCGCCCCCAGGCCCTCGAAACGCTTCAGGGTCTGGCGGAAGCCATAACCCTTCTTGCCGGCCAGGCCGAAGGTCCCGACATCGACCAGCGCCTCTTCGCCGATCTTGAAGGGCCGCAGCCCCAGATCGATCATCAATGGCAGGAGCTTCGGTCCGACCTGATAGACGCTGAGGCGCGCATTCCTGAGCGACGCCATCTCCTTGAGGGTCCAGAACAGGGGCTCGGCGGCGGACGGCTCGCCCACGGGTTCCCCCATCACGACCCACTGCTTGCCCGAGATGCCGTACATCAGGAAAGCCGTCCGCGCCTCGTTCCACAGGATATGCTTGTCGCGCAGAAGCGCCAGCCAGGCCTGGGGGTTGGACGCCGTCGAGACGACCTCCTTCACCTGATCCATGTCCTCGTCGTCGGGCATGGGCGGGGCGCGATTGGCGATGCCGAACAGGCGGTACAGCCCGAGAAGGCCGACCGTCGCCCCCATCACGACCAACCCGCGCAGGAAACGCGGCACGGCGGCGCGGTAGCCGAAGTCGATCCACATCGAATGGGCATAGGGAATACGGGCGTAGACATCGAAGCCCAGCCAGACGATCAACGCCAGGGTCGCCAGGGTCAGGCCGGCCCACAGGGGATTGATCGACAGGCTCATCAGTTGCGAACGGCGGTTGAAGGCGCCCTTGCACGGGATGAGCAGCAGGGCGCACAGGCCCAGCAGGATGGCCGGCAGCACCGCCAGTTCGCGCGTCAGCGAAAACACCGCCCCCAGGCAGAACAGGGAAATGGCCATGTACCAGGCCGTATCGATCCGCTCCCACAATCCGCGCGCCAGGAACAGCATCATCACGCCGATGACGATGCCGGCAATGTGCGAGATTTCGACCACTTCCAGCGGCAGCCAGCGGCGGACCAGCGGCATGACCTCGCGGTCGATCGGCGTCAGCACCGCGATCAGCAGCAGCACGCCGGCCGTGAACATGGCGACCGCGAACAGGCGCGGAATCGCCTTCGTCACCGAATCGAAAAGGATGCGCTGAACGCTGGAGTTTGAGGTCATGGGCCCGGGCTCAGGACGAGATGCGCGGCATCCCGACTGTGAAGCGCGGGATTATACCCGTCTCCGGACGGATGAACAGAGGTCAGCCCGCTTTGGCGCACCACGAATCGCGGACATCGAGCTGGCCGCACAGGGCCCTGGCCTGCGCGTCACTCTTCACCGGACCGACCTTCAGCCGGAACAGGGTCCGCCCCGCCGGGGTCACGACCTTTTCGAAGACCGGCTTCAGGCCGTCGAGCGCGGCATGGCGGCCGCGCATGTCCCGCCAGGCGCTTTTGGCCGCCAGCAGCGAGCGGAACGAGCCGACCTGGACGTGGCGGATGTCCGCCGCGGCGACGGCCTCGCGTGGCTCGGGCTTGGGCACGGGAATGTCGGCGCGTTGCGAATCGCTTTCGTCGGAGGCCTTGTCCGGAATAGCCGCCGCCATAACCCTGGGGGCGGCCGCGACGATGGCCGCCATGGCCGATCGGGCGGCCTCTGCCACCGGAATATCAGGCAGGTCGCGCGCGGCAGCCGCCTGCGCGGCGCCGCCGTCGTCGAAGGCCACGCCCCGAACGCGCTCATCCAGCGGCTGGGTACTGTCCGGACGCGGCACGTGCAGGGGATCGACGACGTCGATCTTCATCCTGGGCGCCTGCGGCGTGGTGGAAAACAGGCTTGGGTCCGATGCGGTCTTGCCGGCCGCGTGGCTGCGGTCGAGCAGCCCGCCCGAATTGACGGTGAGGTCCCTGGCCGTCTGGACGGCAAGGTCGAGGTCCTTCTTGTCGAAATGGCGATCGGCCACGGTGGCGCGGTCGTTCGGATCGTTGGCGTCGACCTTGATATTGTGGATTTCGGCAAGCACGCGGTCCATGGGATGGTCGTCGCAGCCCGCCAGGGCGACGCTCAGGGCCAGGACGCTGCACACAATTATGACTTTACGAATGGGCATGGCTTCGGTCATAGAGGCGATGGTGCCATAACGCTTTTAAGTCGGCGTTAGGAACCGTGGTTAAGGCGCGTTTGCCATGACGGGCGCCCCGCCCGCGCCAGACAAACCGCACGATGACTTTTCGGACTTCATCATATGCCGGACGCCCAATCCCCTGCACATCTCCAGACCGTCCGCACCCTGCCCGAACTGCGCCACGAAATGGCGAAGTTACGGAAAGACAAGGGGAAAGTCGGTTTCGTACCCACGATGGGGGCGTTGCACGAAGGGCATCTCACGCTCGTCAGGCACGCTCGTTCCCTGTGCGATGTCGTGGCGGTTTCGATCTTCGTCAACCCCCTGCAGTTCGCACCGACCGAGGACCTCGACCGCTATCCGCGCCAGGAGGCCGCGGACGTCGCACTTCTTCGGGAAGCCGGCTGCGACCTGGTCTACCTGCCGACGCCCGACGTGCTTTATCCCAAAGGCTTCGTCAGCCGCATCGAAATGGCGGGACCGGCACGGGGCCTGGAAAGCGATTTCCGCCCTCAATTCTTCTCGGGCGTGGCGACCGTTGTGTCCAAGCTGTTCAACCAGGTCCGCCCCGACATCGCCGTCTTCGGTGAAAAGGACTTTCAGCAGCTGGCCGTGATCCGGGCCATGGTGCGCGATTTCGACATGGATATCGACGTCGTCGGCTACCCGACCGTGCGCGAAAAGGACGGGCTGGCCCTGTCGTCGCGCAATGCCTACTTGAGCGCCGAGGAGCGCGTCGTGGCGCCCAGGCTTCACCAGGCGCTCGACCGTATCCGGGGCGTGGCGAAGGCGGGCGGCGACACCAACCGCGCCATTGCCGAAGCCGGCGACGACCTGATCGATTCCGGCTTCGACAAAATAGACTATATCGCCCTGCGCGACGCCGATACGCTGGGGGAAATCACGCCCGACACCGAGGCCGCACGCCTGCTGGCCGCCGTGTGGCTGGGGACGACGCGCCTGATCGACAATATCGCCGTCTGACCCTTACCACACCCCCGCTTCCTTCAACGCCCTGGCCATTTCCGGCGGCAGGTCATGCTCGCCCTCGGCGATGTCGCGCGGGGCGTCGGCGGCCTTGAGATAGCGCCAGCCCTGGAACGGGCGGCGCGGTTGGGCTTCGGTGGCGATGTGCTTCGTATTCAGCCCGATCTTCCAGTGCGGGTTTTCCTTGTCGTCGACCAGATCGAACGACACGATCTCGCGCCGGCACAGGATCACGCCCTTGATCACCCAGTAGAGCGAACCGCCGTCCAGCAGGTCCTCATACCGCGTCGGACGGTTGCGCGTATGAATGTAGGATACGGCGCCCCGCGCCTTTTCCCAGTTCAACAGGTCGTCGAGACTGTCGGCGCCGACGCACAACTTGACGATATGGATGTCTCCCACGGAGGTCCTTTCAGAGGCAAGCGATTTGGCAGGGTTAACAGCTTGGAAGCCATTTCGGCGCATCTCTATATAGGGAGGCGACGCCGTCTTACAGCATCGCTTAAAAAAGAGACCGGTAAAACATATGGCTTCCGTATAAGGCGGTGGCAATATGCTGCAGTGTGAAGCGCATGACGGAAGACAAGAAGCATAAGGCAAATCCGACGCTGCAGGCGGCACTGGAAAGCCTGTTCGGCACATCGCTCGGCGAAGGGGCCAGCGTAATTTCCCTGCCCGGCGGGTCGCGGCTGTTCAGCACAGGCGACGAATCGGACCACCTCTACCTGCTGCGTTCTGGACGCCTGGGCGCGTTCCGTCACGACGAGGATCACGACGAACTGAGCCTGATCGGCATTATCCGGCCGGGCGAACCAGTCGGCGAAATGTCGCTGATCGCCGGCACGCCGCACACGGCGACCGTCATGGCCCTGCGCGATTCCGACCTGCTGGCCATGCCGCGCGAAGACTTCTTCCGCGCCATCGACACCCACCCCGAACTGCTGATGGCCCTGTCGCGCAAGATGATCGAGCGCGCCCGCCGCGACATACCGGCGGTCACGCCCAACGTCTTCGCCTTCTTCGCGGTGTGCGAGAGACCGATCCATCCGATGGTCGAGCGCATCGCCACCCAGGTCCGCGCGCTGGGCTACAAGGTCGCCGTCCTCGACAAGGGCTTTCACGGCACGACGCCCGAGGCCTTTTCGCGCATCGAGGCCGAAAACGACTATGTCCTGCATGTCGCCGAGAAACATGAGAGCCACTGGCGCCTCCTGAGCTCGCGCCAGGTCGACCAGGTTTTCCTGGTCGCCGACGGCAGCGAGAAGCCTGACCTGTGGCAGACCGAGGGCGAGAAATCGCTGCTGCACCGCGCACCCGACCTGATCCTGTCCTATGAAAACCGCGGCGACCGCGGCACCATCCCGGGGCGGACTCGCTCCTGGCTCGACGCCATCAAGCCGACGCGCTGGTTCCATATCGGGCGCGAGGACGTCTCTGACCTGTCGCGCATCGCCCGCGTCGTGTGCGGGCACAGCGTCGGCGTCGTCTTTTCCGGCGGCGGCGCCCGCGCCTTTGCCCAGATCGGCGCACTCCTGGCCCTGCGCGAGGCCCACATCCCGATCGATTTCGTCTGCGGGTCGTCCATGGGCGCGATCCTGGCGTCGACCATCGCGCTGGAATGGGACAATGACGAGATCGATGTCCGTCTGCGCGATGCCTTCGTCGACACATCGCCGCTCGACGACATCACCTTTCCCTTCATCGCGATGACGTCCGGCAAGAAGGTCGACGAACGGCTGGAGAAACATTTCGGCGAGGCCATGATCGAAGACCTGGCCCTGCCCTATTTCTGCCTGTCGTCGAACCTGACCAGCGGTGTGCTCAAGGTCCACAAGACCGGCCGCCTGCGCGAGGCGCTCCGGGCCTCCATATCGCTGCCGGGCGTCATGCCGCCCGTCGTCGAAGACGGCCAGGTGCTGGTCGACGGCGCCGTCATGCGCTCCTTCCCCGCCACCATGATGCGCAATACGCACCTCGGCACCGTCATCGGCGTCGACGTCACCCGGGCGCGCGGCCTCGACCCCCGCGCCCTGTCGACCCGGCATGTCAGCGCCTGGTTCGCGCGCGGCGAATGGCGGCGCGGCCCGCCCATCGTCTCGGTCATGATGCGTTCGGCGACCATCACCACCGCCGCCGACCTGGCGCAGTCGCGCGCCGCGACCGACCTGCTGATTATCCCGGAGCCCGACGGCGTCGAAATCCGCGACTGGAAGGCTTATGACCGCGCCGTCGAAAACGGCTACCAGACCACGGTCGAGACCCTGGCCCAGCTCGACTCGCCGGTCACGACCCTGCGCAAGATGGGTCGCAGCGTCCATCCGAACATCCCGGCCTTCACCCCGGACGACACCAGCTATGTCGACGAGGCGTCGAAGCCGCCAGCCAGGGCGGCGAAGCCTGCGCCCAAGACGGTGAAGCCTGCGCCCAAGGCCCAGAGCAAATAAAAAGGGAGAAGGACCTTGTCCTTCTCCCTTCATGTTCCGGGCTTGACGATGCTCAGTCCTTCAGGCCGCCCAGGCGCTTCAGGATCAGCCAGACCGAGACGCAGACGAAGAAGATGCCCGCCGCGGCCATGACCACCGACAGCATCATCAGATCGGTCTGATGGCCTTCGCGCAACACGGCCTGATCGTAGGCGCTGCGCCAGTAGGCGGCGGCGGCAAAGCCCAGAAGGCCCAGGCCGAAGCAACTGAACAATATCCACCAGGCCGTGGAGACGATCATGCGCCACCAGGAGGCATGTTCCTCCTCGGCCTCTTCCGCGGACAGGGCGACGCGGTCACCGTCGAAGGTCCATTCGTCGTCCGCGAAGGCGTCCTGGGCGGGCGCGGTCGAAGCCTGCATGAAGCGGGTCTGTTCCGGCGCCTCGGGCCGGTTTTCCGGCAGCGGGCGGTTCAACTGCTCGCGCCAGTGCGGGGCTTGCGCCGGCGCCTCGGGCTGGGCGCCGGCGAACGGCGCGTTGGACGGCGCGGCAGGATTGACCGGCGCCGGGCGCGGCACCTCGACCAGCACGTCCCGCGGCGCTTCCTTCGGCCCCTCGGTCTTCTGGATCGGCCGGGCGTAAGGGTTGAGCGCGGTCACGGTCGGCGGCGGCATGGTCGACGGCGACTGGACCGGCTGGAACGGGGTGAAACTGGCGCCGCCGGCAAAGCCGGACTCTTCATCGTCTTCCTCCGGCTCGGGAACGGACAGGCCGGCCGGTTCGGGCGCCGGAGCCGCAACGACGGGCTGGGGCTGGACGGATTGCGGCTGCGCGGGCCGAGGCGCAACGGGCTGGGCGACCGGTTGCGGCGTCAGCGGCTTTCCGAGCGCACCGCTGCCGTAAGGCGAATAAAGACGCATCAGCGCGGCTGCGGCTTCCGCCTTGCGGGCCTTTTCAGCATCGGCGTCCTCGGCGACCCTGGCTCCCGCAGCCGCCGTTTGCAACTGACGTTCCCGTTCCTGGCGTTCGCGCTCCAGGCGTGCCTGTTCAAGCCGCGCCTGCTCGGCGCGCATCCGCTCGGCGGCCTCGGCCAGCCTCGCCCGTTCCTCATTGTCGCGGCGCTCCTGTTCGAGGCGAGCCTGCTCAAGACGGGCCTGCTCAAGACGGGCCTGCTCAAGACGGGCAGCTTCCTGACGAGCGGCCTCCTGACGCTCACTTTCGAGACGGGCGGCCTCGGCGCGCTCACGGTCGAGGCGCTCCGCTTCGAGACGGGCCAGTTCGCGCTGTTCAGCCTCGTGACGCTCGCGCTCCAGCCGCTCGGCTTCAAGGCGTTGCGCTTCGAGACGGACCTGTTCGCGCTGCTCGGCTTCCTGGCGCTCCCGGTCGAGGCGCTCCGCTTCGAGACGAATGGCTTCGGCACGGGCGTCCTCAAGCCGCTCACGCTCGCGACGCTCCTGCTCCAGGCGTTCCTGTTCGAGGCGGGCCAGTTCAGCGCGCATCTGGGCCTCGCGCTCCAGACGCTCTCGGTCCAGGCGCTCCCGGTCCAGACGCTCGCGCTCCAGGCGTTCGGTTTCCAGCCGCAAGAGTTCCTGGCGCTGCAGCTCCTGCAGGCGCTCTTCCTCGCGGCGGCGCTGTTCCTCGCGCTGGCGGACTTCCTCGGCGAGGCGTGCGGCGGCCAGGGCCTCGGCCTGACGGCGGGCCTCTTCCTGCAACCGCTGCTCCTGCGCGCGCTGTTCGGCGGCCCGTTGTTCTTCCTGCGCCCGGAACAGGGCGGCCTGGACCTCGGGGCTCATAACCGGCGTCGGATCGTAGTCATAGGCCGTCGGCGACTGTTCGACCACACCGGGCACGGACGGCGCCACGTCGGCGACCAGTTGGATGGTCGGCTTGGCCGGGGCGGCGTCCTGCGGACGCGGGGCGAAGCTGGCAAGGTCGATGACCTGGCGTTCCGCGGGCTGTGCAGGCTGCGGCGCCGCCGTGGCGGGAACAGGCGCAGGCGTCGCGGAAATCTCGAAGGGGGGCGTATAGGTCCCCGGGGCCGGTTCGACCGGCGCGGCTTCCGGCTGGCCGAGCGGGCGGGCCGACAGAATGCCGCCGGGGGCCGGCGCCTCGATCTCGGCAGGGTGCGCGGGCGCCGGCGAAGCGTCCTCTACGGGGCGGACCAGCAGCGACGGCGCGTTGCCCGTAACCTCTTCCGGAGTCAGGAACAGATTCTTTTCGGCGGCGCGGCGGCGGATCAGCGGCGCCAGCACATAGGTCTGGCCGTTGAATTCGGCCGAGCGCCAGCTGTCCATGGCCAGGGCGGCCTCGGTCATCTTGCCTTCGTTGATGCGCTTCAGCACGGTCGAGGCGGCGAAATTGTCGACACCGATGTTGAAGCAGAACGAAACAAGGGCGTCGAACTGGTTCTGGTTCAGCGGCACCAGGACAAGGTTGTTGATGGCGTCGACGATCGGCAGCAGGTCGAAGCGCAGGAGGGCGTCGGCATCTTCCTGGGTGACGGTGGCGCCTTCGCGCGCCGAAAAGGTATGGCCGTAGCCAAGGGTCCAGCGCCCGTCAGGCAGACGCGCCGCCGTGGTGCGCAGCCCCTCGAAACTCTTGATCAGTTCGACTCCGGCGCGGGAGACCTTCAAACGCGCTCTCATCCCTATTCCCGACCCAATCCGGCTTTTCTGGCCTATGGCATGGATGGCGGCCGATTACACGCCCCCGCCTGCCCCAAAACAATACGCCGGACGACCCGGCGGTTAACATCTAGCAAACCACATACCAAGACGGACTTACAAGATATTTATGGAGCTATTGCGGCAAGTTACCCGACCGGCATCATGTATGAAGATGAAGGATGACCACGGCCAGGCCGAGGAAGCTGAAGAAGCCCACGCAATCGGTCACGGTCGTGACGAAAACCGTGGCCGACGCGGCCGGATCGTAGCCCATGCGGTCGAGAGCCAGCGGGATCAGAATCCCCGCCATCGACGCCGCGAACAGGTTGATGACCATGGCCAGTCCAATGATCATCCCCAGCTTCAGCGCCAGGTCCGTGCCCATATCGTGCTGGAAGACGCTCATCCACAGCGTCGTCACCGCCCCCATGACGATGGCGAAGGCAATACCGTTCAGCACCCCGGCAGCCACTTCGCGCCATACGGTGCGCAACAGGTTGGCGGCGTTCAGTTCGCGCGTGGCCAACGCCCGCACGGCGACCGTCAAGGTCTGGGTGCCGGCATTGCCGCCCATGGACGCCACGATCGGATTGAGCACGGCCAGGGCGACAAGCTGGCCGATGGCGCCTTCGAAATTGGAAATGACGCCCGACGCCAGCACCGCCGTGCCGAGATTGATCAGCAGCCACCAGAAGCGCGAACGGGCAATGCCGAAGATCGACGCGTCGCGGCCCGATTCCGAGACCCCGGCCAGGGCCAGCATGTCTTCCTGGCTTTCTTCCTGGATGATGTTGACGATGTCGTCGACCGTGATCTGCCCCACCAGCCGTCCCGACTGGTCGACGACCGGCGCCGAGATCAGATGGTATTTCTCGAAGATGTAGGCGACTTCTTCCTGGTCCTGGTCGACCGTGATTTCGGTGACCGGTTCCATCAGGGCCGACAGCAGCATCTCGCGCTTCGAGCGCATCAGCAGCGACACCGGCAAGGCGCCGACGGGACGATGGCTGGGGTCGATGACATAGACGTCGAAGAACAGCTCGGGCAGGTCCTCGCCGTTCTCCCGCATGTGGTCGATGGTCTGGCCGACATTCCAGAAACTGGGCGCGGCCATGACCTCGCGCTGCATCAGGCGGCCGGCGGTCTCTTCCTCGAAGCTCAGCGAGGTGACGAACTGCTCGCGCTCGGCCTCGGGCATGGCGGCCAGGACGGCCTTTTGCCGGTCTTCCTCAAGATCCTCGAAGACGGCGGTGGCGTCGTCCGATTCGAGTTCCTGCAGCACCTCGGCGATGTCCTGGGTGTGCAGGGTCTCGATAACCTCGTCGCGGATATCGTCGTCGAGTTCGGGCAGGATGTCCGGCAGGGCGTCGCCGGGAATCCAGGGAATGACCTCCTCGCGGTAGTCCTCGGACAGGAAGCCCAGAAGGTCGGCGACGTCGGCCGGGTGCAGGGCGTCCAGCAGGTCGCGCAGCCGCATGCCGTCGCCGCGGTCGGCGGCGTCGATAACCAGCGAGATATATTGCGGATTGAGGGCGTAATCGTCCTTGAGGGCGAAATCCTCGATCTCCTCGGGCGTCACCAGGTTGGCGCCTTCGACCTCGTCGTCACGCCAGTCGCGGCCCTTGGTTTCGATGTCGGGATCGGGTTTCTTCTGAGCGGTTTCGGACTTCTGGCTCATGGCCCAGGCCTCCCTATCCGTGGCGCAGCACGCCGCTCAAATTTTCCAGGGAGATATCCGGGCGTCCCCTTGGCGCCCCCGCCGGATGCGCCCCCTGGTAAAGGAGCCGATGGTGCGGTCGAGAAGACTCGAACTTCCACGTCTTGCGACACAGCGACCTCAACGCTGCGCGTCTACCAATTCCGCCACGACCGCACGTCATCCGGAGAGGCGCGGGCATAGCAACCCTGAACGCGTTTGTGAAGCCTTTTATCGGAAATATTTGGCGGGAATGTGGATTATTGTTGCGTCATGCCCGGGCTGACGTCAGTTGCCCAGCGCCATGAAGTCGTAGACATTGGCCTGGCGCGTCACGACGATCGAAATCTTCTCTTCGAATATCTGGATTTCACCGCGCGCGACGGGGTGGTTGTTGGCCAGTATCCACACTTCGTCATGCTCGCGCGCGTCCAGCGGAATGACGGCGCCGCGGCCCATGCGCAGAAGCTGCTGCATCGGGAGAACCGAACGGCCCAAGAGCACCGAAATTTCGACGGGAACCGCCCCGACCTGGGAAATGGTCACTCAACAACCCCTGCTAGGTTTTGTGCTGACACGTCACCATATTGGACGTGCGATGTTTCGGCACTTGCGCCAAAAGGCATTTCACCACAATGACAAGTCATGCTTGATGAGACGTTAAAGACCCCTCCTTTTTTCCTTAACGACGGCGGTCCCGCGCCCGAATGGATCGTGGCTGAGGGGTATGTCCCCTACCCCGACGCCGTCGCCTTCATGGAAGCGCGCGCGACCGCGATCGCGGAAGGCCGGGCGCGCGAATGCGTCTGGCTGGTCGAACATCCGCCGCTCTATACGGCCGGCGTCTCGGCGAGAGATACCGACCTGATCGCCCCCGATCGTTTTCCGGTCTTCCGCAGCGCGCGCGGCGGGCAATACACCTATCATGGCCCCGGCCAGCGCGTCGTCTATGTCATGCTGGACCTCAACCGCCGGCAAAAGGACGTCCGGCTGTTCGTCGAAGCCCTGGAGCACTGGGTCATCGACACCCTGTGGCGCTTCAATGTCGAGGGCGCGATCCGCCCCGGCCGCGTCGGCGTCTGGGTCGAGCGCAGGGACAAGGGGCCGCTGGCGTCTGCGTCATCCGAACAGACATATCCCGAAGACAAGATCGCCGCGATCGGCATCAAGCTCAGGCGCTGGGTCAGCTTCCACGGGATCAGCCTGAACGTCGAGCCCGATCTCAGCCACTTCGGCGGCATCGTGCCTTGCGGCATCACGGAACACGGCGTCACCTCCCTGCTCGACCTCGGCTTGCCGGTGACCATGGACGAGGTCGACTACGCCCTGCGCATGAGCTTCGAAGCGGTCTTCGGACCGGTGGAAACCGCTTAAGCATCCTCGGACGGCTGCGTTTTTTCCGTGACTGGGCTGCCGTCGGGCAGCGGCGCCGGCGCCTCGACGGGATCGTCGAAGGCCGGCCGCGGGGCTGCAGCGGCCGCCTTTTTCTTCTTGCCGAAGATCGAGCTGAACCAGCGCCCGATCGCCGCGAAGCCGGCCAGCACGAAGACGATGATCTTCTTGCCGAAGGCCAGAATGACGGCGAGCAGGCCCAGCTTCTTGGCAGCCGCCAGGCCCAGGCCCGCCGCGACCAGGCCGGCCAGGCCGAAGGCGGCCTTGGCGTCGCCCTTCTGATAGTCCTGATAGCGCGCCCCGACATTGTATTGGCCGGCCAGGGCCAGTTGCTGCGCCTGGGCCCGGATGCTGGCCAGCTCCGGCATGGTGGCGACCATGTTCAGGCTCAGTACGCCGCGGCGGCCCAGAAGGCGGATATCGTAGTTGAGCGTATCCGCCGACTGGTCCGAGAACTGGATGTCGCGCGCCCAGATCAGATAGTGATGGGTCTTGTCGTAGGACGGGGGTTGCGCCCAACCCACCAGGTGCATGGTCGAATAGCCGTCCTTTTTTCGCTGCGCGTTTTCGTCCTTTTCGCCGTCCTGAATCTGCTTGATGTAGGAATCGTAGTTGGCGGTCGCCGCGTCGTCGTCCGAGACGTAGTCGGTCTTTTCGTACGTCACCACCGCGCCCCAGTCGTCGATCGGCGTCTTACCCTTGGGCACGACCATGCCCAGGACACCGTCCGCCATGCCGGGCGGATTGCCCCAGACGTCGACCAGGACCTTGCGCGTATCGTCCTTGTCCAGGAAGTAGTAGTTGTCGCCCAGCTTGAGCGTCGCGTCGGCTTCGGCGATCGGGATGTCGCCTGTTTTCGGGTGCAGGCCTGCTACGATTTTGGTCTTGGCGGCGAGTTCCGCCTTGGCCGCTTCTTCCGGCGACATGGACGCCGAAGCGGATGACGGCGCCGCAATGTCAGCCGAAGACCCGGCGGCAAGCGCCGGAGCGGTATTGAAAAGCGCAGCCGTCAGAACGGCCGTCGCCACGATGTTGCGGATGTGCATGTCCCTGCCCCCCAGTTTGTCGCATCACTATGGCGAACCTGCCGGGGAAAACAAGGCCAAAGAGAGGCTTAAGCCTGCTCGCGCGGCTTCAGCCTGAAAAGCGTGCGGCCGTACCGGTTGTCGCCGCGTTCACCGGGCATGACCCCCAGGTCGACGACGGCCCACGCCAAAACCAGCACGGCCAGGAAGTCGAAAAAGCCGGTCGGCGCCGGCCACACCATGACGATGGCCAGCAGGATGACCGCCGACCACCAGCCGGACCGGCCGCGATCGTGCAGCCGCTTGGACAGGACACAGGCGCCCATGAGGAAGAGGATGGGATAGACGATCCAGCCCGTAACGAACTGCAAGGCCCCCTTCACTGCCGATTCGTACAGGCACAGCAAGAGGAGGAGCACGGCGGCGCCGATCAGGAAATGCAGTTGCCGTATCCGCCCGGTGGCGGAAAAGAACAGGTTTCCCCAGTCGATCTTTGCATTCACGAGCGCATTCCGAAAAGTGTGCAGCGGGTTTCGATTTAAATGCGCGTCATGGCAAAAAGCCAGAGCAAAATCCCGCGGACCGGATTTTGCCCAGGCCGAAACCGCCATTACTGCGTCAGACGGATCTTCTTGATCGACTTCATGATATTGCCGAGCGCGCCGCTCAACTGGCTGGCATTGGTCAGATTGTAGTAGTAGCCGGTCTGCGAGGCGCAGGCCTGCAGCATGCTGGAATTGCCATCCTCGAGCCTGACCGTGAACACCGTGATGCCCAGGTTTTTCGCATTGGTGCAGGCCTGCGCCGTACGCGCGTCGATCTGCGTGGCATTGGTGGTCCAGCGATTCTGGGTATTGATACCGTCCGTCAGCACGATCATGTATTTGCTGACCGTGGTGTCGGTGAAGGCCACGCCGTTGGTGAAGGGCGCCGTCGGCGACAGCACCTCCATGCCCCACTGGATGCCTATGGTAATGTTGGTATTGCCGGCCGGCGTCATCTTGGCCGCATAGGTCCGCGCCGCCGAAATGTCGGTCGTCAGGTCCATGATCGGCAGCAGCGAGTTGGTGGCGCACTTCGACGCCGGATAAAGGGTGTCGGTATTGCTGCTCGACGGCGCGTCGGACTGCACGTCGTAGGGCTGGGTACGGTCGATCACGCACCCGGACCAGTTCTGCGTGCCCACGCCCAGCAGGTCCGAATTGGCCGTGATGGTGTTGTTGTCCTTGTAGACCGTCGTCGCACCGGAATTGTAACCGCCGGCCGTCGGATAGGCGTAGGTGATAGTGCCGCTATACTGCGAATAGTTGCTGTAGCCGACATAGTATGGCGTAACGGCGCTGGCGGACGACGTATAATAGCCCTGAGACGAGGAATTGCCGGCCTGGGTCGCGGAACTGCCGCCGACGCTGTAGGCGGCGACCCGGTAATAGGTCAGATACCTGTAGTTGTTGTAGCAATAATAATAGCAGCTGCTGTTATAATTGGGATTGCTGAACCAGGTCGAGGTGTAGACGTAATAGTAGCTGCCAGAGGTCTTGGTGTAATTCACCGCGTTCGACGAACAGCTGGACGCCGCCGTGCTGCCGTAGCTGCTGCTGATACTCGAACACAGCGAGGTCGCATTGGTCGTGACGGCGCTGCACTGCCCGGTCGACAGGCTGGAACAGGTATAGGTCTGGCTGACGGCCGTGAAACTGCCGGTATAGCCGGTCATGCCGGAGACGTCGCTTAAGGCGACCTGGGTGTCGAAGGGGATCAACGCGACCTTGGTGCGCCCCGAACTGCCGCTCGAATCGGCCAGCGACGCGAGGACGCTGTCGAGGTCGGCCTTGAGCGTGGTCATCTTGCTGTTCTGCGACATCGAGCCCGTATTATCGAGCACGAAGGCGATTTCGGCGGAATTCATGGTGACACCGGCTTTTGCGGTCACGCTGAGCGGAATGGACTGAATACCGACCAGGCCGATCAGATAGGTCTTTACCGTCGCCTTTGCCGTATAGACCATGGTCTGCACGTTGTTGTCCGTTGTCACGGACAGTTGCCCCGACGGGCTGTCGTTGCTCAGGCTCGAATTCTGGATGTTGGCCGTGAAGGCCGTGTTGGCGGCCGTCTGCTGAGTGGCAAGCTGTCCGGTCGTATCGAGCGCGGCAGCGATAGCCGCGGCGTCCGCCGCGTCCTGTAGCCTCACCCGGGCGGCCACCGCATTGCTGAAGTCCACGCCTCCCCCGACGGCCGCCGCCAACGGCAACATGGCGACTGCGGTTGCGGCGGTCACATTGCCGCGTACAGCATCCCGGAAACGCTTAAGGAACCTGCGCAGCAGCGCCATCGAGTCACCCTGAAATTGCCCAGCCCCAACCGACCGGTGAAACTTTCACCGGCATCAAGCAACTCAGGTTAGATGTAAGCGTTTACAAAACGCTGAAACAAGACGGTAAACGCCGCGTTAAGCCTTAAGCGACAAGGCGTCCGCCAATTGCGCCATATCTTCGGCCAGGGGCGCCGACAGGGTCTTTTGCCCGCCCGCCGGATGCGGGAAGGTCAGGGTCAGGGCGTGCAGCATCAGCCGCGGCACGCGGTGGCCCTCCAGCGTCAGAGCGCCGCCATAGCGCACATCCCCGGCGATCGGACAGCCGAGATGCTGGAGATGGACGCGGATCTGATGCATGCGGCCCGTATGGGGGCAGCAGCGAACCAGGGCGGCGTCGCCCGCCCGGCTCAACACCTCGAAACGCGTCTCGGCCGCCAGGGCCTCAGCGTGATCGTCCTCGCAGACGCGCGACCAGGCTTCGCGGCCGATCTCTTCCCGGCGCAACGCCGCCTTGACCGTGACGGTGTCCGGCAGCACGGCGGCATTGGCGACGATCGCCAGGTAGGTCTTGGCGAATTCCCGCCGGATCATCGCCTTGCCGAGGAAGGACGCCACGGGTGTCGTCTTCGCGACCAGCAATATGCCCGAGGTGTCGCGGTCGAGCCGGTGAACAAGCTTGGGCCGCTTGCCGTTCGATTTCGCAAACGCCCACATCATGTCGTCAAGGTTATGGCCGTCGCCGCGACCGCCCTGCGACGACAGCCCCGAAGGCTTGTTGAAGCCCATGATGTCGGCGTCTTCATAGATCACCATGGACTTCACCCACGCGACCTCCTCATCCGACAGTTTTTGCGGAAGCTTCGAGGCGGGAATGAATTTCGGCACCTGTTTCGGGCGCGGCTTCTGGGTTTGCAGCGCTTTCAGATGCTGAGGGGAATGCTTGGCCATGCGCCTCCCCTACCCGGCGCACCCTTTGGCGTCAATGCACGGACATCAGGTGAAGACGGCAGCCCTTTCTTTCGCCTCGGATTGCGAGGGCTGCACAAACCAGTAGAAGAGAATCAATATGCCGGCCACGAAAAGCACCAGCAGCCACCAGCCTGAGCGATTGACGTCGTGCAGGCGGCGCACCGCCATGCTGAGGCTCGGCACGGCCAGCGCCGGAATAACCAACAACGGCGCCGCCAGCCACAGGGACGTATTGTCGCCCCATATGATCACCAAGGCGACAAAGGTCACGAAGGCCAGGCCGCACAGGACGGCTACGGTGACCGCAAAGGCCCAGAAATCGAGCCGGTTGGCGCGGCCCGAAAAGTCGAAGCTGCGCCGGACCCCGCCCGCGATCGCCGCACGCAGGGTCCGTGTCGCCGATTCCCGGCCATAGCGGTTCGGTCCTTGCGGCTTGATGGCCAACGTTATCGGCAGCAGCACCAGGAAGCTGACCACCGCGGCAATGGCGCCGCCGACCAGCAGCACCAGGAGCATCATCGCCTGGACAAATATCATAGGCCCCCCAATTCTGCCTTACCGCCGCTTCTCCGCGCGCAGTTGCGCCCAGTGTTCAAGCCGTTGGCGGACCTTGCCCTCGTGCCCCTCGCCCTTGGGCGTATAGAAGCTGGGCCGGGCCATGCCGTCCGGAAAATAGTTCTGCCCCGAGAAACCATCGGGATCGTCGGGATCGTAGATATAGCCCGCACCGTAGCCGATATCCTTCATCAGCTTTGTCGGCGCATTGAGGATGACCGCGGGCGGATCGAGATGGCCGGTTTCGCGCGCCAGTTGCTGCGCCTGCTTGAAGGCCGTGTAGACGGCGTTCGACTTGGGCGCCGAGGCCATGTGCACGACGGCCTGGGCCAGGGCCAGTTCGCCTTCCGGCGAGCCCAGCGTCTCATAGGCGTCGCGCGCCGCCTGGGCCAGCAGCAGCGACATGGGATCGGCATTGCCGATGTCTTCCGACGCCATGCGGATCATGCGCCGCGCGATGAACAAAGGATCGTCGCCGCCGTTCAGCATGCGCGCCAGCCAGTACAGCGCCGCATCGGGGTCGGAGCCGCGTACCGACTTGTGCAGGGCCGAGATCAGGTTGTAGTGGCCTTCGCGGTCCTTGTCGTGGTTCGGGCGGCGCTTTTGCAGGTGAGCCAGCAGGTCATCCGTATCGAGCTTGTCCTCAAAACCCATATGGTCCAGCGACTCGACCAGGCTCAGCAGGTAGCGGCCGTCGCCGTCGCTCAACGCCTTCAGAGTATCATACGCCGCCCTGGTCAGCGGCAGGGCGTGGCCGAAATGCTCCTCGGCACGGGCAACAAGCTTGTCCATCGCCGCGTCGTCGAGCTTCTTCAGCACGAAGACCTGGCAGCGCGACAGGAGCGCGCCGTTGAGTTCGAACGACGGGTTCTCGGTCGTGGCGCCGATCAAGGTCACCACGCCCGCCTCGACATAGGGCAGGAAGCTGTCTTGCTGGGCGCGGTTGAAGCGGTGGATTTCGTCGACGAACAACACCGTGCGCGCGCCCATGCGATGGCGCTGGGCGGCCGCCTCGAACACCTTCTTCAGGTCGGCGACACCGGAGAAGACGGCGGAAATCTGCTGGAAATCGTAGCCGGCGGCTTCCGCCAGCAAACGCGCGATCGTCGTCTTGCCCACCCCCGGCGGCCCCCACAGGATGAGCGAGGGGAGAAACCCACGCTGTATCAACCGCGCGATGGCGCCGTCGGGCCCCAGCAGATGGTCCTGGCCGACGACCTGGTCGACCGACTTCGGCCGCAGGCGGTCGGCCAGCGGCTTCGCGCCCGCGTCCACCTTGGGCAGAGGGTCGCGCATGAGGGGTTCGGTGTTGCCGAAAAGGTCGGCCATGGGAGGAGACGCCATGAAACAAATATAGAACGAAACGTTCCGGTTTCAATAGCTTAACACGAGCCCTGGTCCTACAGCGACATAATTTGGCTCCCCTCCAACGGCGCTACATCGCCGTTGGCAAGGGGGCCAGTCCTCAAGGAGAGAACCGGGCCGACGCTTCGGCGTTAGGACAACGCTTCTGGGCCGCGAGCCATCGGGGCCGCCCGTGCGGCGGCGTTCGAGCTGCAAAAAAGCATTAATCCAAACGGTCCTTGCAACCGTTTGGATTAACGCCCGTCGCCCATCTTGGTGGTGTGGCCTTCCTTGCCCTTCAACGCCGCCTGGGCATTCACCGACAGGCTGATGGTAAAGGCGGGACCATGTCTGCTGGTATCCGCGCCGCCCTGCGCCGACGGCGGGGCGGTGTGATGCGTCTGCACGACATAGGGCAGCTTTGCGGTGTTCGAAACGGGCGCTGACACGGGCGCGGTCACGGCAAACTCCTTCGAAATTTCCCGAAGTATAGGCCTTGCCGTTTAACCGCCCGCTAAATAACAGGGTTACCGCCCGTTCAGCGTATTCATTAAGAGAACTGCGCCGTAATGACCTGATCCCCGCGCTGGATGGTGATGCGCCAGGTCCGCGCCCCGGCCTTCACGATGGCGTCGAGGTCGGCCGTGGTGGCGATCGCGCGGCCGTTGACCTGACGGATGATATCGCCCGGCAGCAGCCCGACACCGGCCGCATAACTCTGCGCCGAATCGATCGCCGAAATCATTACGCCCTGAGGCGCATCGAAGGGATCGATGCCCAGGTCGTCGGCAACCGCCGGTGACAGGTTCACGACGTGCGCCCCCGAGAATGGGTTCTGGCCGCGCAAGGTGCGCTCATCGCGCGGAGGCGTCGCCGACGGCGCCGTGGCCTTGACCTTGATATCCAGGGTCTTGCCGCCGCGCAGCACCTTCAGGTCCGCCGTCTGGTTGAGCTGCATCAGATTGATCTGGTAGCGCATACCCGCGGAGTCGTTCACCGGCTGGTCGTCGATGCTGAGAATCACATCCCCTGCCCGGAGACCGCCGGCTTCTGCCGGACTGCCGCGATAGACGTCGGACACCAGCACGCCCTGTGGCCGGTCCATGCCCAGCGACCTGGCGATATCACCCGTCACGGTATCGCCCCGGGCGCCCAGCCAGGGATGCTGAACATGGCTCTGGCCGCCGACCGCGCTGGCGACGACACGGGACACCAGGGCCGACGGAATGGCGAAGCCAACGCCCGAGGACTGGCCCGAGCCGGACAGGATCATCGAATTGATGCCGATCAGCTTGCCATCCATGTCGACCAGGGCGCCGCCGGAATTGCCGGGATTGATCGGCGCGTCGGTCTGGATATAGGAACCGTCCCCGCTGCCGACCTGGGTGCGGTTGAGCGCCGAAACGATGCCGTTGGTCACGGTCTGGCCGACACCGAACGGATTGCCGATGGCCAGGACGAGGTCGCCGACCTCGACATTGCGGTCGTCTTCGAGCTGAAGGGTCGGGAAGGTCTCGCCGGGCTTGGCCTGAAGCTGGAGCACGGCCAGGTCGGTGCGCGGATCGGCCAGGATGACCTTGGCCGGATATTGCCGGCGGTCGTTGAGCACGACCATGAATTCCTGCAGGCCTTCGATAACATGGTTGTTGGTCACCACGATGCCGTTCGGCCGCACGATGACGCCGGACCCCAGGCTTTCCTGGGCGCGCGGCTGCGAACCGCCGAACATCTGCCAGAACGGATCGACCGCCTGGCGCGTCACGCCGCGGGCATAGACATTGACCACGGCCGGCGCCACGGCCTTGACGACCGGTGAGAACGACATACGCATGCCGGCGGCCGAATCGGGTACCTTCCGCCCGGCGCCGGACGGCGTCTGGCCGAAGCCCGTTCCGGAAAACTTCGGCTGGTCCTGCGAATGGCTGGGTGAACAGGCCGCCAGCATCGCGGCTACCGACAGACCGGCCATCAGGCGGGACGACAATTTGCGCAGGTTCATTCGGACGCTCCCCTGTGAAGAAAAGGATATGCCCGATCATGTAGAAAGCAATGCGGCGGTATCAAGGCTGGCGCCATGCCCGATTGCGCCACAATCAGGCAGCTTCCGGCTCTGTCACCGGAGTGGCCTTGGCCTTCTGGCGAACGCCGAACGACAGGAACAGGGCGAGCAGTACGAACAGGCCCGACACGCAGAAAGCCGCCCCGCTGAACATGCGCGATACTTCCGGGCGCGTGACCGCAGACAGGACCGTGCCGAAAACCAGCGGCGCCAGCATGTTGGCCATGGACGACAGGGCGGAATTGGCGCCCTGCAGCGTCCCCTGCTCCGTCAGGGGAACGTGGCCGGTCATCAGCGACTGAATATTCGGGGCCGCCAGGCCGCCGAAGGCGCCGATCGGCATGAAGATGACGAAACTCCACCAGGTCGGCGCCAGGCCATAGCCCAGGAAGGCGACAGCCGCGCAGACCAGGCCGATGAACATGGCGCGGCGTTCGCCTATACGCTTGACGATCATCCCTGTCAGGCCGGCCTGGACGATGGCCGCCATGACGCCGACCGCCGACAGGCACAGGCTGACTTCGCGCATGCCCCAGTTGAAGCGATAGCCCGCATAGAGCACGAAGGTCGTGGGATAGACGTTCTGGGAAAACATCATCAGCAGGTACATGCCGGCCAGGCGCAGCACCTGGCCCGAACGCGACAGGAACTTCACGGCGCCTCCCGGACTGGCCGCCTTGAAGCAGAAGGGCCTGCGGCGGTCGCGGGGCAGCGATTCAGGAAGAACGAACAGTCCGTAAAGGAAGTTGAGCAGGCTCAGCGCCGCGGCAAAATAGAGCGGCAGGTGCGGGTTCTGATGCCCCAGGAAAGCACTGACCGCAGGTCCTACGATAAACCCGATGCCGAACGCGGCGCCCATGGTGCCGAACACCCTGGCCCGGCCCTCCGGCGGGGTGACGTCGCTCATATAGGCATAGGCCGTCGAAATGCTGGCGGCTGTGATGCCGCTGATGACGCGCCCGACCAGCAGCCACCACAGGTTCGGCGCCATCGCCATCAGCAGGTAATCGACGCCGGTGCCGAAGTTCGACGCCAGAATCACCGGCCGGCGCCCGATGCTGTCCGACAGCCCCCCCTGGATCGGCGAGAAAATGAACTGCGCCAGGCCCCACGCCAGGCCGAATATGCCGGTCCACATGCCGGCCGCCGACACCGACCCGCCGACGAAACTTTTGATCAGTTGCGGCAGCACCGGCACCATGATGCCGATCGACAGCATGTCTAGAAAGACGGTGACAAGGACGAAGGCGGCGGCCGCCTGCCGTCGCGGCGCGGGATTAGGCATATGGATAGTTTCCCCGTTTTGGCCCTCCTTAACGGAAAACCTCGGGCAGCGCCATGTGTTTAGGGAACGAGCGCCGGCTTAACCGGCCCGAGCGTTCCGTCATTCGGCTCCGGCCTGAGATGCAGCAGAGACATTTCGGCGTCATAGACATCGACATTGTCGAACGGCTGCAATTCGACACCCGGACGGATTCCCGGACCATTGGCGATGAAGATGGCGTTCATGTCGCTATAGGCGGGGTCATAGCCGTGATTGCCCAGATTCTGGTCAATGGCGAGGCCGGCCACCTGCCACCCCAGTTCGGGAATGCAGACGATCTCCGTCACGCGCGGATTGTGGCCGTAGCGCAGGCGCGGCGGGATGTCCCCCTTGTGGTAGCACCGCATGTGGTCGAAATGCGTCTTCGTCAGTTTGTCGAGCGCGGCGTCTCCGCCCGGCAGCGGCCGGACGAGCGCGATCGAGCCCCAATAGATCAGTTCATAACGCGGATCGGATCTGGCGTCGGGCGCCAGGCCGTCGCGCCCCAGGAGGTCGGACAGGAAGTAGGTCCGCTGCGGCGAAACGCTTGTCAGGCCGTGGTCCGAAACCACCAGGATATTCGCGGTGATACCGCGTGCCTTCATGCCATCGACCAGCCGGCCGATCGCGGCGTCGGCCTCCGATATGGCGGCGTTGATCTCCGGCGAATCGGGGCCGTACTTGTGCCCGATCACATCGACCTGGTCGAGGTAGAGCAGATAAAGGCCCGGACGCTGACCGGCCGGCAGATCCATCCAGGCCAGCAGCTTGTCGACCCGGTCATTGCTGGTCGTGGTCTTGTCGTAGTCGAGCCAATGCGCCGGCCGCGTATGGTCGATCTCGGCCTGGGTGCCCGGCCAGTAAACGCTGGCCGACGCGATGCCGGCGCGCTCCGCACTGACCCAGACGGGCCTGGCCTCGTCCCACCAGAAACCGTCCCCCGACTTTTCCTTGGTGAAGTAAGCCGCCTTCGGATCCGCTGGGTCCGCGGGATGGGTCGCGTCGTACATATAGTTGGCGACCATGCCGTGGTGATCGGGACGTTTGCCCGTCACCAGCGTATAGTGGTTGGGAAAGGTCAGGCTGGGGAAGGACGGATGAATGACGGCGTGCGCCCCTCCGTCGCCCAGGCGCTTGAGATTGGGCGTCAGGCCACGATCGTAAAAGTCCGCCCGGAAGGCGTCGATCGAGACAACGACCAAAGGCACGGGCGCGGCGGCTTCAGGCCGGGGCGCGGAGGCGCAGGCGGACAGCGCCAGGGAAATGACGACGAGGACGAACGACCGGAAAGAGGTCATGGATCAACACGCGGGCAGGTTACAGCAGCAACCGACTGTTGCGGCTCCGGATCGCCGCCGTCAAGCTGTCGCCCGTGAATTCTTCATGACAAAAAAGAAGCCGCCCGCGGCCAGCGGACGGCTCCCCATGCTCAAATTTGAAACCGGCCCTTAGTCGGACGTCCGGATACGGTCCAGAAGCGGCTCGGAAAACACCACGGCCCCCTCTGCCGCATCGGCGGCTTCGAGCGTCAGGTCATCACTCAATACGAGCCCGTCGAATACGTCGTGAGCGTCGTCGGCCACGCGGCTACCATAGTCGTCAGTGATCATGATGCCCTCCATTTGAGATTGACTGCGGAAAAGTTGACGGCAGCCTGCTGCTCGAAAACAGGCCCCCGCACGAGCGACCTTAACCGCGTTCGCTGCATTGGCGAAATAACAGTGTCATGACAACCGATCACAGCCCCGTTAACTGAACCCTTGCCCCGCGGAAGCCGTTGAAACGAAAAGGCCCCCGAAAACCGGAGGCCTTCTGTAAATTCTGTGTAAACGCGAGAAGAAGGATTATTCTTCTTCACCGGCAGCTTCGAGCACCGGGCCCGAATCCTGGCCCTTGGCGCTTTCGTCGCGATCGACGAACTCGATGACGGCCATCGGCGCGTTGTCGCCGTGACGGAAGCCGGCCTTCAGGATGCGGATATAGCCGCCGTTACGGTTTTCATAACGCTTGGCCAGCACGTCGAACAGCTTGGCCACCTGCGGCACGTCGCGAACGCGCGAGATGGCGATGCGGCGGTCGTGCAGCGTGCCCGACTTGGCGAGCGTCACCAGCTTTTCGACGAAGGGGCGCAGTTCCTTGGCCTTCGGCAGGGTGGTGACGATCTGTTCGTGCTTGATCAGCGAGGCCGACATGTTGGCGAACATGGCGATGCGGTGGGCGGTCGTACGACCGAGTTTGCGATAGCCGGAGCCGTGACGCATGACTTTTCTCCATAAGACCGCACGGCGCTCTGGCTCAGCGCGGCCCCAAAAACGAGCCCGAAAGCGAAGGCCAGGCGACCGATCGGCCCCTGCCCGTTCCGGACGTCCGCATCCCGGGGGACACGGAGGTTACCGGGACAAGGTCTTGGTCTTTCCCGGTAAGCGACAAAGCCATTCGCAAGAATGGCTCCCTCAAAAAAAGGGAAAGCCAGGCGACGAGCCGTCCCGCGCCTGGCTTTCCCTGTATTGGATCACGTTCAAAGTCCATTGAGCGCAAAGCGCGAAGGACTTTGAATGTAAGGGACTAAATCTGGTCTTCGAACTTCTTGGCCAGGTCCTCGACGTTCTCGGGCGGCCAGTTCGGGATGTCCATGCCGAGCGACAGGTTCATCGACGCCAGGACTTCCTTGATTTCGTTCAGCGACTTGCGGCCGAAGTTCGGGGTCCGGAGCATTTCCGATTCCGTCTTCTGGATCAGGTCGCCGATATAGACGATGTTGTCGTTCTTCAGGCAGTTCGCCGAACGGACGCTGAGTTCCAGTTCGTCGACCTTCTTGAGCAGCGCCGGGTTGAACGGCAGCTCGGGCTTGCCTTCTTCCACGACCGGAGCCTTGGGCTCTTCGAAGGTGATGAAGATCTGCAGCTGGTCTTGCAGGATGCGGGCGGCGAACGCCACCGCATCGACCGGCGTCACCGCGGCGTTAGTCTCAACGTCGAGGATCAGCTTGTCGTAGTCGAGCGACTGGCCCTGACGGGTCGGCTCGACGCGATAGGCGACCTTCTTGACCGGCGAATAGAGCGCGTCGACCGCGATCAGGCCGATGGGTGCGTCTTCCGGGCGCAGACGGTCGGCCGGGACGTAGCCCTTGCCGTTCTGGACGGTGAATTCCATGCGGACGCTTGCGCCCTCGTCCAGCGTGCAGATCACGTGGTCGGGGTTCAGCACCTCGATGTCGGCCGGGACGTCGATCTGGCCGGCGGTCACCGGACCGGCGCCCGTGGCGCGGAGCACCATGCGCTTCGGGCCTTCCGCATGCATGCGCAGGGCCAGTTGCTTGATGTTCAGGATGATGTCGACGACGTCTTCGCGAACGCCTTCGATGGAGGAGAATTCGTGCACCACGCCGTCGATCTGGACCGAGGTCACAGCGGCGCCCTGCAGCGACGAGAGAAGTACGCGACGCAGCGCGTTGCCGAGCGTGACACCAAAGCCGCGTTCCAGCGGTTCGGCGATCAGACGCATTTTGCGTGAGGGGTCAGACCCCGCTTCGACTTGTGGCTTCTCAGGACGAATAAGCTGTTGCCAGTTTCTTTCGATCATTTACGTCCCTCAAGACAGGAAAGGCCGCCCCGGCGAAAGCCAGGGCGACGACAAAATAGGGAGTATGCGATTAAACGCGACGACGCTTCGGCGGGCGGCAGCCGTTGTGCGGGATCGGCGTCACGTCACGAATGGTCGTGATGGTGAAGCCCACCGCCTGCAGGGCGCGCAGAGCCGATTCACGGCCCGAACCCGGACCGGCGACGCTGACTTCCAGCGTCTTGACGCCATGCTCGATCGCCTTGCGACCGGCGTCTTCGGCGGCGACCTGAGCAGCATACGGGGTCGACTTACGCGAACCCTTGAAGCCCATCATGCCGGCCGACGACCACGACACGGCATTGCCTTGCGCGTCGGTGATGGTGATCATCGTGTTGTTGAACGAGGCGTTGACGTGAGCGACGCCCGAAGTGATGTTCTTGCGTTCGCGTTTTTTAACGCGTGAAGGTTCCTTGGCCATAGGCTACCCTTACTTCTTCTTGCCGGCGATCGGCTTTGCCGGGCCTTTGCGCGTGCGCGCATTGGTGTGCGTGCGCTGACCGCGCACAGGCAGGCCCTTACGGTGACGCAGGCCGCGGTAGCAGGCCAGGTCCATAAGGCGCTTGATGTTCATGGAAACTTCACGGCGCAGGTCGCCTTCGACCGTGTAATCGCGGTCGATGGTTTCACGGATCTGCAGCACTTCGGCGTCCGAAAGCTGGTTGACGCGGCGGGCGTCTTCGATGCCAACCTTCTTGACGATCTCTTCGGCATTCTTCGGACCGATGCCGTGAATGTATTGGAGCGCGATGATGACGCGCTTGTTGGTCGGTATGTTGACGCCAGCGATACGGGCCACGAGGTGATCTCCTGCAACACGCCCGGCTTCGCGGACGTATTCATAAAACGAAAGATGACACGTATGCGTCCCAGCCATGCCGGACCCGGCCTGGCCAAGGGCTCATACGCGTGTTTTCGCGGAAGCTGCCCCTTATAGAAGGGATTTGGCTCCCGTCAATGGTCTAATTCACAAAAAATGCAAGCGGAATGTCTCCCGCTCACACCTTTTTTACGCTTTGTGCTCAAGCGCCGCGAGGCTCCTCGCCCATGCGAAGCACTAACGCTTCGCTCCTTGAGCGCAAAGCCTCGGGCGGCCGGTTGGCCTTGCCGAATGTTTCACATTCGGAAAACCAGCCTTGAACAAACCCTCTGTCACCAGACGATTTGAAACTTTTGAAACCTACGCCAGCGCGCTTTCGATGCGCGCGGCAATATCCTCGACCGGCCCCATGCCGTCCACCTCCCGCAGCTTGCCCTGTGCGGCATAGTAAGGCAGCAAGGGCGCGGTCTGGGCGTTGTAAACCGCCAGCCGCTCCTTGTAGGTCTCGGGATTGTCGTCGGCCCGCCCCTGGTCGTGGAAGCGCTTTTCGATACGTTCGACCAACGCCTTCTCATCGACCTTCAACCGGACGACACGATCGATCAGGCTGCCGCGCGATCCCAGAAGCTTGTCCAGCGCCTCGGCCTGGGCCAGGGTGCGCGGAAAGCCATCGAAAATGGCGCCGCCGGCCGCTTCCGCCCTGGGAAGATTGGCGGTGATCAGGTCGATGACGATCTCGTCCGAAACCAGAAGCCCGGCGGCCAGGATGTCCTTGACCTTCTTGCCGAGGTCGGACCCAGACGCGATTTCCGCGCGGAGCATGTCCCCGGTCGACAGCTGAACCATGCCGTGACGCTCGACCAGAAGCTTGGCCTGCGTGCCCTTGCCCGCGGCCGGCGGTCCGAACAGGATAATGTTCATTTTCTCTCCCCTTACCGGCCCAGCCCCCGGCGGGCGGGCACGGTCGCCTTCGCGCCCGTCTTGAGTTTGGACTTCTTGATCAGGCCGTCATACTGGTGCGCCAGCAGGTGCGACTGAATCTGCGCCACCGTGTCCATCGTCACGGTCACCACGATCAGGATCGAGGTGCCGCCGAAATAAAAGCTGTTGCCGAGGTTGGCGATCAGGGCCTCCGGCAGGAGGCAGACGATGGTGATGTAGCCGGCGCCGATGACGGTAATGCGGGTCAGCACGTAATCGAGGTATTCCGCCGTACGCTTACCCGGCCGGATGCCCGGCAGGAAGCCGCCGTACTTGCGCAGGTTCTCGGCCGTCTCGTCGGGGTTGAAGACCAGCGACGTATAGAGGAACGAGAAGAAGATGATCATCACGGCATAGAGAATCATGAAGACCGGCTGGCCGTGCTGCAATACGCCCGTCAGGGACGGCAACCATTGCAGGAACGGCGGGATCTTGTCCGGGTTCTTGCCGAGGAAGGTCAGGATCGAGGTCGGCATCAACAGCAGCGACGACGCAAAGATCGGGGGGATGACGCCCGACGTGTTCACCTTCAGCGGCATGAACGAGCTTTCGCCGCCCATGATGCGGTTGCCGACCTGGCGCTTGGGATATTGCACCAGCAGACGGCGCTGCGCGCGTTCCATGAACACGATGAACAGGATCGCCGCGATCAGCACGACCAGGATCACGACCAGTACGAACGAGTTGAGCTGGCCTTCCTTAGCCTGGCTGAGCAGCCCGCCCAGCGTCTTCGGCAGCACGGCGACGATGCCGGCGAAGATGATCATCGACGAGCCGTTGCCGATGCCGCGCGCGGTGATCTGCTCACCCAGCCACATCAGGAACAGGGTGCCGCCCGTCAGCGTAACCATCGAGGAAATCAGGAAGAACGGGCCGGGATGCAGGGCCAGGCCTCCGTTCTGCATGGCCGCGGCGATTCCGAACGACTGAAGCAATCCAAGGAAAACGGTAAGATAGCGGGTATACTGGTTGAGCTGCTTGCGGCCGGCTTCGCCGCCTTCCTTGCGCAGCTTTTCCCACGGCGCGTATACGGATCCCATCAATTGGATGATGATCGACGCCGAAATGTAGGGCATCAGGTTCAGGGCGAAGACAGCCATGCGCTGCACGGCGCCGCCGGAGAACATGTTCATCATGCCCAGCATGCCCTGCGACTGGCCGGAAAAGGCCTGCGCGAACGCCGTCATGTTGATGCCAGGCAACGGCACGTAGGTGCCGAGCCGGTAGATAATAAGCGCGCCGAGCGTGAACAGCAGGCGTTTGTGCAGATCCGTCGCCTTGGAAAAGGCGTTGAAATTCAGGTTCGCGGCTAGTTGCTCGGCTGCGGATGCCATAAATACCCTCGACTTCGGGTCCTGTGACGGACCTTGTGCTTATATCCCAACGATGCGGGTGGCGTGGCGGGAGGAGCGAATCCTTAAAGCCCCTGCCCCGCTCACCCGCACCATATGGGTAGCGTTACGAAAACGTCAATCTCGCGCTCAGGCGGAGGCTTCGGTCTTCGCCGGACGGGTTTGGGTCAGCGTACCGCCGGCGGCTTCAACGGCCTTGGCGGCCGAGGCGGTCGCCGAATAGACGGTCAGGTTCACCTTGGCCTTCAGTTCGCCTTCACCGAGCAGGCGCACGCCGTCGAGCTCGCGACGGATGACACCGGCCTTGACCAGGGCGGCGGCATCGATCGGCGAGCTTATATCGAGCTTGCCGGCGTCGATGGCGTCCTGCAGGCGCCACAGGTTCACTTCAGCGAACTTGAGGGCGAACGGATTGTTGAAGCCGCGCTTGGGCATACGCATGTACAGCGGCATCTGACCGCCTTCGAAGCCCAGCAACGACACGCCGGTACGCGACTTCTGGCCCTTCACGCCGCGGCCGGACGTCTTGCCCTTGCCCGAACCGGGGCCACGGCCGACGCGCATGCGGCCCTTGGTGGCGCCTTCGTTGTCGCGAAGTTCATTCAGCTTCGTCATTTTGCCTGTTCCTTCTCAGTTACGCAGGCCGCACGGCCCACTCGGCGTTGATTTTCGAGCCCTCGCTATTAGCGGGGTATGCAAATTTTGCAAGAAGAGTCTTGTCCCGACTCTGGAAAATACCAAAGGGGGCACTGCCAAAGCAGGCCCCCTCGGGGATAGTGTTCCGTCAAACGACGAAATCAGTCGACGATGACGACCATGTGCTGGACCTTGGCGATCATGCCGCGGACCGACGGGGTGTCTTCGAGTTCCGACACGCGGCCGAGCTTGTTGAGGCCCAGACCGGCCAGCGTCGCGCGCTGGTCCTTCGTGCGGCGGATCGGAGATCCGGTTTGCTTTACCTTGATCGTGGCCACGACTTAGCCCTCCACTGCGTCCGGCGCCGAGGCACCGTCGTTACGGCGGGCCAGGAGGTCGCCGACCTTCTTGCCGCGCTTCGAAGCGATTTGACGGGGCGACGACTGGACCTTCAGAGCTTCGAAGGTGGCGCGCACCATGTTGTAGGGGTTCGACGAGCCGAGCGACTTGGCGACGACGTCCGAGACGCCGAGGGTTTCAAGAACGGCACGCATCGGACCGCCGGCGATGACGCCCGTGCCCGGAGGGGCCGCGCGCATCTGAATCTTGCCCGCGCCCCAGCGGCCGTAGCCGTCGTGGTGCAGCGTGCGCGATTCGCGAAGCGGAACGCGGATCATCGACTTCTTGGCTTCTTCGGTCGCCTTGCGGATGGCTTCCGGCACTTCGCGCGCCTTGCCGTGACCGTAGCCGACGCGGCCCTTCTGGTCGCCGACGACCATCAGAGCAGCGAACGAGAAGCGACGGCCGCCCTTGACGGTGGCGGCGACGCGGTTGATGGCGACGAGCTTTTCTACGAACTCCGAGGGCTCCTCGGTGCGCTCGCGGCGCTCGGAACGATTTTCGCTGGGACGAGCCATGAGAGTTCCTTAGAAATTGAGGCCGGCTTCACGCGCGGCTTCCGCCAGCGCCTTGACGCGACCGTGATAGATGTAGCCGCCGCGATCGAAGACGACGTCCTTGACGCCCTTTTCGATAGCGCGCTGCGCGACCAGCTTGCCGACTTCCGAGGCGGCCGCCTGGTTCGAACCCTGCTTCTTGTCGCCTTCCAGCGACGAAGCCGCCACGATCGTCACGCCGTTGGCGTCGTCGATGATCTGGGCATAGATGTTCTTGTCCGAACGGAAGACCGACAGACGCGGGCGGCCATTCGACAGCTTCTTCAGGCGCGTGCGGTTGCGTTGCGCCCGGCGAGCCAATTGTTCACGAGGAGACAGAGCCATGGCTTACTTCTTCTTGCCTTCCTTGCGGCGGACCTTTTCGCCGGCATATTTGACGCCCTTGCCCTTATAGGGTTCAGGCGGACGGATCTTGCGGATCTTGGCGGCAATTTCGCCGACCTGCTGCTTGTCGATGCCCGAGATCTTGATTTCGGTCTGCTTCGGGGTGTCGAACTTGATGCCGGCGGGCGGAACGATATCGACATCGTGGCTGAAACCGAGCTGCAGCGACAGCGTCGTGCCCTTCATGGCGGCGCGGTAACCGACGCCGACCATTTCCAGGGTCGTTTCATAGCCTTCGGTGACGCCCTTGACCATGTTGGCGATCAGGGTGCGCGACAGGCCCCACATGGCGCGGTGGCGCTGGGTGTCGCCACGCGGCGTGATGTGGATGACGTTGCCTTCCTGGCGGACTTCGATTTCCTCGACGACCTTCCAGGCGAGCTGGCCCTTGGGGCCCTTGACGGCCACATCCTGGCCGCTGAGCGTGACATTCACGCCCGCCGGGACAGTAATGGCCTTCTTGCCGATACGAGACATAATATAACCTTTGCCTTAAGTGTCCGAACTGCCGCGCTTAGTAGACGCGGCAGAGGACTTCGCCGCCGACGTTCTGTTCGCGGGCAGCGGTGTCAGACATGACGCCCTTGGGCGTCGACAGGATCGAGATCCCCAGGCCGTTCTTGATCGGCTTGAGGTCCTTGATCGACGAATAGACGCGGCGGCCCGGCTTGGACACGCGGGCGATTTCCGCGATGACCGGCTGGCCGTCGAAGTACTTCAGTTCGATTTCGAACTGCGGGAACTCACCCGGCACTTCCAGGACTTCGTAGCCACGGATGTAGCCTTCGTCCTTGAGCACGTCGAGCACGCGGGCGCGAAGCTTCGACGCGGGCGTCAGCACCTTCGAACGCTGGCGCTGGGCCGCATTCTTGATGCGCGCGATCATGTCGCTGAGAGGATCATTAACAAACATAGTGGTCCCCTTCCCTTACCAGCTGGCCTTGGTCAGACCAGGGATCTGACCTTCGTTGCCGAGCTTGCGCAGCGAAATACGGCTCATCTTGAGCTTGCGGTAGAAGGCGCGCGGGCGACCGGTGATTTCGCAGCGGTTGCGGATACGCGTCGGGTTCGAGTTGCGCGGCAGCTTGGCCAGCTTGAGGCGGGCTTCGAAGCGCTCCTCCAGCGGCAGGCTTTCGTCGTTGGCGGTCGCCTTGAGGGCCTCGCGCTTGGCGGCGTATTGCGCGACCAGCTTCTTGACCATCTCGTTGCGGTTGACAGCGGATTTCTTTGCCATTGGTTCTCTCTCCCCGCCCTTACGACATGAACGGGAACTGGAAGTGCTTCAGAAGCGCCTTGGCTTCCTTGTCACTCGTGGCCGTGGTGCAGACGACGATGTCCATGCCCCACATCTGATCGATCTGGTCGTAGTTGATTTCCGGGAACACGATGTGTTCCTTCAGGCCCATGGCATAGTTGCCACGGCCGTCGAAGGAATTGCCGTTCAGGCCGCGGAAGTCCTTCACGCGCGGCAGCGCGATCGTGATCAGGCGGTCCAGGAATTCGTACATACGTTCCTTGCGCAGCGTCACCTTGGCGCCGACGACCATGCCTTCGCGCAGCTTGAAGCCGGCGATCGACTTGCGGGCGCGGGTCGGAGCGGGCTTCTGGCCGGTGATGGCCGCCAGGTCCTTGATGGCCGCCTGGACCTTCTTGGAGTCCGCGGTGGCTTCGCCGATCCCCATGTTCACGACGATCTTGTCGAGCTTGGGGACCTGCATTTCGTTCGTGTAGCCGAACTCTTCCTTCATGGCGGCCCGGATCTTCTCCAGGTAGACCGACTTGAGGCGCGGCGTGTAAACTTCAGTATCAGCCATTGATGACGTCTCCGGTCGTCTTGGCAACGCGCACCTTCTTGTCGCCTTCGACCTTGAAACCGACGCGGGTCGGCTTGCCGTTGGCGTCGACCAGGGCGACGTTGGAAACGTGCAGCGACGCTTCCTTGTTGACGATGCCGCCGTTCGGGTTGGTTTGCGACGGGCGGGTATGGCGCTGGACCATGTTGATGCCTTGGACGACCACACGGCCTTCGGTCGGCAGGACCTTCAGGACGGTGCCGCGACGGCCCTTGTCCTTGCCGGTCAGGACGACGACGGCGTCGCCCTTCTTAATCTTTGCGGCCATCAGATCACCTCCGGAGCCAGGGAAATAATCTTCATGTGGTTCTTGGCGCGGAGTTCGCGCGGAACCGGTCCGAAGATGCGGGTGCCGATCGGCTCGGAAGACTTGTTGACGATGACGGCAGCGTTGGTGTCGAAACGGATGACCGAACCGTCCTTACGCTGAATGTCCTTGGACGTGCGGACCACGATGGCGCGCAGGACGTCGCCCTTCTTGACGCGGCCGCGCGGGATCGCTTCCTTGACCGACACGACGATCAGGTCGCCCACCGAGGCGTAGCGGCGCTTGGAGCCGCCCAACACCTTGATGCACATGACCCGGCGGGCGCCGGAGTTGTCGGCGACGTCCAGGTTAGTTTGCATCTGAATCATGACTTAAACTTTCCTAGTTCGGGTTACTGATCGCGCGGGAGGACTTCCCACGTCTTGAGCTTCGACTTGGGCGCGCATTCGATGATACGAATGGCGTCGCCGGTCTTGTACGCGTTGTTTTCGTCGTGGGCGTGGTAACGCTTCGACTTACGCACCGTCTTCTTCAGAACGGGGTGCAGGATGGTGCGTTCCACCTTCACAACTACGGTCTTGTCGCCCTTGTCGGAAACAACCAGACCTTCGAGAATGCGCTTGGGCATGGTCTATTCCTTGTTAGGCCGTCTTCGCCGCGGCCTTTTGAGCCGTCAGCAGAGACTGGATGCGAGCGACGTCCTTGCGGATTTCGTTGACGCGGTGAGTCTTTTCCAGCTGGCCGGTCGCCTTCTGGAAACGCAGGTTGAATTGCTCCTTCTTGAGCGACAGGAGCTGCTCGTGCAGCTGATCCGTCGTCTTGGAGCGCAATTCGGCGATCTTCGTCATGGCTATTACTCCGCGGCCTGGGCGATGCCGGCGTCGATACGGGTCACGACGCGGGTAGCCACCGGCAGCTTGGCAGCGCCCAGACGAAGCGCTTCACGCGCGATATCGTCCGGCACGCCGTCGATTTCAAACAGGATACGGCCCGGGGCGACGCGCGCCGCCCAGTAATCGACCGCGCCCTTGCCCGAGCCCATCCGGACTTCGGCCGGCTTGCCCGTCACGGGCAGGTCGGGGAAGACGCGGATCCACACGCGGCCTTGACGCTTCATCTGACGCGTAATGGCACGGCGGGCGGCTTCGATCTGGCGCGCCGTCAGGCGTTCCGGTTCGGTCGTCTTCAGGCCGTAGGAGCCGAAGTTCAGCGTATAACCGCCCTTGGCATTACCATGGATGCGGCCCTTGAAGGCCTTGCGGTACTTGGTACGCTTAGGAAGCATCATGGCTTAGGCCTCCTTCTGGTTACGATCGCGGCGCGGGCCGCGGTTACGGTCGCCACGATCCGAACGCTCGGGGCGCTCGCTCGACGACGGACCCGACGCTTCCTGGCTCCAGCGCTTGTCCTGGGCCATCGGATCGTGCTCAAGGACTTCGCCCTTGAAGATCCACACCTTGACACCGATGATGCCGTAGGTGGTCAGGGCCTCGGCGAAGCCCATGTCGATGTCGGCACGCAGGGTGTGCAGCGGCACGCGGCCTTCGCGGTACCACTCCATGCGGGCGATTTCAGCGCCGCCAAGACGGCCCGACAGGTTCATCCGGATGCCCTTGGCGCCGAGGCGCATGGCCGACTGGATCGAACGCTTCATGGCGCGCCGGAACGCAACGCGGCGTTCCAGCTGCTGAGCGATAGATTCGGCAACCAGCTGGGCGTCGACTTCCGGCTTGCGGACTTCAACCAGGTTGAGGAACACTTCGCCATCGGTCAGCGCGGAGATATCCTTGCGCAGCTTGTCGATGTCGGCGCCCTTCTTGCCGATCACGACGCCCGGACGGGCGGCGTAGATGGTGATGCGGCACTTCTTGTGCGGGCGCTCGATGATGATGCGCGAAACGCCGGCGGCGTTCAGCTTCTGCTTCAGTTCCTTACGGATCTTCAGGTCCTGGTGCAGCAGCTTGGCGTACTCGGTGCGCGCGGCGAACCAGCGCGAATCCCAGGTACGGTTGATGCCGAGGCGAAGGCCGACGGGGTTGGCTTTCTGACCCATTATGCAGCCTCCTGGCCGAGTTCACGAACGACGATCGTCAGTTCGGAGAAGGGTTTCATGATGCGCGACGAACGGCCGCGGGCACGCGAGGCGAAGCGCTTCATGACGATGCCCTTGCCCACGAAAGCCTCGGCGACAACCAGGTTGTCGATGTCGAGGTTGTGGTTGTTCTCGGCGTTCGAGATCGCCGAATAGAGCGCCTTGCGGACGTCCTTGGCGATGCGCTTGCGCGAGAATTCCAGCTCGTTCAGGGCGCGTTGCACCTTGAGGCCGCGGATCGATTGCGCGACGAGGTTCAGCTTCTGCGGCGAAATGCGCACCGAAACCAGCTTGGCGCGGGCTTCGTTGGCTTCGACGCGGCGCGGATTCTTGGTCTGCGACATGACTTACCTCTTCTTCGCCTTCTTGTCGGCGGCGTGGCCGGGGAAGTTGCGCGTCGGCGAGAATTCACCGAGCTTCATGCCCACCATGTCCTCGTTGATGAGGACGGGCACATGCTTCTGGCCATTGTAGACGCCCATCGTCAGACCGACGAATTGCGGCATGATGACCGAACGACGCGACCAGGTCTTGATGACCTCTTTGCGACCGGACGCTTGCGCGGTTTCCGCCTTCTTCAGAAGGTGGCCATCCACGAAGGGTCCTTTCCATACGGAGCGAGCCATGGTTTAGCGAGCCTTCTTAACGTGACGCGAACGGATGATGTACTTGTCCGTCGCCTTGTTGGTACGAGTCTTGCGGCCCTTGGTGGGAACACCCCAAGGCGTGACCGGGTTACGGCCGCCCGAGGTCTTGCCTTCACCACCGCCGTGCGGGTGGTCGACCGGGTTCATGGCGACGCCGCGAACGTGCGGACGGAAGCCTAAGTGACGCGAACGACCAGCCTTGCCCAGGTTGGTGTTCATGTGGTCGGGGTTCGAAACGGCGCCGACGGTCGCCATGCAGGTGTCAAGCACCATGCGCAGTTCGCCCGAGCCGAGACGGATCTGGGCGTAGCCCGCATCGCGGCCGACCAGCTGGGCGTAGGCGCCGGCCGAACGGGCCAGCTGACCGCCCTTGGACGGCTTCAGCTCGACATTGTGGATGATCGTGCCGATCGGCAGGCTGCGCAGAGGCGCCGCATTGCCAGGCTTCACGTCGACCTTTTCCGAAGCGATCACGGTGTCGCCGGCCTTCAGGCGCTGCGGCGCCAGGATGTAGGCCTTCTCACCGTCCTGATAGGTGATCAGCGCGATGAACGCCGAACGGTTCGGATCGTATTCCAGACGCTCGACCGTCGCCGGCACGTCGAACTTGCGACGCTTGAAGTCGATGACGCGATAGAGCTTCTTGGCTCCGCCGCCGCGGAAACGGACGGCGACACGGCCCTGGGCGCCACGGCCGCCGGTCTTCGTCAGACCCTCGACCAGCGATTTTTCAGGACGCCCTTTGTGAAGTTCCGAACGATCGACCAGGACCAATTGACGGCGGCCCGGCGAAGTCGGATTGAATGTCTTTAATGCCATGGGATCACGCCTTCCTTACAGACCGGTCGTAACGTCGATCGACTGGCCTTCGGCCAGGGTGACGATCGCTTTCTTGACGTCGCTGCGACGGCCCTTGATGCCCTTGAAACGCTTGGTCTTGCCCTTGGTGACGATGGTGTTCACCTTGGTGACCTTGACGTTGTAGATGGCTTCGACGGCGGAAGCGACTTCGTCCTTGCTGGAGTCGAGCGCCACCTTGAAGACGACCTTGTTCTGTTCCGACAGAATGGTCGACTTTTCGGTGATGTGCGGCGCCAGGAGGACGTCGAAATTGCGGATGGTAGCAGCCATTATCTTCAAGCCTCCACAGCGAAGCGGGCTTCGATGGCTTCGACCGCCGCCTTCGTCAGGACCAGCTTTTCGCGGCGCAGGATGTCATAGACATTCAGGCCCGCGGTCGGCAGGACGTCGATGTTCGGGATGTTGCGCGAAGCGAGAGCGAAGTTGGCGTCAACTTCCGGGCCGGCGATGAAGAGAGCGTTCTTCAGGCCCAGCTTTTCGAAGGAAGCCTTGAGCGCCGCCGTCTTGGGGGCGTCGAGAACGGCCTGGTCGAGGATGACCAGCGAGCCCGACTTGACCTTGGACGACAGGGCGTGACGCAGACCGAGCGCGCGGACCTTCTTCGGCAGGTCGAAGCCGTGCGAACGGACGACCGGACCGAAAGCGCGCGAGCCGCCGACGAATTGCGGCGCACGGCGCGAACCGTGACGGGCGCCGCCGGAGCCCTTCTGCTTGTACATCTTCTTGCCAGTGCGCGAATTTTCATTGCGCGTCTGGACCTTGTGCGTACCGGCGCGGCGCTTGGCCAACTGCCAGTTGACGACGCGCGACAGGATGTCGGTGCGGATGTCCGCGATCCCGAAAACGAGATCGGACACATCCACCGAACCGGCAGCCGAGGCGTCGAGTTTGATGACGTCGAGTTTCATGATTATTCCGCGCCCTCTTGAGCAGGAGCTTCTTCAGCGGCCGGAGCCGGCGCCGCGGCAGCATCCTTGGACTTGATCGCGCCAGGGAACTTCAGACCGGCCGGAGCCGCCTTCTTCACCGCGTCGCGGATCTTGACGTAGGAACCTTCCGCACCCGGGACGGCGCCGCGGATGAAAACCAGGCCGCGCTCGGCATCGATGCGGACGACCTGCAGGTTCAGGGTGGTGACGGTTTCGACACCGTAGTGACCGGCCATCTTCTTGCCCGGGAAGGTACGGCCCGGATCCTGGCGGTTACCGGTCGAACCGTGCGAACGGTGCGAGACCGAAACGCCGTGGGTGGCGCGAAGACCGCCGAAGTTCCAGCGCTTCATGGCGCCGGCAAAGCCCTTACCGATCGTGATGCCCTGAATGTCGACGCGCTGGCCCTCAACGAAGTGATCGGCGGTGAACTCCGCACCGACGTCGATCAAAGCGTCTTCGGACACGCGGAACTCAGTCAGGACCGCCTTCGGCTCGACCTGAGCCTTGGCGAAACGGACGCGCTCGGCGTTCGAGGTATTCTTGGCCTTGCGGGTACCGGCGCCGAGTTGCAGCGCGGAATAGCCGTCGCGGGCCTTGGTACGCTGGGCGACGACCGTACAGCCGTCGAGCGAAAGCACCGTTACCGGCACATGGGAGCCATCGGTATCGAAGAAGCGGGTCATGCCCAGCTTCTTGGCGATCAGGCCCGTGCGTTGAGTCTGGCTCATCGTGCGCCCCTTAGATCTTGATCTCGACGTCGACGCCGGCCGACAGGTCGAGCTTCATCAGCGCGTCCACGGTTTGCGGGGTCGGATCGACGATATCGAGCACGCGCTTGTGCGTGCGAATTTCGAACTGCTCGCGCGACTTCTTGTCGACGTGCGGCGAACGGTTCACGGTGAAGCGCTCGATCAGCGTGGGCAAGGGGATCGGGCCCCGGACAGTAGCACCGGTTCTCTTGGCCGTATTGACGATTTCGCGCGTGGAATGATCCAGGACGCGGTGATCGAAGGCCTTGAGCCTGATGCGGATATTCTGACGATCCATATCGCTCGTTTTCCTCAAAGGGTGCGCAAACGCGTCCAGTGAACCATTTCAAAGACCAGCCCGTGGGGTTACCCCCTCCGGACGCGTAATCCGCAAAAACAAAGCCCAACGCCAGTTTTCACTGCCGCGGGCCGCTGATCAATCCGTCCAAATCCTTATAGATAAGGGCGCCGGACGGCTTGGGTAAATGCTTGCAGACCGCGTCTGGCGCCAAACGACGCCACAGCCGATCCAACAGAGGTCGCGGATATACGTGGACGACTCGCGAAGGTCAAGGGCTGAATCGCCGAAAGGCCAAGAAAATAAGCCCGCGGTAAATCGCAGGCGTCATTTCCGATTATCTCGCAGCTTTTGCCGCGCTTCGCCGCACCATAAAGCGCTGCCCCAGGGCGACAAGCGCCCTGCCCCATCCGGCCGCGCTGGTTTCGGTCGCGCGGATCAGGCTGACACGCCGGTGGAGTGACAGGCGCAGCGCCTTGATGCGGCAGCGCGTCATGGGCAGGGCGTCAATGGCGACATCGGCGGCGCGGCGCAACAGCGGGACATTCGGTTCGAAGACGGCCTCGCGGCATTCGCCCTGGTCAACGGTCAGAGGCGCCTTGTAGTCCTCGCCCCCCGTGCCGAAGTCGACGCGTTGCAGGCCCAGGTCGGCGGCCGCCCTGATAATAGCGACGGCCAGGAGGATGCCGACCGAATAGCGGTAGTAGGCCGGGTCGTAGGCCGGAAACCAGAGATGGACCTCTCCGCCGCCCATCAGCCCGATCTCGGCAGCGACGATTTGGCCGTCGCGGCGGAAGACGCCGGCGCGGAGACCATAACCGTCGACATCGTCGGCGGCCAGCGCGTCAAGCATGGCGCGCGTCCAGCCGCAGCCGAAAACGTCGTGCATGCCGCTTTCGCGGTACTGTTCGCGCTTGCGGGCGAGCACCCAGTCCATGACTTCGGGCGTGACGTGCTCCCAGGTGAAGGCAAAGCCGCCGAAGTCCTTTTCGACGTTGCGCTGGCAGCGGCCGATATTCTTGAAAAACTTGTGGTGTTCATGGTCCTGGGCCTGCCACCAGGCGTCGTAGCCCTGGCGGATATCGGCGACACGGCGGCGCAAGGCTACGCCCTCTCCCTTGCCCTCGGTTTGGGGCGCCTGGCCGATCCAGCCCTGGAATTCGAGGCGGCGGGCGCCGGCGGCGCGCAGCAGGCCGTCGAAGTCGATGGTGGTGCCGGGCGCGGCAATCAGGCCGTGGTAATCGCTGAGCGGCGCGCCGAGCGGCTGCATGACACGCGCACGGAGCTGGTAAGGAAAATAGGCCACGACCTCGTCGCCGTCACGGACGCGCGCGATGCCGGCGCACGGCACGGCCGCGGCGATCGCCTTGACATAGCGTACGTCGAAATAGGGGCCGGTCAGGTCATCGCGTCCGGCGACGAAAGCCATCCATCGCGCTTCATCGGCTGGTGTCAAATCGTGCGGGCACAGGCAATCGATAATCTGAGGCATGTCGCGGTCCGGGTGGTGGTCCCCTACCCTAGCCCGATAGGGTGAAAAACGGGCTAAGCGGGATGGTTAATCACCGGGTCCCTTGAAAGGCTGGTAGATCGCCTTGAAGACGTCGAGCGCTTCGCAGGCTTCGCTATGCGCGACCAGGGCCGGCCATCGCGACCAGTCGATAGCGGTCTTGTGCGCCTCGATGGCATGGCGGACCGAGGCGCCGAGCGCGATATCGGCGTGGGTCAGCGCCGATCCCAGGAGCCAAGGCGTTTTTGCCTCGGCCCGGATGACGTTCAGGCAGTCGAGCGCGGCGCCGATCTGGGTTTGCAGGCGCGGCAACCATATGTCGGAGGTCTTTTCGTGCAGGACCTTCTCGTAGAACATGGCGACCGCCTTGTCGGAGAAGCCGGTAGCGAGCGCTATATGGTAGAGGGCTTTCTGGCGGTCCGGACCGGATCTGGCGATCAGCGCCTTGTCGCCCGCCTGTTCGTCGATCCAGTCGACGATGCAGGCGCTGTCGATGATGACGCCGCCGTCGTCGAGGACGAGTGTCGGCACGCGGCGCAACGGATTGAACGGCGCGATCAGGTCGCCTTCGCCGAAGGTCGACCACGGGCGGTGCTCGAACGTCATGCCGTAAAGCGTCATCGCGATGGCGACGCGGCGGACAAAAGGCGAATCGTACTGGCCGATCAGGATCATGGGCCTCTCCGTTGCGGCGAGTTTAGCGTCCGGTATTAGGGACACCAGTCGGATTTTCGCCGGAAATAGGCGATCTGCCGCCAAATGGCGTCTTCCATTAGCTTCGCCGCCCTTCGGTCGGCTACGCCCCCTCCACCACTTCGTGGTCCCCCTCCCCATCTGGCGATGGGGAGAAGAAAGGTGCGCCAGTTCTCCTCCCCATGCACGGCATGGGGAGGGGGACCGCGAAGCGGTGGAGGGGGTTCTTGCTGGCAGCGCAACGAAAAAGCCCTCCCGGCGGACCGGGAGGGCTTCTTTGTCTCAATCAGATGCGTCAGGCACCCTGTATCCGTCCAAGCTCGCAACGTGTCGAGCTTATGG
>CAKZJB010000189.1 GCA_936940865.1 uncultured Asticcacaulis sp. | reverse complement strand
ACGAATGGGGAGGGGGACCGCACGAGCCGCGAAGCGGTGAGATGTGGTGGTGGGGTTTCTTGCTTACTTTTCGATGGCACGCGGTTTGAAGAAAGTAAGAAACCCCACCACCACATCGCCTTCGCCGTTGCTTGCGCAACGCTCAGTCGTGCGGTCCCCCTCCCCATTTCCTGCGGAAACGGGGAGGTGCAAGGCGCAATGCCGATATGGTCTGAGCATGCCCTACTTCTCCGGATCCTTGGCCGTAAAAGGTGAGCAGCAGGGTTTGCCCACGGCATGGAACTCCATGATCTCGGCGCGGGTGCCGTCGGGATCGTAGAGATTGATCTGCCACTTGGCGTCGAGTCCGATCTTGGGATGGCTGCCGTCGCCCTGGCCGTCGAGTCGTTTGCCTGTCCACAGCGTCGTATAGGCCGCCTCGGCGTTGTCCACGCCCAGCGAGAAGTGGTTGAGCACGCCCGCCGTCTGCTGGCTCATGGCGGCCGGGATGCCACTCGTCTCCGGGCCGCTCGCCAGCATGTATTCCAGCCAGTCCGTGCCGTCGGGCACCTGCTGCGACACCCAGTCGGGCCTGTCTTCCTTGAATCCGCCGTACCAGTAGGGCCGCAGGCCCAGGACAGCGCGGTAGAAACCGTCCTCCCTGGCGCGGTCATGGACGATCATGCCGACATGGATGATATGGCCAGACAAGGCATCGGTCGGCACATCGGCGGGCTTGCTCTCGTTGAACTCCACGCGGTTGCCTTCGGGATCGGTCACGGCAAAGCTTTTCGATCCGTCGGCCCAGAGGCTCACTTTCGACGGCACGGTCACGTGCTGGCCCGCCAGGTACTGTCGCATCGCCTCGGCATCGGCTGTGGCAAACGCAATATGGTCCAGCCGGTTCTTGCCGGCGTCAGCCGGCAGGGGCAGAACTTCGATAAACTGCGCCGGCGACACGTAGTAGCGGGCGCCGGCGGCGTTTTCCGGATCCGGGCGCTTGGTGGCGCCAAGATCATGCACATAGAAGGTCTCGGTTTTCGACATGTCGGCGGCGTAGACGGCGATGTGCGACACAGCCGTGACGGGCGGTCGCGGTGGCGCCGCCATGACCGGCCCCGCAAAAAGGGCCGCCAGCCCCGCAAGTGCTGTAATCGATTTCAATTTCGTCTCCCCTGCGGCTGTTACCGCTATCTTTGGAACCACGGTATCACCGGAATTTCCAGATGGATAGGGGGAATTATCGGGCAGACGAGGCGAAACACCGCCGCATGGCCGCGCAGCGGTCGGCGCCCGGCGCGTGAAGGTGGTCGGGCGCAACCTTCGTCACGAAGGCGCAGACGGTATCCAATCCGCCCGCATCCAGCCAGCCTTCGTCTCGGCCCTTCCGGACGCCGAAACAGTCGGCGGCGGCTTCGTCCGTCCGGCCGTTCAGGTGCCCGCATTCGTGGGCATAGACCCATAACTGCGCATCCGGCGGCGCGCCGGCCAGGCGGTCGGGATTGAGCACGATGAAGTCGCCGATCGCCGCGCCGTAGTCGCGTAAAGCCCTGTCCATCACCGTTTTTGCCGCTCCGCACTGCATGGCGCGGCCGCCGAGCGTCAGTTGCCCGGCCGCCGTGACCGGCTGCGACACCAGGGCAAAGCGGGCATAGAGTTCGGCCGACGGCGGCGCCCGCGTAACCGGCGCACAGGCTCCAAGCACCATGAGGGAGACGACGGCGGCCCGGCGCATGGCCTACATGGGCCGCGACAGCGAGAGCAGTATGCCCGTATCGTTCAGTTCGGCATTACCCTGGCTGTAGGCCTGGATCGACAGCGACAGGTCCCGGGCGCTGGTCATGCCGACGCCGGCCTCTACCCCGCCCAGGGACCGGCGCGACACGTAGTCGATACGCCCCTGCGCGTCGGTGGCGTCGACCGAAACGTGCGGCGACAGGTAGCGGTCGCGGGTCAGGCCGACATAGGGCGTCCAGCGCCAGTGCCTGCCCGGCACGATGAACTGCAGGCTGGCTTCGCCGCCGCCCAGCCAGGACTGGGCGCGGCCCTTGCCGTAGACAGTGCCGCGATCGTCCGAGAAGCCGCCGGAATGGCCCTCGAAATAGGCCACGTGGCCGCTGAGATCGAGGCTCATGGCAAAGCCGCGGATGGCCGGATCGACCAGTTCCAAACGCCGGCCGGCCGTGACCATGGCGTTGAAGCCGCTGTTGGTATAGCGGCCGAAGGAGCCGGAAGCATTGTCGCCCAGGCTGCCGTGGCCGCGAATGACGCTGGCCAGCCCGATAAGATAGGTTTCACCTTTGCGCCAGGCGGCCGCGGTGCTCAGCGTCAGGTCGCGTTCGTTGGTCTCGCGCTGGTCGGCGGAATAGACGGTCCGGCTGTCGGCTAGGTTGGCGAAACCCGCGATATAAAGGCTCTGGTCGCCCTCAAGGCCCAGGGCGGAGCCGGCATCGTAGATGTCCTGCAGCGCCGCGCCTTGGACCGAGGTGCGGCTTTCCGAGCCTGGAAAGGACAGGCCGCCGGTGACGATCGATCCGCCCTTGTCGCGCCAGGTGCGCGACACGATATTGCCGCCGATGTAGTTCTGAGGCGTCTCACCGCTGGCGAAGCGGGCATTGCCGAAACCCAGTACCGACCCGGACCAGATGGCCATGCCCTGGAGCGCCTGGATATTGGCGGCCTGGGAACTATTGAACAGGAAGGGGGGGAGGGGCGATCCGCCCGGCGGCCGTGCACAGGCGATGGCGCCCGCCCCTTGCGGGCAGGTAACGGATTGCGCCTGAGCCGTCACCGGCGCCATGGCCAGCCATCCCAGCGCGGCCAGTGCCGTCAGTCCCTTGTGTCGCTCCGTCATCCCGCTGTCCCTGCGATTTCCATCGAATCGGGGAAATTTTACGCCTTGGCCCCGCCGTTGTCAGATTTACCCCAAGGCAGGCCGCAGATTATTTCAGAAACGCAACCGGAATGTGGCGGCTCCGCTGCCTGAGGGCGGTGGTTCTTAATCTGTTACCCGCGTCTTAACGCCTTGTTCACCATCGGCCGGGTAAATTTTGCCCAGTGCCCCCAAAAGCCCCAGGGGCGTAATTCCACCCGATTGCTGGAGACCCTTCGGTGGCTGACGCTGCGCCAACCGCCGGTAACGGCCCCGCCATCAGCTTCGCCGACATCCAGGGTTGGCTGAAGCGCGGCGAAGTCGTGATGGCGCTTGGCGTCATCATGATCATCACCTTCCTGATCCTGCCGGTGCCGTCGATCCTGCTCGACGTGCTGCTGTCGCTGTCGATCATGTCGGCCATCCTGATCCTGATGACGGCGCTGCTCATCAAGCGACCACTCGAATTCTCAGCCTTCCCGACGGTGCTTCTGGTCACCACCATGTTCCGCCTGTCGCTGAACGTGGCCTCGACGCGCCTGATTCTTTCCCACGGCCAGGAAGGCGAAGCCGCCGCCGGCGCCACCATCAAGGCGTTCGGTCACTTGCTGATGCAGGGCAACTTCATCATCGGCATCGTGCTGTTCGCCATCTTCATCCTGATCAACTTCGTGGTCATCACGAAAGGTTCGGGCCGGATCGCCGAAGTCGCCGCCCGCTTCACCCTCGACTCGATGCCGGGCAAGCAGATGGCGATCGACGCCGACCTGTCGTCGGGCCTGATCGACCAGGACGAGGCCAAGCGCCGCCGCAAGGAGGTCGAACAGGAGTCGGGCTTCTTCGGCGCCATGGACGGTGCCTCGAAGTTCGTGCGCGGCGACGCGGTGGCGGGCCTGGTCATCACCGGCATCAATATCGTCGGCGGGATGCTGATCGGTATCTTCAGCCACCACCTGGCGCCCGGCGACGCGGCGTCGAAATACATCCAGCTGACCGTCGGCGACGGCCTGGTGACGCAGATCCCGGCGCTGATCATCTCGCTGGCGGCCGGCTTCCTGGTGTCGAAGGCGGGCGTCGACGGCTCGGCCGACAAGGCCCTGGTCGCGCAGCTGGCGACCAACCCGGTCGCGCTGGGCATGGTGTCGGCGGCCGCCGGCGTGCTGGGGCTTGTGCCGGGCATGCCGCTGATCCCGTTTGCCGGCATCGCCATCGGCGCCGGCATGCTGGCCTGGAGGAACGGCAACAAGCCCAAGGGGCCGACGCCGGAAGAGATTGCGGCCATGAACGCGGCAGCCCCCACGGCGCCGGAAGACGAACCGATCTCGGCGGCGCTGGCCATCGACGACGTCAAGATAGAGCTGGGCCTGGGGCTGCTGGGCCTGATCAACGATCTCGACGGGCGCAAGCTGACCGACCAGATCAAGGCCCTGCGCCGCACCCTGGCGCAGGAATACGGCTTCATCATGCCGTCCGTGCGTATCCTCGACAACATGCGCCTGCCCAACCAGGGCTATTGCGTGCGCATCAAGGAGATGGAGGCGGGCTCGGGCGAGGTCCGCATCGGCTCGCTGATGGCCATGGATCCTTCGGGCCGCCAGGTCGAGCTGCCGGGCGAGCACATGAAGGAGCCGGCCTTCGGCCTTCCGGCGACCTGGATCGACCAGTCCCTGCGCGAGGAAGCGACCTTCCTGGGCTATACCATCGTCGATCCGGCGACCGTCATCACGACGCACCTGACCGAAATCCTCAAGGACAATATGTCCGACATCCTGTCCTACTCGGAAGTAACCAAGCTGCTGCGCGACATTCCGGCCGACGAAAAGAAGCTGGTCGACGACCTGATCCCGGCGGTGGTTTCGGCCGCCACCGTGCAGCGCGTGCTGCAGTCGCTGCTGAAGGAGCGCGTGTCGATCCGCGACCTGCCGGCGATTCTCGAAGCCCTGGGCGAGGCGGCGGCCCACACCAAGTCGATCACCCAGATGGTCGAGCACGTGCGCGGCCGCCTGGCGCGCCAGCTGTGCTGGCAGAACCGTTCGGAAGACGGAAGCTTGCCCATCGTCACCCTGTCGCACGAATGGGAAAGCGCGTTCGCCTCGTCGCTGGTGGGGCAGGGCGAGGACCGCCAGCTGACCATGGCACCGTCGCAGCTCCAGGAATTCATCCGCGCCGTGCGCGATACGTTCGAACGCGTCTCGATGTCGGGCGAGGTGGCGGTGCTGCTGACCAGCCCGATGATCCGGCCTTTCGTGCGCTCGATCATCGAGCGTTTCCGCGCCAATACGGTGGTGATGAGCCAGAACGAGATACACCCGAAGGTCAGGCTGAAGACGGTCGGACAGGTTTAGTGCCGGATTGCCCGTATCTTTGCGGAGACCAGGTCTGCTGCGGGATCAAGGCCCAGATCGTGGATGTGCAGCAAGACGAAGGTAGCGATCGTTGCGATGATAAAGCCCGTGAACCAGGCCGGCTTGGAGCGGCGGCTTTTGTCCAGGGCGCGCGTTCCGTCCGGATGGGTGGCCCAGCGTGACGGCAGGATTTTTCCCGCAGCATAAATCAGAAGAGCGGCCGGGATGGCGCTGGCCATGGGACGCAGGTCAATATCGCGGATATAGCCTAGGATCTCGTTCGAGTCCCCTGTGTACGGGTAAACGAAGCCATGGGCGGGGTCGGGCTCATGGTGGATCAGAAACATGGACATGAATGTGGCTGCGACCCATCCCGTGGCGACGCCCAGGCACAGGCCGGATATAAAACTGCGCAAGCCGAACAATCCCATATTTCCTTCCGCCACGACTGCGTCGTTCTCCTGGCAACCTACCTCCGACTCTTGACATTTCCACAACAAATCGCCTTTTACTGCGACGCGGCGAGTTTTCGTCTATCTGGCGTATTTGTACCGGCGTAGCCCGACAGGTTAGGGACCTTCATGAATCGTATTATCCGGCAGGCGTTCGGCACCACCCGGCCCGGCGAGATCTATAATTCCCTGCTGACTTTCGACCGGCTGGTGACCAAGCCCATCGTTCATATCGTCTACTGGGCGGGCCTGTGCCTGTTCTTTCTGGGGGCGTGCGGCGTCGCGGGCGTCGCGGTTGGCCAGGCCCTGCAGGACGGCGGTCCCATGGCGTGGTTGCTGGCCCTGGGGCTGGTCGTGATCGGCTGGCTGCTGATCCTGATCGGCATGCTGGTCTGGCGTTCGGCCTGCGAATTCTACATGGCTGTGCTGAGCATCGCCGAGGACCTGCGGACCTTGCGCCAGTACCAGGAAAAGCTGGAAATGCCGAAAATCGCGGTTCCGGCCGCGGCGCCCCAGCCGCAGGCCGTGGCGGAAAGCTTCACGCCCAAGGTCGATCCGCTGAAATTCGAGCCGCCGGCAGCCGACAGTAGCGAACCTGCACCGGCGCCGGAGACAGGCAATATCCTGGAAGACCCCTTCTTCCGTCCCCGCTTCCGCCAGGATTAGGCGGTTTTCAGCGCATCGGCAAACGCCCTGGCTACGGGCTTCGGCCGTCCCATCCTGTCGAACAGCAGGGGATCGTCCGCGCCCTTGAATTCTTTTTCCCCGTTCAGCCAGGAATCGCTGTCGCGCACGCCCCAGATGGTGATGCCGTAGCGCTGGGCCTCGGGCAGGCCGTGATAGGCTTCGACGATCTCATTGATCGCGCGGATCTGGCCCTCGCGCGGTTCGGCGCGGTTGAGGCCCGCCCGGGCGCCGGCAACGGAGATATCGATTTCCGACACGTGAACCTTCAGGCCCAGCGAGGCGATATCCTTGATGGCCGCGGTGATCAGGCCCGGCTCGATATCCGCCATCAGGTGGGTCTGTGTCCCCACGCCATGCAGCGGCGCGCCGTTTTTCAGCAGCGTCTCGCACATCTTCATGAAGGTCGCGCGCTTCCTGGGTTTGGTCTCGAGGAAGTAGTCGTTGACCAGCAGGGTGGCCGACGGATCGGCTTCATGCGCCGCCGTCAGCGCCAGGCCGATATAGTCTTCGCTTAAGACCTGGCTCCACAGGCAGTCGCGTAAAGCCTCGCCTTCCTCCATGACGGGCTCGTTGACCACGTCCCAGCCCCGGATGCGGCCTTTATACCGCCCGACCACGTCCTGGATGTATTTGACATAGGCATTGAGAAAGGCGTCGGGCTTGCCTTTCAGCGTCTGAAAGATGTCGCCATCCTCTGCGTACCAGACCAGGGTATGGCCATGGAAGGCCATGCCGTGCCTTTGCGCAAAGTCGACCATCGCGTCGGGCCGGTCGAATTGGTAGCTGCCATCGGGCTTTAGGATGTATTCCATCTTCATTTCCCACTCGGGCGTCAGGCGCGAAAAGTGGGTGGCGACCAGATCGGCGTATTGCGCGTCGTCGCTGAGCATCGGCGCACGCACCGCGACGCCGATGGGAAAACGGGCGCAGGATTTGAGCGGCGGAATCGCGCCGTAAGGGGCGGCGCAGGCGGCGGGCGCGATGGCGGCGGCCCCGAGACCGGCCAGGACGGTGCGGCGATTTTTCATTCAACCCCCAAAGAATTGCATCTCCCCGTCGCGTAGCGATGGGGGGGACCGCACGAGTGAGCATCGCGTTAGCGATGGCGAAGGAGATGTGGTGGAGGGGTTTCTTGCTTACTTTTAGGGCATCGGTGGCCCAGGAAAGTAAGAAACCCCACCACCACCCTTCGCCAAGGGCTCCGGGTGGTCCCCCTCCCCATTTTCTACGAAAACGGGGAGGTGCAAGAAAGCGGTTTAAGCCCGGCGCTGGGCCTTGGCGTTGTTGGCGCTGATACGCAGGGCCGCTTCGTCGAGCGCGGCGTCTTCGGCGCGCTTCTGGGCGGCGATCCGCTTCAGCTGCGTGACCTCGGCGACGTGCTCGAACTTCTTCAGCTCTTCGAAGGCGACCGACAGCTGGTCGCGGATGCCGTCCTCTTCGGCAACGATGACGTCGAGTTCGCCGACGGCGGTATCGCGGCGCAGCCTGAAGCCGTGCTTGTAGGCCGGCAGCACGTGCGCAATGGCGGCGTCGGCGGCTGCCCTGGCGCATTCCAGCTCGTATTCGGCATCGAGCGTGGCGATCTTCATTTCGAAATGCGTGCGGCGGGTGACCACTTCGGCCAGGCGCTTCTGCAGGGTTTCGACCTCATAGGTCGACAGGCGGATCAGCGACTTGGCCCATTTGGTCATGGTATTCTTCCTTTACGGCTTATTCAAAAATCTTAAGCCTGGGAAAGAATCTCCCCCAAAAGGGTAAAGGACTCGTCAAGAGGCGTGTACTCGTCCTTGCCCTGGCGAAGAAATTCTTCGACCGACGGATTGAGGATTATGGCGCGGTCGACGTCCGGGTCCGAGCCCTGGCGATAGGCCCCGATGCGGATCAGTTCCTCCATGTTGGAATAGGACGACAGGACTTTGCGCGCCTGGCGCACGATGTCGCGTTCCGGCAGGGTCTGGCAGTCGGGCATGGTCCGGCTGATGCTTTTCAGCACGTCGATGGCGGGGAAGCGGCCGCGTTCGGCAATCGAGCGGCTCATGACGATATGGCCGTCGAGAATCCCGCGCACGGCGTCGGCGATCGGCTCGTTGTGGTCGTCGCCGTCGACCAGCACGGTGAACAGCCCGGTGATCGGACCGGTCTGCGTGCCGTCGGGCAGGATCGGCCCCGGTCCGGCGCGTTCGAGCAGCTTGGGCAGTTCGGCGAAACAGGTGGGGGTATAGCCCTTGGTGGTCGGCGGTTCGCCCGTCGCCAGGCCGATTTCGCGCTGGGCCATGGCGAAGCGCGTCACCGAGTCCATCAGACACAGGACCTCAAGCCCCTGGTCGCGGAGGAATTCAGACAGGGCCAGGGTCATATAGGCGGCCTGGCGGCGTTTCAGCGCCGGCTCGTCCGAGGTCGCCACGACCACGATGGCGCGTCTGAGGCCTTCCGGCCCCAGCGTCTCTTCGATGAATTCGCGTACCTCGCGGCCGCGTTCGCCGATCAGGCCGACCACGACGGCGTCGCAGGTGGCTTCGCGCGCCAGCATGGACAGCAGCACCGACTTGCCGACGCCGGAACCGGCGAAGACGCCGAGACGCTGGCCGCGGCAGCAGGTGGTGAAGACGTCCATGGCGCGCACGCCCAGATTCAGGCGTTCGCCCACGCGCTGGCGGCTATGCGCCGACGGCGGCGACGCCTTGAGAAGATAGCCTTCCGGCCCCTGAGGCAACGGGCCGTGGCCGTCGATCGGATCGCCGAAACTGTCGACGATACGGCCCAGCCACGCGGTCGTCGGATAGACCTTGGCGCCTTCGGACGAGACGCGGATTTCGGCGCCGGGACTGACGCCCTCGACCGGACCGAAGGGCATCATCAGGGCGCGATCCTCCCGGAAGCCGACGACCTCGACCGGCAGGGGATCTTCGTGGCGGCGAATGATTTCGCAGCGCGCGCCGACCTGCATGTAGCTCAAGCCACCCTTGGCCTCGATCAGCAGCCCGTTGACCACGGCGACACGGCCGAAGACGCGTAACGAGTCGATATTGCGGGCGATCTGAACGAGGTCTTGCATGCCGTCCATCGTAGCCGAACGGAGTTAACAAAGGTTAACAGCGTGCAATCGTCAATTTTGCTGTATTGCAGCAAAAACCACATTGCCAACCCCATAAAGGCCTGTATATCTCGGAAATCTTGCTGGTTTGCACCCGCTAACGGCAGACTCGGCCCATCCTGAAAATGTGAGGAGCGAGTGATGCTCGTGTTTCTGATCATTCTGCTGTGCGCCCTTCTGTATGCTTTGCCGGGCCTTGTCGCCACGGGGAGGCGACATCCTGGCGCCTGGCGCGTCTGGCTGGTCGACATCCTGCTCGGCTTCACCGTTATCGGCTGGCTGTGGAGCCTGCGCGAGGCCTTGCGGCGCAACGCCGTGCCGTACCAAAAGATCTACTATCGATATAATTACACCTATGGTTACGGTGAAAAAGGGCCGAGGAAGCGGTTCGACCTGCGCCAGCTTCCCGTCAATGGCAATGTCGGCCTGGCGGTCAGCGGTCTGGCCGCCCTGGCGATGTTCGGCACGCTCGGCTGGCAGCATATGTCCCGGTCCACTACCGCCGTTGCGGCGTCGGCCACGACCGCCGCACCGCAGGGTTGGATCTACAGTCAGGAGAGCGACGACGCCGGCTCGGTTCGCGTCTCGACGCTGATGAGCGATGACACCGACGCGACCGGCGACAGGATACCAGGCGCCCTGATTGTCCGCAGCCGGGCCGACGGCATCACCGTGGCCATCAAGATCGACGGACAGTTCACCTGCAGCGCGGCGGCGAACGGCACGATAAAGGCCCGGTTCGACGGCGCCAGGCCCGAGACGTTGCCGTGCGCTCCCCGTCCGTCCGGGGACCCGCTGCTGGCGGGGCAGGACATGCTGTTCATCGCCAGTCCCGAGGCGTTTATCTCGCAGGCCAGCCGCTCTCAAAAGCTAACTCTGTCTGCCGATGTCCTGGGGCAAGGAATGCGTCAGGTGCAGTTTTCGCCGCAGGGCCTGGATGTCGCCCAGGCCGGCTTGCCCGAGGCGGCCGCCGTGGCAGCCCCGCTGAAGCCCGTCATTCCTGCCCACAGGGCAAGGGCGACGTGAAACGCGGATATCCGGCCCGTCACGGGCCGCCGCGTCCACCACGATCCTCCATCCCTGTCGGCCGCGACGCAGGCACAAATAAGCCTTGCCACGAACACTGCGGCCGTCCACACACTGTTCCGCGTGAGGAGGGGAGGCGATGTTGAAATCCACGGTGATCCAGACGCTTGAGCTCTGATCGCATGCGTGCCTGTTACGCAGCCGGCAAGGCGCAATTCGACAGCCATTCCGACGCCCATATCCTGGGCGAATTGGCGCGATGGCACAATTTCGCGCTGGAACAGGCGCAGAAGGGTGCGTGGCTGGCGCAGATTGCCGTCCTGCGCGTAGCGCTGAGGGATATTCCTGATTTCACCCTCTTTCTGGAATTCGCCATTCCGCGCATGGGTAAGCGCGCCGACGCCGTGGCGCTGATCGGCGATTGTGTTTTCGTCATTGAGTTCAAGGTCGGCAGCGATAGCTTCGACCGCCATGCGCTGGAACAGGTCGAGGACTATGCGCTGGACCTCAAGAACTTCCATAGCGGCAGCCACGACCTGGCGATCGTGCCGATCCTGGTCCCGACGCGCGCGGACATATCTCGCGACGTCCAGATGGAACTGGCCTTCGATCTGGTGTCGAAGCCGCTCTGTGTCACCAGCCGCGACCTGGGCGAGGTCCTGCGGCTGGTTTCCGCCCGCCATAGCGCGGCGTTCGACGCGGATGCCTGGGTGAACAGCGGCTATCGCCCGACGCCCACCATCGTCGAGGCGGCCCGGGCGCTCTATTCACGGCATGACGTCAAGGAGATCGCGCGTTCGGACGCCGATGCCGTCAATCTCGGCCGAACGCAGGATGCGATCTCCACCGTTATCGATGCGTCGCGCGCGCAAGGCTTGAAATCGGTCTGCTTCATTACCGGCGTGCCGGGCGCCGGCAAGACCCTGGCGGGTCTGACCGTCGCCACGCGCCGGCAGGACGCCGATGTCAGCGAACACGCCACCTACCTGACCGGCAACGGGCCGCTGGTCGAGGTCCTGCGTGAGGCGTTGGCGCGCGACACCTGCGAACGGACGGGCGTAAGCAAGGCCACGGCCGCGCGCCATGTCGCGGCCTTTATCCAGAACATCCATAATTTTCGCGATGACTATGCCGGCAACGACACCGTGCCGTCCGACCATGTCGTTGTCTTCGACGAGGCCCAGCGCGCGTGGACACGGGCGCAGGCGTCGAAGTTCATGCAGGCCAAGCGCAACATTCCCGACTTCGACATGTCGGAGCCTGAATTCCTGCTTTCGGTCATGGATCGTCATTCCGACTGGTGCACGGTCGTCTGCCTGGTCGGCGGCGGCCAGGAAATCAATACGGGCGAGGCCGGCCTGTCGGAATGGATGGCGGCAATCCGCGACCGCTTCCCGCACTGGCGCGTCCATGTTTCCGACCAGATCGAACATCCCGATTACGATCTTCATCAAGACGCCAAAGCCTTTATCGCGTCGGAGCAGGTCACGCCGAGCCCCGACCTGCACCTCGGTGTCTCTATGCGCTCGTTTCGCGCCGAGACGCTGTCGGACTTTATGTCGCACGTGCTGAACGGTGACGCCGCCGCGGCGCGCGCGGCCGTGGCCAGGCTCGACAAATATCCGCTCATGCTGACGCGCGATCTCGGGGCGGCGCGGGCGTGGCTGAAATCGAAGGCGCGCGGTTCCGAACGTTATGGCCTCGTCGCTTCGTCGGGTGCGCACCGTCTGCGGCCCGAAGGCCTGCATATCAAGGCGTCGATCGATCCGGCCAACTGGTTCCTGAACGGCCGGGACGACGTGCGGTCTTCGTTCGCGCTCGAAGAGGCGGCCAGCGAATTCGATATTCAGGGCCTGGAGCTCGACTGGACGGGCGTCTGCTGGGACGCTGACCTGCGCTATGACGAAGGCTGGCGTACCCTTAACTTCAAGGGCACGCGGTGGCAGTCGATCAACGATGACTGGCGTCAGAGATACCTGAAGAATGCCTATCGCGTCATCCTGACCCGGGCGCGCCAGGGGCTGGTCGTCTTCGTGCCGAATGGCGACGCCTCTGACGCCACACGCCCGCCGCACTTTTATGATGGAACCTGCGATTACTTGCGGGACTGCGGTTTCGAAACGTTGTGAGGGGACAATGAAGCGGTGGCAAATGTCCGCGGTCGTGGCCGCGGCGATAATCGTGGCGGGCGGGGCGTGGATCTGGTGCGGCCATGGCGCCTACGGCTTCGGCGTCATCGCCCATACCGGCGGCAACTACTGGATCGATGTGCCGAAGGATGACGCAAGCCTCGACGCCTCGGTCAAAGCCGCCCTACGTCCCGACGCCGACAAGGCCACGGCCGGCGCCTTTGCCTGGAAGGCGGTGGCGCCTGGCTATGAAGTGACCGACGTCCCGGTGATGCTTGGCGGCACGCAAGTCGACCGCCTGATCCTCAGCCGCATCGATCCGGCGCGGTATCGTTTCATCGCGCGCAATGCGCCGGAAGGCAGGAATATCAAGCAGTGGCAAAAGGCGCTGCCCAGGGCCGTGCTGATCGTCAATGGCAGTTATTTCGACAAGAAGGGCCTGCCTGACACGCCATTCGTCAGGGACGGGGAGCCCTTGGGACCCCGGACCTACGACGCCAGGGCCGGCGCTTTTGTTGTCAACGACAATGGCGCGGCCGTCGTCGATCTTCAGCACCAGCCGTGGCAGGCGGCGCTGAAAGGGAGCACGAACGCCATGGTCTCCTATCCCATGCTGATCGGCGAGGATGGCCAGACACGCGTGACGGTCGCCAGCAACTGGCTGGCCAACCGGACCTTCGTGGCCCAGGATGGCAGCGGACATATCATCGTCGGTTCGACCAGGGCCGGCTTCTTCTCGCTCAGCCGGCTGGCGGCGTTTCTAAAAAGCTCGCCGCTCGATATCCGGACCGCGCTCAATCTCGACGGCGGGCCGATAGCCTGCCGCGGCGAGCGCTTAGGGCCATTCCGCCGCGACGTCCATGCCACCGTCGAAGCGCAGCCGCACGACGCGACCATCAGTGTGCTGCGTTGGCCGCTCGAGCAGGACTGGGGGCTGCCCGTGGTGCTGGCCGTGGAGCCGAAATCTTAAGCCAAAGTCTTAAGGCCCCGGCCCGAAACCGCCTCGCTTACAATTTTTTGGTAAGTCCTGCGGCCAAACCATGGCGGAAATTTTCGCCAAAAAGCAGCAAATTCAAGGTTTGAACGGGTCGCCGTTTTCGCCTTTCGGGCGAGGCGGCGACAGAATTCTTACGCCGGGTCGTCACGCAACTGTGTGATTCAAAAGACTCATTGTCAAAAAATGGCCGTAAAAATCCTGTGAGTAAGCAAATTCGTTGACTCGAGACTCTTGCCCCCGATTCGCAAATCACCTTACGCCGGACACTCAGGTGTTAAGCTTAACGAATCTTAAGTGATTTCCTGTTTAGCATGACGGGGAACGGGCGGAGGTCCCTTGCCTCCTGCTTAACCTGTTACCCACGAAGCCGGGAGGGGCTTATATGCGCGTACTACTTATCGAAGACGACAGCGCGACAGCGCAAAGCATCGAGCTGATGCTCAAGTCGGAAGGGTTCAACGTCTATACGACCGACCTGGGCGAGGAAGGCGTCGATCTGGGCAAGATCTACGACTACGACCTCATTTTGCTCGATCTCTCGCTGCCGGACATGTCGGGCCTCGAAGTCCTGCGCCAGCTCCGCGTCGGCAAGGTCAACACGCCGGTGATGATCCTGTCGGGTACCGCTGAAATCGAAACCAAGGTCAAGACGCTCGGCGGCGGCGCCGACGACTACATGACCAAGCCCTTCCACAAGGACGAACTGATCGCCCGCATCCACGCGGTCGTCCGTCGCTCCAAGGGTCACGCCCAGTCGGTCATCAAGACCGGGGACATCGTCGTCAACCTCGACGCCAAGACCGTCGAAGTCTGCGGCAACCGCGTCCACCTGACGGGCAAGGAATACGAAATGCTTGAGCTGCTGTCCCTGCGCAAGGGCACGACGCTCACCAAGGAAATGTTCCTGAACCACCTCTACGGTGGCATGGACGAGCCGGAACTGAAGATCATCGACGTGTTCATCTGCAAGCTTCGCAAGAAGCTGGCCGTGGCCGCCGACGGCAACCACTACATCGAAACGGTCTGGGGCCGCGGCTATGTCCTGCGCGACCCGCACGATCAGTCGGGCATCGTCGCCGCCTAAACGCGACAAAATTTTACGAAAAAGCCCGCCATCCTCTCATGGCGGGCTTTTTTTTGCCTGCGTCCTTGCAAACTCTTCGAAACGGGTCTTGTATATCGCGATATATAACGCGTTATGTTTTTGGAGGCGGCCATGGATATCATCGCCGGTATGGGACCCGTCTTTCTTGGCAGCCGCCTGAAGCGCCTGGCCGAACGGCTGCAGGCCGACGCCGCACGCATCGTCAACGAAGCCGGCCTGCCGGTACAGCCGGCGCATATGCCGTTGCTGGTGGCGCTCGACCGCGCGCCCATGACCGTCGGCCAGCTGGTCGACGCCGTCGGCACCAGCCAGCCCGGCATTACGCGCGGCATAGGCCAGCTGGTCGATATGGGCCTTGTTCAGTCCGCGCGCGGCGAAGACCAGCGTCAACGCCTGATTTCGCTGACGGACGAAGGGCAGGCCGCCATGGCGCGCGCCCGGCACCAGGCACTGCCAAGGATCGCCACTGCGGTGAACGGCATTTTCGCGGAGCTCGATGGCGATTTTCTCGGCCTGGTGGCGAACATCGAGGCTGCGCTTGAGGCGCGATCCTTGTACGACCGGGCGGGCGAGTCGGCGCTTCCAGGCCTGATGATCCGCGAATACACGCCCGATTTGGCGCAGGATTTCCACGACATCAATGCCGAATGGATAAGCGCCATGTTCAAGCTGGAGGCGACCGATGTCGAGGTGCTGCGCAATCCCGAGACGCGGATTCTCGGGCCCGGCGGCGTCATCCTGTTCGTCGACGCCGAAGGCTTGGGGATCGTTGGGACCTGCGCTCTGCAGAAGACCGGCGAGGGCGCCTTCGAGCTGACCAAGATGGGCGTGCGGTCGCGGGCGCGGGGGCTGAAGGCCGGCGAATTCCTGCTGGCTGCCATGATCGAGCGCGCGAAGGCCATGCAGGTCGAGACGCTGTACCTCCTGACCAACGCCCGCTGCGAAGCTGCGATACACCTTTACGAAAAGCTGGGATTCCGCCACGACGCCGACATCATGGCTCGCTATGGCGCCCGGTATGAACGGTGCGACGTCGCCATGCGGTACGCTTGCGGCTGACGAATGCGGTCTTGCCGCGCCCGGCAAAAGGATTGCCTTGCGGCAGGTCGCGATGACTAACGGCGATTAACCTATTTCATAAAGGCCGGAATAAAGCCTTGTCCCGTACGCTCTTCCCGCATGAGCGAGTCGCGGATCATTAACATTCTCTTCGTCGATGCCGGCAATTCGGCGCGCTCCATCCTGGCCGAAGCTCTGCTCAACCGTCTGGGGGCCGGGCGTTTCGAAGGTTTTTCCGCCGGTTTCGATCCTGTGGCCGCGGTCAGTCCCTACGCTTTGGGGCTGCTCCACCGGATGCACTATAACACCGGCTGGCTGGCGACCAAGCCGGTCGAGGCCATGATCAGCCGCTACATTCCCCCCTTCGACGCCATCGTCCGCCTGTCTCCGGGCGTGCCGGCAGGCGGGCGCTGGCCACCCTGCCGGCAGGGAACGGTCATCGTCGACTGGTGCCTTGAGGACCCGCGCGAACGCCTTGACGGCAAGGCGATGATCGCACAGGCCTATGAGGCAATGTTCGCCGTCCTGACGAGCCGGATTGAGGCAGTGGCACGCCTCGGGCCTGCGGCGTTCGACGAGGCCGACATCTGTCTCAGGCTCGACCAGATGGCCATGCCTCACCCTCGCATGGCGGGGTGAAATTAGCAAAAATCAAGCCGCATTCGCCTGAGCGAAAATAACAAAAAAGTTTTTGGAGACCGCGCTCTGCTTCCTTTTCATTTCCTGGGCCCGGGTATAAAAACCCCGCCCATAGGATCGTATAAATTTCCGATAAGGTAGAATTGATGACGAATGATGATGCGGTGGTAAACCTGTTCGCCCTGGCACATCCGGGCCGCCTCAATGTGTTCCGCACCATCGTCAAGGCCGGTCCCGGAGGCATAGCCGCGGGCAAGATCGCCGAAAGCGTCGGCATTCCTGCCAACACCGCATCCACCCATCTCAGCATTCTGACCGGCGCCGGCCTGCTCACCGCCTATCGCGACGGCCGATCGATCATCTACCGTGCCAACTTTTCGCATTTTTCCGAATTGGTCGGTTTTATGGTCGAGGACTGCTGCGAGGGCCAGGACGAAGCCGCACAGTCGCTGCGCGCCTTCTTCAAGGGGCGTCCTGTTCTGGCCGACGCCAAGTAGGGCACATAGTTTTCTTATAATTCAACGCTTTTTCCGGGCCTTTTCCTTACGGGAAAGGCCCATTCCGGTCACACTGGCACCAATTGCGGCCGGTACGGTGTTCTTCCTCTCCCCAACGAAAGGAAGTGTCATGACGACCCGCAAGGCCCATAAGATCACCGGAATTCTGGCCGCCGCCCTGGCGGCCTCGGCTCTTGGCACCCTGCCCGTCGGCGCCACGGCGCAGACCACAACCAATACGCCGCCGGCCAGCCAGCAGCCTGTTCCTACCCTGCCGTCGACCACCCCGCCCGACACGGCGAAGGCGCCCGATCAGGTCCAGACGCCACCAGCGACCAGCGACTCCACGTCGTCGGCCGCGACCGTCACGGCGGGACAGGGTACCGGACCGGTAGCCAAGGACTTCATCCGGACGGCCTATCTTTCCAACGAATTCGGCATCGCCGCGGCCCAGGTCGCGCTGAAGACCAGCGGCAATGCGGCCGTCAAGGCAGCCGCGCAGGGCGTGCTTAATAACGGCATGAAGGTGCGTCAGGACATGGTGACGGCCATCCAGGGCGCCACGACCGACATGCATTTCGACCAGGGCTGGAGCGATGAATACAAGCAGAAGCTGGCCGACCTGCAGTCCGTGACCGGCAAGGCATTCGACCAGAAGTACCTGGCGACGCAAGGCGACATCACCAGGACGGCGGCCAGCGCCTATAGCGACTATGCGACGGCGGGCACCGACGCCACGGTGAAGACCTTCGCCCAGTCCGACCTGTCGCGCCTGCAGGGCGATGCCTCGAACCTCGATGCCGCCGCTGGCAGCGTCGCTGCCGAGTCCGATGCCGCCACCGCGCCCGCGCCGACGGCTTCGAAGGCTGCGAAGACGACAAAGCATACCCGGAAGAAGTAGGACGAAGGAGAAAGGCGGGAGTTTCGCTCCCGCCTTTTTTAGAGGTTTGTCATGGCGAGCGACGCTTCGCCATAGCGGGCGCCGGCAAAGCCCGTCGCGGCAATGGTGTCCTCGATCAGTTTCAAATCCGCGGGATTTAGCTGGATATCGGCGGCCCGCAGGTTTTCCGTCAGCCGGCTGAGCTTTCGCGTGCCGGGAATGGGCACGATCCATGGCTTCTGCGCCAGAAGCCATGCCAGGGCCAATTGCGCCGGCGTCACGCCGCGCGACCTGGCCACGTCTTCCAGCGCATCGACGGCGCGCAGGTTCTGCTGGCGCGCCTCGCCATTGAAGCGCGGCTGGGTCCTGCGGCGGAAATCATCTTCGCTCAGCGACTCCTCGTCCTTGTAGGCGCCGGTCAGGAAGCCGCGCCCGAGCGGCGAGTACGGCACGAAGCCGATGCCGAGCTCTTCGAGGGTCGGCAAAATTTCTGTTTCAGGATCGCGGGTCCACAACGAATATTCGCTCTGCAGGGCGGTCACCGGCTGCACCGCATGGGCACGGCGGATGGTGGCGGCCGACGCTTCCGACAGACCGAAATGCAGGACCTTGCCTTCGGAAATGAGGTCCCTGACTGTTCCCGCCACGTCCTCGATCGGCACGGCGGGATCGACGCGGTGCTGGTAAAGCAGGTCGATACGGTCGGTACGCAGGCGCTTCAGGGAGGCTTCGACGACTTCGCGGATGTGCTCGGGGCGGCTGTCGACGCCGGACAGCGAGCCTGCGATTCCCTGGCCGATTTTGAAGCCGAACTTGGTGGCGATGACCACCTTGGCGCGGAGGCCCTGGAAGGCTTCGCCCAGCAGCTCTTCGTTGGTGAAGGGACCGTAGACCTCGGCCGTGTCGAAGAAGGTGACGCCGAGATCGACGGCCTGACGCAAAAGGGCCAGGCATTCGTCGCGGTCGGACGGCCCGTAGGCCCAGCTCATGCCCATGCAGCCGAGGCCGAGGGCCGACACTTCAAGTCCGCTTTTACCGAGTACGCGCGTTTTCATGGATTTTTGCCCTCTCGCTGTTTGGGGAGACTACCGGCACCGCCCATATGGGCGCTGTCGTCGCGGCAGAGAAGGGCACTGACGACAAAAAGCCCCCGTTTCCGGGGGCCTGGATATGTCTTTTATCGCGGATCACGCAAGACGGCGGGCAGCTTCCGTTTTGACCGCCTGGTTCTTGATGTAGAGGCCGCGCATGCCGGGCATGGGCTTGAAGGCGTCGGTAATGCCCAGCACGGTTTCGGCCGCGCCCAGGAACAGATAGCCGTCGTCGGGCAGGAGCTGGGCCATCTGCTCCAGCACCTTCTTCTTGGTCTCAAGATCGAAATAGATCAGGACGTTGCGGCAGTAGATGACGTCCATGCGGCCGATACCGCGCAGGTCGTCGAGCAGGTTCAGCTTCTTGAAGCGGATCGACTGGCGCATCTTCGGCGAGATGCGCCACATTTCGTCGACCTTTTCGAAGTTCTTGACCATCATGGTGATGGGCAGGCCGCGCTGGACCTCGAACTGGGTGTAAAGGCCCGACTGCGCCTTTTCCAGACAGCGGTCCGAGATGTCGGTCGCCAGGATGTCGAGATTGACGCGCGGGAACTGGGCGCGGCTCTCTTCCATCAGCATGGCCAGGCTGTAGGGCTCCTGACCGGTCGAGCAGGCGGCGCACCAGATCTTGATCTCGCCGTTCAGACGGGTCTTGGCAAGCGCCGGCAGCACGTCGGACTTGAACTGGTCGAACGGCACCTTGTCGCGGAAGAAGAAGGTTTCGTTGGTCGTCATGGCGTCGGTGACCATGGCCATCAGCTTTTCGTCGCGCTTGGTGCGCAGCGCCGTCAACAGCGCCGATACCGAGGAAAACCCTTCCTTGCGCGCCACCGGCGCCAGGCGGCTTTCGATCAGGTAGGTCTTGTCCGAGCCCAGGATCAGGCCCGAGCGGGCCTTGAGCATTGCCGAGAGGTGTTCGATGTCTTCGTTGGTCATTTTTATAGCTCTCTTTACGGACGTTCGCCGCGGGCGAAGGCGCGACACGCCGCCGACAGGCCTTCGATCGGTTTGATGATTTCTGCGAGGCCGGCTTCGGCCACGGCGCCGGGCATGCCCCAGACGACGCTGGTGGCTTCGTCCTGGACCATGACGGTGGCGTTGACATTGACAAGCGCCTGGGCGCCGTCGCGGCCGTCATGGCCCATGCCGGTCAGGACGACCGCCAGCGCATGGTTGCCGTAGACCTCGGCCGCCGACTTGAACAGGGGATCGACCGCCGGGCGGCACCAGTTGACCTGCGGGCCCTGGTCCAGCTTGATCTGCTTGCAGATCGGGTCGTTCTTGATCGTCATGTGCCAGTCGCCGGGGGCGATATAGACGTTGCGCGACTCGATCAGCATGCCGTCCTTCGCCTCCTGCACGTTCATGGGCAGGGCCTTGTCGAGGTGTTCGGCCAGGATGGTGGTAAAGGTCGCCGGCATATGCTGGACGATAAGGATCGGCAGTTTCCAGTCATTGCCCAGCCCCAGCAGGAAGGACCGCAGCGCCGGAGGGCCGCCGGTCGAGGCGCCGACCACCAGGCAGTCGATGCGCTTGGGGCCCGTGCCGCGCGGGCGCAGGGTCGGAGCGGCCGGCGTGATGACGGGCCTGGGCGCCGGCGTAGGGGCTGGAGCCTGCGTGGGCAGGGGGCCGTGCGCGATGGGCGCCGACGGGGCCGCCGGCTTTTCAGGGGCCTTGGTGTCCGGCGTCCTTATGTCGGGAGCCGGCCATTGGCGCGTGCGGCCGCACAGGGCGCGGATCTTGGTCAGAAGTTCGGTGCGGAAGCCGTCGGCGCCGCCGATGCGGGTCGAATCCGGCTTCGGGATGTAGTCGGCCGCGCCCAGTTCCAGGGCGCGGATGGTCACGTTGGCGCCCCGCGTCGTCAACGTCGACGCCATCAGGACCTTGAGGCCCGGCTTGGCGGCCAGAAGCTTGGGCAGGGCTTCCAGCCCGCCCATGTTCGGCATTTCGATGTCGAGGATCAGCACGTCCGGCTGGATTTCGCGGACTTTCTCGATGGCCTTCAGGCCGTCGATGGCGAGGCCCGCCAGCACCATGTCACGTTCTTGTTCGAGCCAGCGCGAGATAAGGCCGCGCACGACCGCCGAGTCGTCGACGATCATGATCTTCAACGGCCGAAGCGACACAGCAGGATTAGGGTTAACAGACATGGACCCGGACAATGACTGTGAGCAAACGCTCGAAATAAAGACGCTGGACGGCAGGAGCGACGGCGGAAAAGCGGCTTTCCGCAAAACATCGCGTCGGAACAAAAGCCGGAAGCCTAGATCAGGCCGACTTCGGAGAACTTGGCTTCCAGGATTTCGCCGTCGAACGGCTTCATGATGTATTCCGATGCCCCTTCGGTCAGGGCTTCGGTGATATGGGCGAGATCGTTCTCGGTGGTGCAGAACACGACGACCGGCTGCTTGCCGCCTTCTTCCTTGCGCAGCTGGCGCAGGAAGGTGATGCCGTCCATGACCGGCATGTTCCAGTCGAGCAGGATGGCCGAAGGCATCTTTTCCTTGCAGGAATTGAGCGCTTCCAGGCCGTCATTGGCCTCGATGACCTCGAACTGCAGGTTTTCCAGAATGCGGCGGGCGACCTTGCGGATAACGCGGCTGTCGTCGACGACGAGGCAGGTTTTCATCCCTGGTACTCCTGTTGAAAATCTTGTTACGCAGCCTTGAGATGCGCGGCATCCAGGAGCGTGTGCGGATCCAAGACTATCAGAAGTTCCTTTTCCAATTGATAAACGCCGACGATAATTTCGGCCCAGCGCGGTGGCAGGTTGCCGGGAGGGGCGTGGAATTTCTCGTCGTCGAGCTTCAGCACTTCGTCGACCGAGTCGATAACCAGGCCGTAGGAATCGCCATGGACTTCGAGGCCGATGGCCAGGGGCTCGGGCGCGCCCTCGGCGCGGGGCGGCAAGCCCAGACGCCGGCGGGCGCAAACGGCGGTGACGATGCGGCCGCGCAGGTTCAGCACGCCGGCGATTTCCGACCGCGACAGCGGCACGGGCGTCAGGCCGCGCGGGTGGAAGACGTCGTGGACGCGCGCGGCGTCGACGCCGAACAGCTGGCCGCCGACACGCAGGGTTACATAGTCACGCAGGCTCATGCCACAGCCCTTTCAGCAGCGTTTTGCGGACGGCGCTGGTGTTCGGCCAGGCCGCGGAGATGGTAGTATTGAACGTCGAGGATTTCGCAGGCCTTGCCCGACACGACGGCCGTGCCGCGCACGCCCGGACGGTCGGACGAAAGTTCGAGCTGCAGGCGATCCTCGACGACGTCGACGATCTCGTCGACCGCCAGGCCCATGGCATAGCCTTCGCCGGTGAAGACCAGCAGCGGCTGGATATGTTCGCCGTCGGCGTGCTCGATGCTGCCCAGGCCGGCGCCGCCGACGGTCAGGATCGGCATCAGCTTGCCGCGATACTGCAGGGCGGCGCGGCCTTCCATGATCTCGATCTGCGAGGACGCCACGTGTTCCAGGCGGGTGATGTGCTCCAGCTCGACCGCCTTCGGCGCGCCGGCGCCGGCGCGGAAGAGCAGCATGGCGACCTTTTCGCTTTCGACTTCGGTGACCGCGTCCTCGGTCTCTTCGGCCTGCTTCTCTTCCAGCATGTTGCCGGCGCGTTCGGCCATGGCGTTCGGGTCGAGGATCAGCACGACCGAGCCGTCGCCGAGAATCGTGGCGCCCGAAAAGACGTTGACATCGCGCAGGATGGTGGCCAGCGGCTTGACGACGATTTCCTCGGTGTCGAGGACGTCGTTGACGACCAGGCCATAGCGGCGTTCACCGACCTGGATGACCATGACGAAGGTCGGATCTTCGTCATGCGCGGCTTCAAGCTGCAGCGTCGGTCCCAGTTGAACCAGCGGCAGCAGCTTCTCGCGCAGGCGCAGGACCAGAGAGTCGTTGATGCGTTCGATCTTGTGCTCGGTATTGCTGCCGGTGCGGACCAGTTCCATGACCGAGGTTTGCGGCACGGCGAACTTCTGGCCGCCGGCGCCGACGATCAGGGCCGAAACGATGGCGAGCGTCAGCGGGATCTTTATGGTGAAGGTCGTGCCCTGGCCGGGGAGCGAGTTCAGGTCGATCTGGCCGCCGATCTGCTCGATATTGGTGCGCACGACATCCATGCCGACGCCGCGGCCCGACAGGTTGGTGACCTTGGCCGCCGTCGAGAAGCCCGGCGCGAAGATGTAGCGGTGGACCTGCTGATCGGTCAGGCCGTCGACCTCGCCGCGCGGGGCCAGACCCTTTTCGATGATCTTTTCACGGATACGGGCGGTGTTCAGACCGCGGCCGTTGTCGGCGATGCGGATGACAATGTAGCCGCCTTCATGGAAGGCCGACAGCTTGATCGTGCCGTTGGCCGGCTTGCCCAGCTGGACGCGCTCGTCGGTGGGCTCCAGGCCGTGGTCTGCCGAGTTGCGCACCATGTGGGTCAGCGGGTCGCGGATCAGCTCCAGAACCTGGCGGTCGAGTTCGGTGCCTTCGCCTTCCATGACGAGGTCGATCTTCTTGCCCAGTTCGTAGCTGAGGTCGCGCACCAGGCGCGGCAGCTTCTTCCAGGCGGCGCCGATAGGCTGCATGCGCGTCTTCATGACGCTGTCCTGCAATTCGCCGGTCAGGGTCGACAGGCGCTGCAGCGGCGTGGCGAAGGCGGAATCTTCGCGGTTGCGCGAAATCTGCAGAAGCTGGTTGCGGGTCAGGACCATTTCCGACACCAGGGTCATCAGGCCTTCCAGCACGTCTACCGACACGCGGATCGACTGGGTGGTGGCGATGCCCTGGGCGTCTTCGCCGCCCAGGCCGGCCAGCGGCTCGGGGGCCGGCGCCGGCGCGGCCGGCTTTTGCGCCACCGGGGCGGGGGCGGGAGCAGGCGCGGGTTCGGCCTTGATGGGTTCCGGGGCGGCTTCGGCGGCGGGTTCGGGCGCCGGATCGTCCATCCAGTCGGGACCGTCGGCGGCCAGGAAGGCGGCTTCCAGATCCGCTTCGGACACTTCGCCGGGACGCAGGGCGCGGCCGGTGGCGGGATCGATATCGCCCGGCTGCAAGCCGGTCGTCTTGACCTCGTCGGACGCCGGCGCGGCGCTGCCGAGCGCGGGGATGTTCAGTTCGGCCGGTTCGACTTCGGACGCGATCGGGCGGACCGGGACCTCGACCGCCTGGACGGCCGACAGGTTGACCTCATGGCCTTCGGCCATGGCTTCCAGCTGCGCGATCAGGTCGTGGTCGTTGCCCTCGGGTTCGTTGCCCGTCGATTCGAGGCCGGCCAGGATCACCTTGATGCGGTCGATCGAGTGCAGGACCAGGGTCACGGCGACCGGCGTGACGTCGAGCTTGCCGTCGCGGAAGCGGCCGAGCAGGGTCTCGCCGGCATGCGCCACGGCTTCGAGGCGGCCCAACCCCAGGAAGCCGCAGGTGCCCTTGATGGTGTGGACCAATCGGAAAATATTATCGAGCGTCTTGCGATCGTTGGGATTGGCTTCGAACTTGACCAGTTCGCTATCGACGACCTCCAGGCTTTCAGCCGTTTCGGTCAGGAATTCTGCAATAAGATCGTCCACGACGCACCCTCTTCAGGAGTCTTGGGGCGCATGGCGGATACAATTCGCCCGGCCCTTTGATCCGGATAGTGCGTGGCTTTGGTTAAAAGAGCGTTCGCAAAATCTTACTGGAGAGTGAATGTGGAACAAAAGCGCGTAAATCGTGCAAACGGTTTAACAACCTTCGCTTTCGATCATTTTGATCAGGCTGTCCTTGGCGGTTTCCTCCGGTGTCTTGATGAAGGAAGGCCAGGAGCCCGGCTTGTCGCGAATCTTCTCCCGCGGCCCCTCGGCGCGGTCGGCATCGGGTTCGTTAATCCGGCGTTCGCGCGGCATCACGAAACGCCCTTTTGAAACGCGAAAAGTTTTAACCTTCGCATTGCCGGCGACGGTGCTGGCCGCGAAATGGGACGTGCCGGTTCAGAGCATAGGGGACGGTAAGATGCCGGCCGGCCTTACAGATAGGACAGCCACCAGTCGCGGCGCCGGCGTTTGACGCCCTGCCACCAGCGGCACAAGGGGTAGATGATCGCCACGGTCACCACCCATCCGAGGTAGACCACCCACAGCGGGAAGCCCGATCCCTTGAACAGGTCGGGCGACATGACGAAATGCCGCATGGTGTCGATGAACGGCAGCCAGGGCTGGCCGGCGGCGAAATGGACAGCGATCGACAGGGCGTGCATGACGTAGAGGTGGGCGACATAGGCCATCAAAGGCGCCGAGCCGAAGGTGACAAGGAAGCCGGCCGCCGGTCCCTTGAGGCGCGAAAGCCACGGGATCAGCACGAAGATCGGGCCCAGCGTCGCCAGCACATAGTCGAGCGACGGCGGGTATTTCTGAACGTTCATGAAGTCCATGACGGTCCTGGCCGCGTCGTGCTGGTCGGCCCACGGCGCGGTCGTGCCGTAGACATTCGTCCAGCGCAGGGCCAGGAACAGCGCGATCATCGAAAGGCCGCAGACGGTGAAAACCAGGTCGCGGCGCGGCGACGTGAAGACGGCGCCCATGCCGTAACCCATGGCGATCACGCCGATCCACGGCACGACCGGATAGAAGATCAGGGCGAACGGCTGGCCGTGCCACATGCCTATGCCGCCGGCGTGCAGGAACATCCACAGCCCTTCCCAGGCGCCGAACGACTGGGCCTGGATGCCGTCGAGCAGGTTGTGGGTCGCAATGATGACGATGCCTGTTGCCAGGACGGCCATGCGCGGCAGCCAGACGAGGGCCGCCAGGGCGATCATCGAGAAGCCGATGGCCCAAATGACCTGCAGGAGCGGCAGGAAGGGCACGGAGAACGACCAGCCGAAGTTGACCACGGTGCATTCCAGGAAGACCAGCCACAGCCCGCGCGTCACCAGGAAGAGCGCGATGGCCTTTGTGTCCCTGGTCCTGTCGTGCCGCAGCCAGACGGAAACGCCGGCCAGCCAGACGAAGGTCGCCGCGCACAGGTGGGTGATCCAGCGCGTGGCGTAGACCGCCGGCGGCGAATGGTGAAAATCGATGGGGTCGTAGGCATAGCCGCTGATGTGAAAATAATCGCGGACGTGGTCGAGCACCATGACGATGATCACCAGCCCCCGCAAGGCATCGATGACGGTCAGGCGCCCGCCGTCCGCAGTCCTTGTGTCTGTGGAAGTCATAATCCCGGCCCCATGAGAATCCCGTTATCAGGAAATCACGGAATGGTTTCACCGGCAAGGACAGGCTTCGTTGTGAGGGCGCCATGCCACGCGCAGGACTCAAATTGGCGCTTTCGTTGTCATTTCTGGCACGAAAGCTAGGCTCAGGACTCATTGCTCAGAGCCAGAAGATGACGGTGGCGGCAATGGCGATTGCCGAGAAGAAGGTGTGAGCGCATCGGTCATAGCGTGTATGGATGCGGCGCCAGTCTTTCAGCTTTCCGAACATGTTTTCGATCTTGTGTCGGCACTTGTAGAGAGCCTTGTCGTAAGGGATCGGGACCTTGCGATTGGCCTTTGGCGGGATGCAGGGCTTGATGTCGCGCTGTTCGAGCGCCTCGCGAAACCAGTCGGCGTCGTATCCCTTGTCCGCCAGCAGTTCTGAAGCGGCCGGAAAGCTGCTGAGCATGTATGCCGCGCCCTTGTAATCACTCATCTGGCCTTCGGACAGCAGCATAAGGATAGGCCTGCCCTCGCCATCGCAGACGGCGTGGAGCTTTGAGTTCAGCCCGCCCTTCGTGCGTCCGATAAATCTGGGAAAAGCCCCCCTTTTAGCAGGCTCGCCGCCGTGCGATGGGCCTTCAGGTGCGTGGCGTCTATCATGATCCGGTCAGGCTCGCCTGCCTGTCCCGCCAGTTCGGCGAATATTCGGTTGAACACCCCAAGTCGGCTCCAGCGCACAAACCGGTTGTAGATCGTCTTGTGCGGACCATAGGCCTTCGGCGCATCCCGCCACATCAGACCGTGCTTGATCACGTAGATGATCCCAGAGATGATCCGACGGTCATCAACCCGCGGAACCCCATGCGATAAAGGAAAGAACGGCTCGATCCGGCGCATTTGCGCCTCGCTCAGCAAAAACAGATCACTCATGGCTGCACACCTCGATATGTCGAGTGAATCAGCCTCAAGCCGATTAAGCAACAAATTTAATAGGTCCTGAGCCTAGGTTTCCACCGCGTAGTGGATAGGCTTGAAGGCGTAGTTGTTCGATTGCAGCGCCGAGCATGCGGTAAGCGCCACGATCAGGTCCATCTCGGCCTCGAACAGAATGTGGTCGCCGGCGCGGCTGAGCGGCGGATCGACCCTGAGTTCGCCGCTGTCGCCGTCGACGCGGACGTTCATGAAGATGTTGAAAGCCACGGGAATGCGGTCGGGGGCGATGCCGTAGGGCTCAAGCGCGCGCGCCAGGTTGCCGAAACAGCCGTGATGCGGATGTTCGTCGCCGTAGATGATGCGGAAGGTGTCTTCCGAGCACGGCGTCAGCAGGAAGTCGTGGCGGCCGACCGTGTCCTCGACGATGCGCAGCATGACCCGGCTGCGGTTCGAATAGATCGGATCGCCGGTGCTGAGGAACAGTTTGCTGGCATAGTCGAGTGTGCGGCCGGACGAGATGACTTCGTCCGTATCGTCGGCATTGAAGGCCAGCATGTCCGAGACCTGTTCGCCATTCGGATCGATGACCCTGAGGCGTTGGCCCTTCTTCAGGGTGAAGGCCGTGCCCGAGCGCGGCGCGATTTCCGTGACCATAAGTCCTCCGTGATTTCGCTATCGGTAGCGCGGGGGAATGTAAGGGCGGGATAGGAAAGTCCGTCCAAGGTGCAAAGAAGTCGACGAGTTTAGAAAAAGTACGCAAATTCAATAGGATCTCGGTGCGGCGCGCCGGTTTACAGCCCTTTTGCCCGGAACGCCCGCCTCGCCGATTTCAACCCTAATGCGCCGACCGGTAGCGTTCGCATCCAGCTCAAGAGGATGCGTATCGTGTATCATTACACCGAACCCAAAACGGGCGGCGCCACCGCAGAAGCCGGTCTGGTCGAGCGCTTCGAAGCCCATATCCGGGACAAGGCGTTTCCATGCGTCGGTGCCAAGTCGGCCCTGTTGCGCGGCCGGATTACCACCTTTGTCGCCGGCGACATCCGCTGTCCGCACGACGATTCCGCGATCCACGATACACTGTGCGACTTCGTGCAGGCCTATCGCGCAAATCCGGGTCCCTTCCAGACCTTCGCCGTCCTGTTTCCGTCGGCGGGGACCTTGTCGGAGGAAGCGTTCGAACAGGCCCTTTGGCAAAGATTGAAGGGATTGCGCCAGGCCGATGCGGGCAAGGGGTGCGCGTACGACGGCCGCGTCAGCGCGGACATCGACGATGCGCGGTTTTCGCTCAGTTTCGGCGGCGAGGCCTTTTTCGTCGTCGGCCTGCATCCCGGCGCCAGCCGCCCGGCACGGCGCTTCGACACGCCGGTCCTTGTGTTCAACGCCCACGACCAGTTTCAACGCCTGCGCGCCGACGGCCGCTATGAAACGCTGAGGGAAGCGATTATCGCGCGCGATGTGGCGCTGGCGGGATCGCCCAATGCGATGCTGGCGCGTCACGGGGAAATATCCGAGGCGCGCCAGTATAGCGGGCGACAGATTTCAGATGACTGGAAATGTCCGGTCAGTTGGCCGGCATAGTCACCGTCAGGACCAGCGCGTCGGTTTCCGCCTCGACGGCGATCGTGCCGCCGGCTTCCGACACGACGCTGTGCAGCCAATGCGGCTGGATCCATTGTCCAGCCAGGCCATCGCTCAGCGGCTTGCCGGCCAGGGCCTCGACGGCTTCGGGCTTCAGGCGGGCGCGCGGACCGCGGCCGTCGGCCGTGATGGTGAGCGTGCCATCTTCGGTGACGGCCTCCAGCCGCGCCTTGCCGCCCATGGGCAGCGAGTTGCCGATCAGCAGCCCGACATTGAGCAGCGCCCGCGCCGCCGGCTTTTCGAAGATGGTTTCGGGCGCGATGCGGAAGTCGAGTTCGGCGCGCATCGACGCGTAGACGTCGTTGAGGATCTTGTAGAGCTGCGCCGCCGAAAAGGCTTCGGAGGTCGTCGCGGCGCCGAAGGCGACGCGGGCGAAATAGACCAGGGCCACCAGTTTCTTGGCCGAGGTCGAGATCAGGTTCAGCGCTTCCTGCTTCATGTCCTGGGCGGACGGGTCTTCCAGAAGGTCGAGGCCCGACATGATGGCGCCCGCCGGGCTGATGAAGTCGTGGCAAAGCTTGGCCACCATCTGGGTGGCCAGTTCATGGCGGCCGGGCAGGCCGGACGTTTCGCTTGCGGCTGCGGTTTCCGGCGTCGCTTCCGTCGCGGACACGGCGTCCCGGGATGTTTCGCCGGCGGAGGCGCCGCTGGCTTGCAGGGTAAAGATATCGTCCATGCTCATCGTAACAATCCTTGGCTGGCCGGGTCGGATCGGTTTAGTCTGGCTCACATGAGATGTGAGGTGATTTGGCTTAACGGGAAAGTTAAGACGCGATAATATCTCTTAATATGTTCTTAACGAGGGACCGCGTAAATCGCACGGGCGTGTGGGCCCCCTTGATTTGTAAGGCATAATCCCGGTTACCATCGTTAAATTTTTCTTGCAGGAGAACTTCCCATGGCCTCTTCAGACGACGCGGCGCAGTTGCGCGACGCCTTTTCGCTCGACAATCTTGCCCGCAAGGGGCGCGGCAAGGTCTTCGACTCGATTCTCGACACCATGGGCGACACGCCGCTGGTCCGGTTGCCGCGCCTGTCGGCCGAACTGAACCCCAAGGGCATCGTCCTGGCCAAGCTCGAATTCTTCAATCCGTTGTCCTCGGTCAAGGACCGTATCGGCATGGCGATGATCGAGGCCCTGGAGCAGACCGGCAAGCTGAAGCCCGGTGGCACCATCATCGAGCCGACCTCGGGCAATACCGGCATCGCGCTCGCCTTTGCCGGCGCAGCCAAGGGCTACAAGGTCGTCCTGGTCATGCCCGAATCGATGTCGATCGAGCGCCGTAAGATGCTGCTGCTGCTGGGCGCCAGGCTCGAACTGACGCCGGCGGAAAAAGGCATGCGCGGCGCCGTCAATCGCGCCCAGGAGCTGGCGGTCGAAATCCCGGGCGCCGTCATTCCGCAACAGTTCGAAAACGCCGCCAATCCGGCGGTCCACCGCGTTTCGACGGCCGAGGAAATCTGGAACGACACGAACGGCGCCGTCGATGTCGTGGTGTCGGGCGTCGGCACCGGCGGTTCGATCTCGGGCATCGGCGAGGTGCTGAAGGCGCGTAAACCCTCGGTGAAGATGATCGCCATCGAGCCCGAGGCCTCGCCTATCCTGTCCGGTGGCGAGCCCGGCCCGCACAAGATCCAGGGCATCGGCGCGGGTTTCGTGCCCGCCATCCTCGATCGCGGCGTGATCGACGGCGTCGAGACCGTGTCGAACGACGCGGCCTTCGCCATGGCGCGCAAGTCGGCCCAGGTCGAAGGCCTGCCGGTCGGCATCTCGTCGGGCGCCGCGCTGGAAGTCGCTTTCCGCCTGGCGGCGCGCGACGAATATGCCGGCAAGACGATCGTCGCCATCATCCCGAGCTTCGCCGAGCGTTACCTGTCGACGGCCCTGTTCGAAGGGCTTTAAGCCGCTCAAGCGCCGCATATTTGCGCGTATCATGCGCTACCGCTCCGCGGCCTGAGATCAAGCTTTATACAAATACTTAACGCATGGCCGCCAATATGGCGGCCATGTCCGTTTCCGCTTCCCAGATCGTGACCGAAACCGGCTCGCCGGAGGCCGAAGGCATGACCCGGCCTGAAGCGCCGGTGTCGCAAGCCCGCCATGTCCTTCTGAAGCGCCTGGCCGACGTGGTCTGCCTGCCGGAAAGCCGCATCAACGCCTTCGAACGCGCCGTCACGGCCGACCTGCTGGTCGAAATGCTGCGAGACGCGGGGGTCGAGGAGCGCGCCCGCGTCGCCAAACGCCTCAGTATCCTGGCGGAACTGCCGAACTCGCTGGTGCGCCTGCTGCTGGTCGACGAGGTCGAGGTGGCGCGGCCCCTGATCGAGGATGGTGAAGCCCTGTCCGATTCGGATCTCTACTACTGTGCTCGCAATGGCCGTCCGGGGCACCGCCTCCTGCTGGCCGGCCGCAAGGGCCTGTCGAGCTTTCTGTCGGAGATTCTTGTCGACAGCGAGGAAATGCCGGTCATCGAGACCTTGCTGAAGAATGCCAAGGCGGAGATGTCGCAGCAGGCGGTCGAGGCGGTCGTCGCACTCAGCCAGAACGCCCCGCATCTCATTCCGCTTTTGATGCGGCGCGCCGAACTGCGTCCGTCCTCGGCCTATATCCTGTTCTGGTGGAGTCCGTCCGACGTGCGCCGCCTGATCCTCAGCCGCTTTGGCGTCAACCGCGAAATCATGCAGGACATGGCGTCCGACGTCTTCGCCATGGCGGCGCAGGAAAAGTGGCAGGACGCCATGTCGCGCAAGGCGCTGCAGTTCATCGAGCGGCGCCAGCGCAACCGCGAGGCGCTGAAGAAGAGCCCCTACGACTCGCTTGAGGCCGCCATCGCGGACGCCGCGCAGAACGGTATGACGCGCAAGATGGCCGAGGAAATCGCCTACCTGTCGGGGATAAAGCCTTCGACGGGCGCCAAGATACTGCGCGATGCCGGCGGCGAAGGCCTGGCCGTGTTGTGCAAGGCGACCGGCCTGTCGCGCAAGGCGCTGAGGGCCCTGTGGAAGGCGCTGCGTCGGCCGATGCGCGATGAGGACGGGCGCATGCATCCGCAACTGGCCGAAGTCCTTATTACTTACGATATGCTGGCCGTCGACCGTGCGCAGACGGTTCTGCGCTACTGGAACTGGTCGTTGTCCTCGGCCTTGACGCACGTCATGTTGCGCTCCCTGAGCCGCGGCGAAGACATCGACCTCGACTCCCTGAGCGTTCCGCAACGTGCCGCCATGCTGGCATTCGCGCAGGATTTGAAAACATAGAGCGCATCCCGAAACGTGTGCAGCGGCTTTCGGGCCAGATGCGCGGCAAGACAAAACCTCAAAGCCCCGTCCCATTCTCCTGACGCGGGCAAGGTGCCAGGGGCCGGTACAGGAAAATCCCGCTCGAACCAAGATCGGCTGCTGAAAAGCGCTCGCAATTTTGCGTTGCGATTGAAGACAAAAACAGCCCGAATCGCATTTCGGAAAAAAACGTCGTTATTTAGGCAAATTTTGACGGAATACGCCATGAATACCCGCGGGATCGGATAATTGATGGCTGCGAATACCCCCTTAGACAAGTAAAATGCCGCCGCTTAAGCAGCCGTTAGAATTTTTTTTGTATTTGTGCTTGAATATTTCGGACGCTTGGATTAGCTAAAACGCACGGTTTTCGTGGGATACAACAATGGAAAACAAGACTGACACCCTGGATATGACCGCAGATATCGTGTCTGCGTTCGTAGGCAACAACTCAATCCCGGCCGGTGAGTTGCCGTCGCTGATCCAGAGCGTATATCAGGCCCTCAATTCTATTTCCTCGGGTGAGGAAACCAAGGTCGAGGCGCCGAAGGAACCTGCCGTTTCGGTGAAGAAGTCGATTTCCAACGACTACATCGTCTGCCTGGAAGACGGCCGCAAGTTCAAGTCGCTGAAGCGCCACCTGCGCACCAAGTACGGCATGAGCCCGGAAGAATATCGCGCCAAGTGGAATCTGCCGAAGGACTATCCGATGGTGGCCCCGAACTACGCTAAGGCGCGTTCGGACCTGGCCAAGCAGATGGGCCTGGGCCAGGGCGGCCGTCAGGTCGCGCGCAAGGGCCGCGCCAAGGCGTAAATTTTTACGGGCAACGCGCTTAGCGTTAACCTTTAAAACAAAAGTGGAACAAAGGCTCTGATCTTGGATCGGGGCCTTTTTTCTGTGGTAATTCCAGAACAGTGGTGATCGTTAACCCTTTTTTTCTTGCCATCGGCCTGTCAGTTAAGAGATGGTGAAAACAGGGCTGATTCGGGCTTTACCGGCGGTGCAAACCAGAGCAAAGCGTGCATATTCTCTTAAGGCACGTCCTGGAATGCGCGCCATCCAAGAAAAAATTGCTGATCCTTTACTCGGGGTTGTCGTAAACTATTCCTTATGGCTGGTCTCGCGTCCGAAATGTTGGCGGCCTTGCGTTCGCATGAGGAGATCTTCCGGTACTGGAAGGGGTTGCGGACGCGCGGCCGCCTGCCGTCGCGCGCCGACATCGATCCCATGCAGATCAAGCGTCGCCTGCCGACCATTTCGCTGATCGACGTTCTCGATCCCAATCCCGACAATGATGCCGTCTTCTTCCGTCAGCGCCTGGCGGGCACGGAACTGTTCGATGCCTACGGCCAGGAAATCACCGGCATGACGTTCAATAAGATCTATACGGCGTCGGAAGCGCAATACTGGGCCGAGGCCCTGACCTTCGTCGTCGAAAACAAGAAGCCCAATGTCGGCCTGTCGTCGATGGCCTGGCGCGGCGCCAAGGGCTTGAGCCTTTTCTGGTTGCGCCTGCCGCTGGCCAGTGACGGCGTCAATGTCGACATGATCCTGGGGCACGACGCCCTGATCGGCAAGGTCGACCTGCTGCAGACCGGCATTCGATCGGCGCCCGTCGAAGCGGCGTCCTAACGCGCGATCATTTCGTTGAGCTGCGCCGTCGCCAGACAGGCGGGAAGCGAGGCGAGCATCAGAGCGCCGAAACTCAGCCACCACCAGCCGCAATATTTGCGCCATGACGGCACGATGCTGACGATCGCCGACGCGATAAAGCTGGCGCCAATCAGGGCCAGGTTCATCATGCCGGGTACCAGGATTTCCAGCGACTCTATCCTTTTGAAGACATAGGGCAGGTAAATCAGCATCAGAAGCAGCAGATGGCCGCCGAGGACCAGGACAAGGGTGCGTTTATATTGCATGACGCCGTCTCCCAACTGGAATGGTTTATCTGAGGCCCGCCGCCGCCATCAGCCGCGCTTCGTCCGCGGGATCGCGGTAGAACAGGTTCATGGTGTCGAAGGGAATGATGCGCCCGTCCTTGTGCACGATGTGGACGCAGGTCTTCTTGACGCCGCGCACGTCGAAATCGTGGGCGTCGTAGAATTTCATGACGATGACGCGGAACAGGTTGCCATAGGTCAGGCCGCCGAATGTGCCGGTGTCGACGCGGGGCAGGCAGCACATGATGTCGGCGATCTTTTCGGTACAGTCCTGGGGCGAATTGCCGGTCGAGAACAGCCCGACCAGCTTGGCGTGGACCTCCGGCATGGTCTCGAAATTGACCGTGTTGCGCGACGTCGACAACAGTTCTTCGGGACTGAAGTAACGCGTCAGCGGCACGGTCTCGTCGCCCAGTTTCAAGGCATAGCCCATCATGATGGCGTCTGGGTGGCAGGGCACCGGCACCAGGTCCTGGGCGGCGAAGACATCGTACTGGTCGAGGATCGCCTGGCGGACTTCGGAGAGCGTAATGCGGCCGGTCGCCGGGTCGAAGGGCTCGGTGCGCCCGGCTCCTTGCGTCGGCTGGAAAGTGACGCCGCGCACGCACGGCTGTGACCGGGCATAACGCAGGATGTCGCCGATCTCGTGGTCGTTCAGCCCCTTTTGCAGGGTCACGACCAGGGTTGTCGAGATGTTGAAGCGGTTCAGATTGGCGATGGCATCGCGGCGGACTGCGGTCAGGTCCTCGCCGCGCAGCGTTTTCAGAGTTTCGGCCGAGAACGAGTCGAACTGCAGGTAGACCTCGATGCCCGGCATGTAGCCGGCCAGGCGCTCGGCGAAGGCCGGCTCGCGCGCGATGCGCAGGCCGTTGGTGTTGATCATCAAATGGCGGATCGGCCGCGCCTTGGCCATGTTCATGACGGTAAAAAAGTCGGGATGGAGCGTCGGCTCGCCGCCCGAAAGCTGGACGACGTCGGGTTCGCCTTCGCTCCTCACCACGATATCGAGCATGCGCTCGATTTCCTGAAGCGTGCGGTGGCGGCCATGGCTGGGGCTCGACGACGCATAGCAGGTTGGGCAAGTCAGGTTGCAGCGGTCGGTCAGTTCGACAATCGATACGCAGCTATGCTGTTCGTGGTCGCTGCACAGGCCGCAGTCGTAGGGGCAGCCACGTTCCACCTTCATGCCGAATTTCTTCGGCATGTCGCCCGGCTTGTTGAAGTCGCGCGTCATCTTGTACCAGGCGATGTCGGTCGAGATCAGCACTTTTTCGCGGCCGTGCTCCGGGCAGGTCTTCAGCATAAAGACCTTGTCGTCCTGAAAGATGATCTTGGCTTCCAGCTTGCGCCAGCAGGTCGAGCAGATCGAATTGGTCAGCTCGAAGAAGATATAGTCACGCGCTGCCATCCCGATATTTCCCCCTCATATATTGCGCAAAGTGCGCGGCGTAGACCGCAAAGCCCAATGCCGCCGCCATTTGCAGCATGGACAGACCGGGCTTTGCGCTCAGGTCGCTATCGGTAGCGATATTTTGAACAATGTTCAAGTTGTTTGTCAGCGCATAGGTGGTGACGGGCTTGAGGAATTCGATCGCGAACCGCCAGGCGCAATAGGCCATGATAAACAGCTTGAAGAGATCGCCGTGTTGTAAAGTCAGGCGCCTGCGGACCTGCCACAGGATGCCCGCCAGCGCGATCAGAAAGCCGATCTCGTACAGCGGGGTCGGATGGCGGATCACGCCATCGCCGGCATTGAAGCCGAGCATGAAATGCGTGGCGTCGCCCCAGGTGCCGTCGCTGACGCCGGTCAGCAGGCAGCCGATACGGCCGATGGCGATGGCCGCGATCAGCGGGAAGACATAGAGGTCGCCGGTCGAGGTTTTGACGCCGGCAATAGCCTTGGCGATTTCGACGCCGACCGTGCCGCCCAGGAGGCCGCCCAGGATGGTCTTGGCCGCCATCAGGTAGATCGGGTTGTGCAGCGCTTGCTGCCACAGTTCGGGGTGCTCGGCGAAACCCAGCAGCTTGGAGCCGAGGCCCGCGCCGACAATGGCGCCGATGAGCGCCGTCATGCGCGTCCGGTCGTCCAGCCGGTCGCCCCGCTTGCGCAGCCACAGATAAAGCCGGAAGCCCACGCCATAGGCCAGGCTTTCGAAAACCAGGTGCGCCGGCAGGGCCAGGCCGAAAAGGTGAAAGACAACGGGCAGTTGCACGGCTTTTCCCCCTATGTCCGGCTGACGCCCGGTTATCGCCCGGATGGGGCGAGGGAGCAATAGGTTACACGGCCGGCGCCGGCCCCGTCGATTCGCGGATGACCAGTTCGTGCGCGATGATGTGGCGTTCCTGGACGTCGGAGCGGTGCGGGGCGTCGCCGGCCGCGTTGAGGATTTGCAGGGTGCGCTTGGCCATGTCGAGATAAGGCTGGCGCACCGTGGTCAGGGCCGGCCAGACGGCAGAGGCGATCGGCGCATCATCGAAGCCGACGACCGACAGGTCTTCCGGGATGCGCAGGCCCATCTTGTGCGCCACCGAACAGGTGGCGGCCGCCATCTCGTCGTTGGCGGCGAAGATCGCCGTCGGACGCTCTTTCAGGCTGAGCAGCTTTTCGGCGGCCTCGATGCCTGACTTGAAGTTGAAAAGCCCTTCGGCGACGTAGTCCTTCGCGGGGCGGGGCCTGCCCGCGGCATCGAAAGCCTCATTGAAGCCCTGGCGGCGCAGGAAGGCGGCGGCGTGGTCGGGGTGGCCGGCGATGTGGGCGATCCTGCGATGGCCGAGCGACAGCAGATAGTCGGTGACGTCGCGCGCCGCCTTGCGGTCGTCCATATTGACCGACGGGTAGTGGTCATCGGGCGTGGTCGGCGAAATCAGCACGCAATGGATGCCCTGATCCTTCAGGAAGGATTTCAGCGGCCCGTAGTCGCATAGCGGCGGCAGCAGCACCATGGCCTTGATCTGCGCGTCGGCCACGAAGTGGGCGATGTCCTCGCGCGGAAAGTCGCTGCGCCCCGGCGTAAACAGCTCGATAGCCAGGTGATTGCGCGTTTCCATCGACGCCACCAGCATGGCGTGGTGGAAGCGGCCCTGATAGCCGCCGGCCGGATCTTCCAGCAGCATGCCGACCGACTTGTTGTCGCCCCGGCGCAAGGACCGCGCCTGGCTGTTGGGGCGATAGTCGAGCCGGGTCATGGCGTCGCGGACGCGGTCACGCGTCGGCCCCTTGACGGCCGGATCGTCGTTGAGGACGCGGGAAACGGTTTTGGCGGACACGCCGGCCAGTTCGGCGACGTCATAAATGGTCGACATGGGAACTCTCGATAGGCCCGATTCCACCTTAATTCGAAACCTGTGGCGGGGAAACCGTCTTCAATGGCAATCCCATGGTCCTTGAGCCTCTCGCTGTGACACCGCTGCAACATATGGATGGTCTTTTGTCCACTTTGTCCATCACAAAATGACATCGATGACATTTTTCATTGACTTGATGACGCCCCTTCGCCAACATTAACGGGCAGGCAATTGCCCGTTGAGGGCGGAAAATCATTAAAAGCAACAGAGTCACCGTTTAAAACTCATATCAATTATCGATCTGAGTTGTCGTCTGCAAGACAAACAAAAATGTCCTAATGGACATTTCAATCGCGTACGCAGGGGTAACGCGTAACGAAGCCGTGCGCGAAAAATTCAACTGATCAGGAACCAAGGGATGGAAAGAACCATGTCAGTGACCAAGTCCAGACCGCTCGCGCGTCTCGCGCTGGGCGGACTTTTGTGTACAGGCGTTTCGCTGCTGGCGCTGTCGAGCGCGACGGCGCAAACGGCGCCGGCCAAACCGGCGGCCGCCGACGACCAGGTCGTCGTCGTCAAGGGCGTGCGCGGCTCGCAGATCCGCGCCGTCGACGTCAAGAAGAAGGCGGTTGCCCAGGTTGACGCCATCTCCGCCGAAGACATCGGCAAGCTGCCGGACGTCACCATCGCCGACAGCCTGCAGCGGGTTCCGGGCGTGCAGATCCGTCGCGACGCCGGCGAAGGCTCGACCGTCAACCTGCGCGGCCTGGCCCAGACGATCACGCTGTTCAACGGCGAACAGTATCTGTCGGCCGGCAATATCGGCCAGGCCCAGGCCAACTTCCTCGACGTGCCGTCGCAATTGCTCAACAGCGTCGTTGTCTACAAGTCGACCGATCCCAACACGCCGCTGGCCGGCATTTCGGGCACGATCGACCTGCAGACGCGCCGGCCGTTCCAGTTCAAGCCGGGCCTGACGCTGACGGGTGCGGCCGAACGGTCGCGCGGCGACTATACGCGCGGCAATGACTATCTGGTCAACGCCCTGGCCAGCTGGCGCAACGACCGCTTCGGCATCCTGGCCTCGGTGGTCAGTTCGGAATCGAACCTCGGCAACAACTATTCGGGCTTCGGCGGCGGCGTCTTCTCGGAAAACGACTGGGGCGCGGGCATGCCTCAGGACTACATCGCGCCGCACGGCTTCGAAGTCTACAACCGCGCCATCGAACGCAAGCGCACCGGCGCCAGCGCGTCGTTCCAGGCAAAGCTGGGTGAAGGCTGGACCCTCACCGGCGAAGCCTTCTACGCCAAGCTGGAAGAGCATAACCGCGCCGTCGGCCTTAACATCTCGAACCGCTGGGACGGCGCGGCTTTCGCTACCTGGCTGACGCCGACCGAGCACAGCGACACGGGTCTCAAGGACGCCAACGGCACGCCGTGGTGGAATGTCAGCCAGTACGACATCAATGCCCAGTGGCTGAACTCGTTCACCGTCAACCGCACCAACAATTCGGATTCGACCAACTACAATCTCGAACTGAAGTACGACAACGGCGGCAAGTTCACCATGGAAAGCCGCTTCGTCGGCGGCCGCGCCCACCGTCTCAGCATGAACGGCCAGGTGCAGGGCGACCTGTCGAACTGGAAGTACAATGCAGCCGCGCCGAACGAATTCACCTTGTTCCGCGACCCCAACGACCGCACGCGCGGCACCTTCTATCCGGCTTCGATCTGCTCGCAATATCCGGCGTCGCAGCGATCCAACAGCATCGTCGGCTCGGCCGGCGGCTGCTATCTCGATCCGAACCCGCTGGGTTACGAATCGAACCCGCGCCTGCATGTCAACAGCAACGGCGACACCCTGGCCTTCGGCGGCTTCGACACCCCGATGCTGCTGACCGGCGGCCTCGGCGCCGGCAAGTCGACGGCCGACTACATGGCCAACCTCGCCTCGTACAAGGTCGCGGCCTATTCGTCGGAAGGCAATAACGACGCCCGCTCGACGCTCCAGGTCGGCCGCATGGACGGCCACTACAGGTTTGATGAAAAGCTGTTCGGCCTGTTCACCAGGATCGACGCCGGCGTCCGCTACAGCGCACGCACGACCGATATCGAACAGTTTCACCTGTTCTCGAGCTTCTACGCCAACACCGGCGTCCAGCCCAACGGCCTGCCGGTTCCGGCCAGCGGCTGCCTGGCGCAGTGGAAGGCCATCGACGTCGTCATGAACGCGACCCAGTGCGGCGCGGGCGAAATGGTGCCGAACTCCGACACCTCGCCCGGCCAGCCCGCCACCATCTTCCAGGGCTATACGGTCAACCGGCCGACGGCGCTCGACCAGTACAATCCGGTCATCTTCGTCAAGGGGCTGGGCGGCGACACGGCATCCGGCATCCCCGGCTTCTGGGCGGTCGATCCCAAGGCCTTCGACAACGAGGAAGCCTTCATGAAGAAGGTCTTCGGCGGCGCCGTGCGCATCACGGTTCCGGGGCAGACCTACGATGTCGACATGTATGAAAGCTCTGCCTACGTCGCCGGCAATTTCGAGATCGGCATGTTCAGCGGCAATGTCGGCGTCCGGGGCATCCAGACCAAGCTGCACGTCAAGCAGAACCAGACGGGTGACACCCTGGCCTATGGCGACACCAATGCCGACACGGGCGACACGGTCACGACGCGCAGCTATACCGACATCCTGCCGTCGCTGAACGTCAATGCCGACGTCACCGAAAAGCTGAAGGTGCGCTTTGCCTGGTCCAAGACCATGCAGCCGCTCGACCTCGGCAACTATGGCGGTTCGATCAAGATCAACACCAATGACGATCCCGGTCACATTCCGCCGCGCCGCGTGGTCACCTCGGCCAACTCGAACGGCAACCCGGGCCTCGACCCGTGGCGTTCGACCAACACCGATCTGGCGGTCGAATACTATCTCGGCCGCGCCAGCGTGGTGAACCTTGCCTGGTTCAATATGGACATCAAGAGCTTCGTCACCAACGGCCAGATCCTGTCGACGCCGGGCCAGTTCGTCAATTCCGACGGTTCTCCCGCCGGCGCCGTGCCGATCTTCCTGCCGCTGCAGGGGTCGGGCGGCCAGGTGTCGGGCGTCGAAATCGGCGGCAAGTTCTCGTTCAAGGACTTCCTGGACGGCGGCCTGCTGTCGAACTTCGGGGTCGATACCAACCTGACCCTGTCGCCCAGCCACGAGTCCCGTACCGGCCTCGACGGCAAGCGTCTGCCGTTCACCGACAACTCTAAGACCCAGTACAACCTGGTCGGCTGGTATCAGGACGACAAGTTCCAGGTCCGCGTCGCCTATAACTACCGCAGCGAACGCCTGAACAATGTCGTCACGCTCAACGGCAACTCGAACATCGGCGTCTTCGCCGATCCGACCAAGTTCGTGGACGTCAACGCGACCTATAATATCAACGATCGCATCTCGATCTATCTCAACGGCTCCAACGTGACCGGCGAGACGGAAGTCTACAAGTACAGGTTCGGCAGCTCGAAGCAGTACGCCTTCCAGAACCAGTTCGAGTCCCGTTATACCATCGGCGTCCGTGCCAAGTGGTAATGCGCTTTCGGGCGTCTGATTGACGCGGACGCCCGATCCCTCTCACGTGCTCGTCCCGAGCGTGTGATCCGGGCTTTCCGGCGCGGTTCTCCCCGTCCGGCGGTCCGTTCTTCCCCAACTGGGTCTCTTTGACTGAGACGGTACCCCTCCCGTGCGGCCGGGCTTAAGACGTTCGCACGGGAGTCTTTTTCAACCCCTGAAGGACCAATAGAGTCCGGGGACAAAATCATGTACGGCACAGGAAGCCTGAAACACATAGTCATTCTGGGCGGCGGGACCGCCGGTTGGATGACGGCCGCATCGCTCGGCCACCGCTACCGCCGGTCGGGTATCCGCATCACGGTCGTGGAGTCTTCGGCCATCGGCACGATCGGTGTCGGCGAGGCGACGATTCCGACGCTGCGCGCCTTCTATCATGGCCTGGGCATGAGCGATTACGAGGTCATCGCCGCCACCAATGCGTCCTGCAAGCTCGGCATCCGCTTTTCGGGCTGGGCGGGCGAGGGCAGCCGTTTCATCCATCCGTTCGGCGGTTTCGGCCAGGATATGGCGGCCACGGAATTCCACCATATTTTCAATGCGGCGCGCCGGCGCGGCATGCCTGGGCCGCTCGACGACTATGCGCTGGGGGCGGCGCTTGCCAAGGCCGGCAAGTTTGCCCTGCCGTCGCCGTCGCGCGAGACCTGGACGCAGTTCGACTGGGCGCTGCACTTCGACGCGGGCCTTTTCGCCAACCATATGCGCGATTTCGCCGTGAAGGCCGGCGTGCACCGTATCGACGCCATTTTGAAAAATGTACGCCTGTCGCCGGAGAGCGGGTTCATCGAAGCACTTGAACTCGACAGCGGCGAGGGGGTCGAAGGCGACCTGTTTGTCGACTGCTCGGGTTTCCAGGCGCTGCTGATCGGCAAGGGCTTGAGCGTCGGCTACGAGGACTATGGCCGCTGGCTGTTTTGCGACAGCGCCGTCGCGCAGCAGAGCGAGCGCGTGGAGGCTCCCAACAGCTTTACCGAGGTCACGGCGCGCCCCGCCGGCTGGCAATGGCACATTCCGCTGCAGCACCGCTCGGGCAACGGCCATGTCTATTCCAGCGCGCATATGCCGGACGAAGACGCCATCCGCATCCTCGGCGATACTTTGCCGGGCAAGGCGGTGACTGAGCCCCGCATCATCCGCTTCCGTCCCGGCCGGCGCATCAACGCCTGGGAAAAGAACTGCGTCGCCATTGGACTGTCTTCCGGCTTTCTGGAACCATTGGAATCGACCAGCATCGCCCTGATCCAGACGGGCATAGAGCGCCTGCAGATGCTTCTGCCCGTCGATGGTTACGATCCCGTGGCCATCGATGAGCATAACGACATGGCGAAGCGTGAGTTCGAGCGGACGCGCGACTTCATCATCCTGCATTACAAGCTGAACCGGCGTGACGGCGACTTCTGGCATAAGGCGGCGGCCATGGATGTGCCCGATACCCTGGCGCGGAAGATGGAGCTCTATCGCTCGCGCGGCCATTTCGTGCGCTATCGCTGGGAGATGTTCCATCCGGCGTCGTGGCTGGCCATCTATGCCGGCTTCGGCGTCTGGCCCGACAGCGTCGATCCGGCCGTAACGCAGATGTCGGACATCGAGGCGGACCTGAACCTGAAGGCCATTCGCGACCGCATCGCAGACGCCGTCCAGGCCGCCCCGCCGCACCAGGCCTTCCTCGACCACTGTAACCGCCTGGCGCGCGGCGCCGCGTCCATCCAGGGTGCATAAGATGAACAATCCAGACGAAATCCGCGATATCGTCATTGCCGGCGGCGGCACGGCCGGATGGCTGGCGGCGGCTTTGTTCGCCGTGCACATGCCGAACGTGCGTGTACGCCTCATCGAGTCCGAGGAGATCGGGACGATCGGCGTCGGGGAATCGACCATCCCGCCGTTTCTGGGGCTGATCCGCAAGCTGGGTATCAACGAACAGGACTTCATTGCGAAGACGCAAGCCAGCTTCAAGCTCGGCATCCGCTTCCCCGACTGGCGCGAAAAAGGGCACGCATATTTCCATCCTTTCGGACAGATCGGCCGGCCGATCGACGGCAACGACTTCTATCACTGCTGGCTGAAGGCCAAGATGGCGGGGCACGGGAGCGAACTCCAGGACTTCGCGCCGGCTTCGGTGATGGCGGAGCAGGGGCGCTTCATGCTGCCGTTCAAGGCGTCGCAGTCGCCGATCGGCACGGCGGCCTATGCGCTGCACGTCGACGCCAAACTTGTGGCGCAATATCTGCGCCGTCATGCCGAGGCGCATGGCGCGCGCCGTACCGAGGGCATGATTGCCGGTGTCGGCATGACGCCGGACGGTCAGATCCGGTCGCTCACGCTGAAAGCGGGCGAGGTGATTACCGGCGATCTTTTCATCGACTGCACGGGTTTCCGCGCGTTGCTGATCGGCGGGGCCATGGGCGTCGGCTACGAAAGCTGGGCCGACCAGCTGTTGTGCAACCGCGCCGTCGTCTGCCAGACCGAAAATGCCGGCCCGCCGCCGCCCTATACCATCGCCCACGCGCAAGGATCGGGCTGGCGCTGGCGCATTCCGCTGCAGACGCGCGCCGGCAACGGCTATGTCTTCTCCAGCGACCATATATCCGATGCCGAGGCGACCGAGGTCTTGTTGCGTCAGGTCGAAGGCAAGGTGTTGACCAGCCCGATGATCGTGCCGTTTACCACGGGCATCCGCAAAAAGGTGTGGCAGGGCAATTGCTTGAGCCTGGGGCTCGCTTCCGGTTTTATTGAACCGTTGGAATCGACGGCGATCCACCTGGTCTATCGCACGCTCGACTTCTTCTTCCGCTACTTCCCGGACAAGAGCTTCGATCCGGCCCTGCAGGCCGATTTCAATCGCCGTATCCATGCCGATTACGAAGAGATCAAGGACTTCATCATCCTGCACTATTGCGTCAGCCAGCGCCGCGACACGGAGTTCTGGCGGCGCGTCACCAGCCTGCCCATTCCGGAAAGCCTGAAGGCGCGGATCGATGTCTTCCGGGCGTCGGGAAGCTTGCGCGAGGTCGGGCCCGAGGAACTGTTCCGCTCGCCGTCGTGGTATTCGGTCTACGAAGGCATGGGAGTCCGGCCATCGCGCTACAATGTGCTGGCTGACCGGCTCGACACGGACGACCTCAAGCGCCTGCTCGACCAGGTCAAGCCGGCGCTCGACCATTTCGTGCGGACCCTGCCGATGTTGCAGGACTTCCTGGACAGCTTTTGTCCGGCAACCGTTTAACGGACCCTGACCGACTTTTCCTGGATCTCGGCGCGCAGCTTGTCGACCTCGGCGAAGATCCTCGTCCAGGTGCGCACGGCTGAGGTGTCGGCCGAGGCTGCGACGATTTGCATGTCTTCCAGAAGGATGCGCATCAGATCGTTGACGCCCTGCTGGCAGGCGCTGACCACTTCGTCCTGGGCGCGCAGGCGATGGCGCAGCGTCCTGGCGTTGGAGCGCACGCGCGCCTCCTCGCGGCTGTTCCGCAGCACATAGGACAACTGGTATGACAGGACGCGCCAGTTCAGAGGCTTCAGTGTGAAGGCCGTGGCGCCGACGCCATAGGCGCGGTCGATGGCTTCCATGTCGTTTCGGCTGGTGGCAACGACCACGGGCAGGGGGAAAAGCCTGTCGTTGCCGCGGATGGCGGTGATCAGGTCGAAGCCGTCCATGACCGGCATTTCGAGATCGACCAGGGCGATGTCGATGCCGCCCTTTTTGAGCCTTTGCCAGCCCGCTTCGCCGTTTTCGGCGGTTTCGACGGTGACGGTCGGCGTCGTCAGGTTGGCGACGGCGAATTCGCGCAGGATCGGATCGTCGTCGACGACGAGCAGGCGGGCGGGCTCGAACCGCGACATGTTCTGCTCAGCCATGCGTTTTGCCTGGACACGGGAACCGGGGCTCCAGCCTAGGCGTCAACCCGTTAAAATCGCTATAAGGTCAGCAGGCTCGCGCTACGCGATACAGCCTTGCGAAGCCCTGGTCGGTAACCAGGCAGGTCCCCGGTGGTGCGGATGCTCTGCCCATATCGGCATTGATCATCAGCACGTAGTCGAATTCGTTGCGCCAGTGCGGCAGATAGGCGGCGGCATGGCCGTTATTGGTCGCTACGTCGGCAGGGCTGCCCAGCACGCCGCCCGAGGGTTCGTTGTCCTCGTTGAACGGTTCGCGCACGCTGAGCGGCTGCTTGCCTTCCTGGGCGAACAGGGTCGGCACATAGGCGTGGGCGTAAAGGACGGCCAGCGAGGGCAGGTGCTCGAAGGCCGGCGTGATGTCGCCGAGATAGCGGCCCTGGGGTTCGGTGTCCGTCGGCGGAAGCATCATGGGCATGACGCGCGCCCCCGCCGGGACGGGCTTGAGGGCGCGCTGCACGGATGCGATATCGGCCTGCCGGGCTTGCCAGATTTCGCCCATCCACAGTCCGCGCGCCGCGATCACGGCCACGGCAAGAAGCGGAAGGACAATGGCCAGGCGCCGGTCGCCGATGGCTTCGGGAAGGACGGCGACGCCGAGCACGAACAGGGCCATGGTGAGGAAGCGAAGGTCGACCAGGCTGGTGGAACTGATGTCCTGCGGTCCCAACAGGCCGAGAAGCAGAAAGCCCGCGCCCGCCAGCAGCAATCCCCAATGGATATCGAGGCGGCAGCGAATGGCCGAGACCGCGACCGGCAGGATAAGCAGGATCAGGCAGGCGCCGTCGAAAAGCAGATTGTAGGATCGCACCGGTTCGATCAGCATGGACAGGATGTGGCCGGGCATAAAGCTCTGCCAAAATCCGTCTTGCCAGATAAATTCTGGAAAACCGGAATCGGGAGCGCCGCCGGCAACGGCAATCCTGACGGCGATCAGGGCCGCGCCAAGGACGAAGGGCAGGTTGCTGACCAGGGCCAGCCGGCCCAGTCCCTGCCAGGATGGCTTTTTCCGCAGTGGGCCAAGGTCGCGATCGGCCGCCAATCCGAGAACCAGAGCCAGATAGAGCAGGGCGCCGAAGGGGTGGATGAGAACGACGGCGACGACCTGGGCCGTCCGGCGGGCGAGGGATGCCGGGCCCGGTTGATCTTTCAGGTCTTCATCGAGAACGGCGCAGAAGAGGGCGGCGCCCAGGGCGAGTTGGAAGCTCATGAAGCCGGTCAGCAGGACCAGCGGCCAGGCCAGCAGGAACAGCATGGCATGCCACCACGACCAGCGGCCATGAATCCGGCGCGACAGCACGGCTGCGCCCGCCGGCGGCAACAGGGCCGACAGGCCGAGCACGATCCGGCCGGTGGCCTCGGCGGGAAACAGGCGCCCCAGGATGGCGCCGAAGGCATCCATGCCGATATTGGTGGCGGTCTGCCCCCAGTCGACAACAAAGAAGCGGGACAAGGGGGCGGTGTCGGCCGCGCCGCTGAGCAACCAGAACCGCACCATGTGGTTGGGATAGTCGAGAAGCGGCGGCACGGCCGCCATCAACACCGGCAGAACCGCCAGAAAAAGGACCGCCAGCGCGACCAGGCGTCTCGACAGTACTGGGAAAAGGGGCACGCCTTGGAATTCTCCGGTGGGACCGGAAAATCTTAGGCGTGCCCGGGCCTTGCGGCAAGTCTATTGGTTGTCGACGAACTGCGCAGTGCCGCCGTCAAGGGGCTCGTCGGCGACCGCGTCCGACGGGGCGGCCACGGCATCGGCGGGCGTGGCGGTGCGCGGCTCGACCGGTTGCGCGTCGTCGACGGCCATATCGGTGCTCATTGGCTGGTCATGGACAGCGGCCGGAATGTCGGGCGCCATGACCGTGGCCTCGACGTGGACGGGCTGGGTGTGCGCCGGCGCGGCGATTTCAGGCGGCAGGGGCTGCAGGGGCGTCCGCCGGGCCTGATCGCTGATCACGAAGGTCATTGGGGTGGTGGCGGGGGCAAACGCCTCGACGGGCGGCAGCCGGCCGACGCCGTAGACGATGGCCGCGCCGGCAAAGACAAGAGCCGCCCCCGCTGCTATCAGGCTGTTGCGCAAGGTATGCGAGGGCGAAGCGATCGGCGTCGCGGCTTGGCCGTACGGTGTGTGGTAGGAAACGTCTTCGGTGATTGAATAGGTCTGCGCCATGGGGATATCTCCCGGTGCTGAAAGGCCCGGCGTGGCCCGCTCCCCTGCGGTCACGGCCGTTCACAACGCCTTTGATGATAAGTGAAGACGCATAAGTTTTCGGTCGCCGGGGCGGCCTTAACCATAGGATAGGGCTTCGGAAAAGACGGCTGTCCGATAAGCCGGCGATCAGGGCGATTTCGCCGGCCTTGATCGCAGCTTTCTGTGCTGCGGGTATTGGGGAGCTGAATCCTTATATCGCGCCGTCAAACCCTTCTTTTCCAGCGTTTGACGATGTCTTTGCGAAGTTTCCGGAAATAAAACCGCCGTCAGGCCGTGGCGCGCTTGAGCCGTTCGACCATGGAAATAAGGCCGTTCGTGCGTTGCGAGGACAGGGCTTCATCGAGACCCAGCCTGTGGAGCGTGTCGCGAATGGAGAAATCCTGGATATCGGCATAGGGCAGTCCATCCAGCAGCCGCTTGAGCACCGCAATCAGGCCCTTGACGATGAAGGCGTCGGATTCGCCCCGGAACTTCAAAATGCCTTCAGGGGCGGGATCGATGACCAGCCAGACCTGGGAGGCGCAGCCCAGCACGCGCGTGACTTCGGTTTTTTCCGAAGGATCCAGCGGCGGCATGTCCTTGCCAAGGTCGATAATGTAGCGGTAGCGCTCTTCCCAGTCGTCGAACAGGTCGAACTCTTCGAGCAGATCGTCGAGGCGGGACTGGAATTCGGACATGACGATCCTGTGGGAAGCGAACACGCGCCTCCCTAGCGTGTCGTCAGCAAGCCTTCAAGCTGAGAATGGCGTTCAGCCATTCGCCCTTGCGCGTTTCGACGTGGAAATGGCCGCCCATGGCCTCACAGTTGAGGCGCACTATGGCCCAGCCGAGACCCGCGCCCTGGCGCGGACGGCTGATTTCGGCATTGCCCTGTTCGAAGGGCAGCATGAGGCGCTCGATCTCGTGGCTGTCGGGCGCCGGGCCGCGATTGAAGATCGAAACATCCACCGTGTCGCCCTTGGCGACATCGAGTTCGATGTCGTCGCCTTCGTGCGTGAAGTCGATGGCATTGTGCAGCAGCTGGTCAAGGCATGAGGCCAGGCCGCGCGGATCGAACATGGCTTCCAGGTCTTCGTCCAGCAGGCGGATGCGGATGGACACGCCGCGCGCCACGGCGAACGGGCGGACGCGGGCGACGGCGTCTTCCAGCGCGGCCAGGACGGGATTGGGTGCAGGCGCCAGGTCGCCGCCCGATTCCAGGCGGACGATCTCGATGAAGTTGTTGAACAGGGCCAGCAACTTCTTGCCGCTGTCCTGGATGATACCGGCGTATTCGACATAGTTCGGCGATCCCAGCGGCCCGTACAGTTCCTGGCGCAGAATCTCGGCGAACCCGATAATCGAATTGAGCGGGGTGCGAAGCTCATGGCTGACCATGCGCAGAAAGGTGCGGCGAGCGACGTCGCGATCCGGGCTGTGCAGCGGATTGAGGTTCCAGTTCGGCGCTTCGGCCGAGGCGGTCTGGCCGGATTTTCCGGCCGGTTGGGGCAGGGGCATTGGGCTGCCTGACTTTCCTGGGACAGGGCCGGTATGCGCCCTTTCCGGGAAAGCCTAACAGAGACCTTTTAAACTTGGGTTACCCGCTATTGCCTGGGGCGGATGACGAATTCGCCGAAATCCTTGAAGGCTTCCGGCGTGGCGCTGTGATCGGCCAGCGGATCGATGGCGACAGCGTGCGCGGCGGGTTCGGCCGCATGGCCGTTGGTGGCGCGCACCGGCAGGCGGACCACGACCTCCGTGCCCTCGCCCAGGGTCGAGCGGATCGTCATCTGGCCGCCGTGGAGGTGCGCCATCGCCTTGACGATCGACAGGCCGAGCCCCGTGCCCATGGCTTTTTGCTCAGGGGCGCCGGCCTGTTCGTAGGGCTGGCCGATGCGGGTCAGGTCATCGGGGGCTATGCCGATACCTGTGTCGGTGACGGCGATGTCGACGGCGTCGTCATGCTCGTTGAGCGTCAGCCGGATGCCGCCCCCTTTGGGCGTAAACTTGACGGCGTTGGACAGCAGGTTGAGCGCGATCTGCTTGACCGCGCGCTTGTCGGCGCTGACGGTCAGGGCGTGGGCGGGCATGGCCGAATGGATGTCGATGCCCTTGTCGTGTGCCGCCGAGCGCATCAGGCGCAGGGCCTGCGACACCGGTTCGCGGATATCGAAGCTTTCGAGCGTCAGTTCGTAGCGCTGGGCCTCGATCTTCGACATGTCGAGCACGTCGTTGATCATGTCGAGGACGTGCTGGCCCGATTCCCAGATGAGTTGTGCGTATTCGGAATATTTGGGCGGCAGGTCGCCGAACAGCTTCAGCCGCATGATGTCCGAGAAGCCGATGACGGCGTTGAGCGGGGTGCGCAGTTCGTGGCTCATGCTGGCCAGGAAACGGGTCTTGCCCTGGTTGAGCGCCTCGGCGTCGGCGCGCGCCGCCTCCAGCGCCGCTTCGCGGGCGTGCTGCAGCGAGCCGTCGCGGATGGCGCCGTAAAGCCGGTCGTCAGACGCCCGGCGCATCGACAGATAGAGATAGTGATCCATGGCGCCGTGGGGCGCGAAACCGATCTCCGCGCGCCCCTGCGCCACAGCCGCTTCGACCGCGGCGGCCACGGCCTGGCGGTCGCCGGGATGGGCGGCGCCATAAAGACCGTTCTGCATGAGGATGTGCAGGTCCAAGCCCGCCGGCGCCTCGCCATAGGCCGAAAGCACCCGGCCACGCTCGTCGAAGGCGAGGATCAGTTGCGGCTGCTCGGTGATGACCTTCATCAGGCGCGCGCGCGCCTCTTCCGCGTCGTCGGCGCGTTCGCTGCGCGCGCGCAGGGCCGGCAGCAGGGCGACGCTGACCCCCAGCACGAAGGTCATGATGGCGACCAGCGACAGCCAGAACGATTCCTGTTCATCGGGCATATGGATGCCGCCGCCGATGCTGATCATGATGGCGATCAGCGCGTTCATAAGCGACAAGGTGGCGCCGAGCGTGATCAGGCGGCGCTGGTTCAGCACGACGGCGGCGCATAGCGGCATGGCGACCCACACGGCCAGCGGCCCGGCGATGCCGCCCGTCAGCGTTACGGCGATGCAGGCGAACACGCTCCACAGCCAGACCAGCCCCTGGCGCAGGGGGGGCGTGTCGCGGAACATCAGCGTCAGGGCTGCGAAACCGGGAACGGCCATGGCGATCAGGGCCAGCAGCACGAACGGACCCGCGGGCAGGAAGAGCAGGCCCAGAAGCCCCGCCAGCTGGCAGGCGCCCCACCCGATATGCCAGATGATGACGCGCAGGCCAGCGGTCAGCCCGGAAGGGCCGGTGTCACCGGAGAAATAGGCTTTGAGCGACGCGCGCAACGGGACCCTTTTTGGCCGCGGTTTTGCGGCCGGTAGATGGAATCCGCTGGATTTTAGCCGGATTTACGGCGGTTACGAAAGGTCTCTCGCGTAAAGAGAAGATTAACCATATGGCCGGCGGCGATTTTGCGGTGACGATCCGAATTGACGGGAAATGGCACGCAGATTATGCACCTTATCGAAATTTTGCACGGTCATGCCGATTCCCGTGGGCGTGCTTATGGACATGTAACGGGGGTGTCGCAAATTCCGACGCACCGTCAGGTCCGCCCGTTTCACATCCCGACCGTCACCCTTTCACGGAGAAAACCGGTGTTGAAAAAGATCCTCGCCCTGGCGCTGATGGTGTCCCTGGCGGCCTGCAGCCAGTCCAAAACCCCCTCGCAACCGGCCTCGTCGGTTTCCGGCGCCGGCGCGACCTTCCCGGCGCCGATCTACGCCAAGTGGGCCGAAAGCTACAAGGCGAGCACCGGCATCGGCCTGAACTATCAGGCGATCGGTTCGGGCGGCGGGATCAAGCAAATCAAGGCCCGCACGGTCGATTTCGGTGCGTCCGACAAGCCGCTGAAGCCCGAAGAACTGGCGGCTGCCGGCCTGTACCAGTTTCCGACGATCATGGGCGGCGTCGTCCCCGTGGTGAATCTCCCCGGCGTTCAGCCGGGGCAACTGAAGCTGTCGGGCGCACTGCTCGCCGACATCTTCATGGGCCGTATCCTGAAGTGGAACGACCCGCGCATCGCTGCCCTGAACAAAGGCGTGAAGCTGCCGCCGCTGCCGATCACCGTCGTCCATCGCTCCGATGGTTCGGGCACGTCCTTCCTCTTCACCACCTATCTCGCAATGAAGAGCCCGACCTGGGCCTCGAAGGTCGGTGCGAGCGACGCGGTCTCCTGGCCGACCGGAATCGGCGGCAAGGGTAATGACGGCGTGTCGGCCTTCGTCAAACAGACCATGGGTTCG
>CAKZJB010000188.1 GCA_936940865.1 uncultured Asticcacaulis sp. | reverse complement strand
CCCTCCCCATAAATGGGGAGGGCGATGCTTGCTAAGGTCTAGCCAATTCGTTGGCGGTGGTATAATCAATTCCGATCTTAATCGATCAGGAAACGCCATGAGACTGCTGCCGCTCTTTTGCCTGCTGATCGCCCTGCCGGCAGCGGCCGAACCCAAATCCATGGTCCTGGCCGATGCCCATTCGGCCGCCGATATCGTCGTCGCCAAGGATGACGCAGCCGTGGTCTCCGTCGCGGCGCATGACCTGTCGGATGACATCGCCAGCGTCACCGGTACGACGCCGGCCGTCACCGAAAGCTCGACCGCCCGGCGCCAGATATGGATCGGCACGGCCGGAAAAAGCCCGTTGATCGACGGCGTCGCCGCCCGCATCGGCGCGGATAAACTCGAAAACTGCTGGGAATGTTTCGTCATCACGACGATCGATCACCCCGCGCCCGGCGTCGACCGGGCTCTGGTGATCGCGGGCTCGGACCGGCGCGGCACAGCTTACGGCGCTTTGGAAATCTCACGCATGATCGGCGTGTCGCCCTGGGTGTGGTGGGCCGATGTCAAGCCCAGGCACCAGGACACACTCACCATTCCGGCCGGCCTGAAGCGCTTCGGGCCGCCCAGCGTCAGGTATCGCGGCCTGTTCATCAATGACGAGGACTGGGGACTGGAGCCCTGGGCGGCCAAGACCTTCGATCCGGCCTACGGCAATATCGGCCCGAAGACCTACGAACGCGTTTTCGACCTGATGCTTCGGTTGCGCGCCAATACGCTTTGGCCGGCCATGCACGCGGTGTCGAAGCCGTTCAATGCCGATCCCGCCAATGCCGCCCTGGCCGACCGCTACGCCATCGTCATGGGAGCGTCGCACGCCGAACCGATGCTCAGGAACAATGTCGGCGAATGGAAGGCTCCGGCGGACGACTACAACTACGCCACCAATCCCGAAGGCGTTAAGGCCTATTGGCGCGAGCGTCTGAAGGCCAACAAGGCGTATGAAAATCTTTATACGATCGGCATGCGCGGCATCCACGATTCTCCCATGCTGGGCGCCGATACGCCGCAGGCGCGCCGCGATCTGCTGAACAAGGTCCTGGCCGATCAGCGCCAACTCATCAAGGACGAGGTCGGGCCGCCAGAAGGCGTGGCGCAGATCTTCGTGCCTTATAAGGAGGTGCTCGACATCTACCGCACGGGCCTGGACCTGCCCGACGATGTGACGGTGGTCTGGCCCGACGACAATTTCGGCTATATCCGCCAGTTCCCGACGGCGGCCGATCGCAAGCGCAAGGGCGGTTCCGGCGTCTATTATCACCTGAGCTATCTCGGCGCGCCGCTGTCCTATATCTGGCTGTCCACCACGCCGCCCGCGCTGATCAAGGAAGAACTGACGCGCGCCTGGGACAACGGGGTCGACCGGCTGTGGATGGTCAATGCGGGCGACATCAAGCCGATGGAAGTGTCTTTGAGCTATGTCTTCGACCTGGCCTGGGATGTGCCGGGGACGCGCCGGCTGTCGCAACGCCAGTATCTCGACCGCCTCGCGGGGCAGACCTTCGGCCGCGACAAGGCCGAGGCCATCGGCGGGGTGCTCGACACCTATTACCGCCTGAACTTCGTGCGCCGTCCCGAACACCTGCAATGGTGGTGGGGCAAGGGGGCGACGCCGGAAAGCAGCCCCTGGACGGCAAGGCAGATCGATGCGCGCCTGGCAGCCTTCGACGGTCTGCTGAAAGCCGCCGGACAGGTGGTGGCGCCGGATCAAAAGGATGCGCTGTTCGAACTGGTCCAGTACCCGGTCGGGGCCAGCGCGCTCGCTAACAAGCGTTACTTCGCCCTGGAATGCGCGGCCTTGCCTGAGAAGGGCTGCGATGCCGGCGGAGTCGATGCCGCGCACGCGGCCGACGACGCGTTGAAGGGCCTGACGGCGCATTTCGGCGAGGTCGCCGGCGGCAAATGGGCGGGACTGATCAACGAAGAGCCTGCCGACAAACAGTGGACCAGTTTCCGCATCGCCAAGCCGCAATGGCCGGGCAGCCCGACCCTGGCCGCCACGCCCAAGGTCGAAACCGTACCGGTACCCTTAAAACCCGGCGATGGCTGGACCCTGGTCGACGGGCTGGGATTGCAGGGCAGGGCCGGGGCATCGCTGACGGTCGAGGCCGATGTGCCGCAAGGCTTCCCGGCGCTGCGCCTGTCGGTATTGCCGACCTTCCCGACCCATGGCGCCAAGGCCTGGCGGCTGGGTGTCCAGATCAATGACGGCACGCCCATGGTGGTGACGTTCGATCGCGCGCAACTCGACAAGGCCTGGCAAGCGGGCGTGCTCGACAACGCCCTGCGCGCCGCCGGGCCGGCGGGTCTCGGCGGCCACATCCATATCCGGATCGTGGCATTGGATGACGACCTTATCCTTGAGGGATTGGACTTCGTGCGTTAACCTTGCCGCAAAGCCGGGAGAGGGCAAGCATGACCATCATCAGAATAGCGGGCGTAGCCGCCTTGCTGGCCCTTGCGGCTTGCTCGCAGCCGAAAAAAGCCGAATTGCCCAAGCCGCCCCAGGCCATGGACGATACCTTCAAGGCCTGCAAGTGGATGGAGGTGAAGGGCGAAACCCTGGCGATGAACGCCTATGCCTGCGGGCCTGATTTCGGCAATGTCCACCTGGTGGCCGACGACACCCTGCCCGGCTTCGCGCTGGTCGAAGGCAACGGTCCCGACGCCATGACCTATCGTCCGGTGGTGCGGATCTTTACCAAGCCGAAGGACGCCGGCATCGACGCCATCCTGCCGGAGATCCGCAAGCTGTCGCCGGGGCCGGCGACCGCGACCTGCACGCTGCAGCCCGCGGCCGATCCGCTCGATCCCGACCACCCGACGCGCAAGCTGTTCGAACTGGCGCCGACGGGCGCGGCCAAGGCGGCGTGGGACAAGGCTGTCGCGGTCGAACCCCAGGACGTCATGCCCTGCGGTCCGCTGGGTGTGGGCACGGCCGGGGACCGGTTGTTCGAAGTCATGGCCGACGATCCGACAAAGGTGTCCTATATCGACTACGGCAGCGAGATTCAGCCGTTCGATGCCAGGAGTTTGCGGGTGTTGAAGTAGACTGTGGTTGGGGATGGCTCTCGTCAAGGTCAGACGGGAATGTTGCAAAATTGCAAGACGTGGTAACGGACCGAAAGCTCTGAGTTTTTCACCTCTCCTGATATCCGAAAGATCGGCGCAACCGTGGCAGACAGTAATAGTCCCATTATGAAGGCTTTACAGGCTTTCGAAGTTGCGGAGGCCAACTTAACGAAACTTGAGCGCTTATGGGACGAGATCAAAGTAATGGTGCCAGTAGGTATTAGCTTTGGCACGTCGGCAGAATACGAGGATCGATGCCGATCTTTCGATTTGGTTCTTGAAGCGCTTCCGCTAATTGATGGCTGGAAACCTACCGGAACACCAATGCACTTGGATGATATAGCGCAGAGCCGCCTTGATGCGTTAGAAATTGGCGAGATCGAAGCGCAGGTCAGCGTCGAAAATGCAATTGAAGCTCCGGGGCCAGAGCTCAATGAATACAGATTTCGGCTGAACAATAAGCGCCGGGCGCTCATTCGCGACAATTTGGTTGAATTGATAGATCTGATAGATGGCGATATCCACCGTCTGCGTGGGCAGGCAGAAGGCCATAAATCTTACGAAAAAATTGGTGAGGATAATTGGAACGAATTACGGAGCCACGTAAAGCAAATCGATGTTTTGCTTGGTAGTAGTGTCGCAAAACCTGATCGCTGGGGCGAACTATACCGGCATATGTCCTTTGCGATGATCGGCGACCTTGATGACATTGAACGAATGGATTGGCCTGCCGCGAAAGCGTCTCTCCGCAAAGGCCTCTACGGTGTTAATGAACCAATTCCGTCACCTGTTGCGGATCTTGGTGATATTGTTAGCGCAAGACCTACTGGTAAGATCGTTACGCGGCTAAATTGGGCAGCTCTCGATGCGAGTGGGTTTGAAGGACTGCTATTCGCTCTTATTTCGGATGAGCCCAGCTTTGAGAATCCAAATTGGTTGACTGCGACGAACGCCCCAGACCAAGGACGCGATTTGGAGGCTACCCTCGTTAGTGAGCTACCGCTGGTCGGTACGCGCAGGAGTCGGGTTATAGTTCAATGTAAACATTGGCAATCTGCCAGTATCGGCGTTGATGAAGTGTCAAAGCTCAAGGCGCAAATGGAATTTTGGACAAGCCCGCCGGTTGATGTTTTGATCATCGCCACGAGTGGGCGTTTCACAAACGATGCTATTCAGCTCATTGAAAAGCATAACGCGGAGCGTAAATCTCCGACGATTCACATGTGGCCTGAGTCGCATTTGGAACGATTGTTAGAGCGTCGGGCGCTTAAGCGGAATCGCGGGGGGATTCCGTTATGTGGCGAG
>CAKZJB010000187.1 GCA_936940865.1 uncultured Asticcacaulis sp. | reverse complement strand
ACATCTCCTTCGCCGTTGCTTGCGCAACGCTCAGTCGTGCGGTCCCCCTCCCCATCGCTTCGCGACAGGGAGGTGCAGGAAGGGGGCACGCAATCCCTTGCATCTCCCCGTTTTCGCAGAAAATGGGGAGGGGGACCGCGAGCGAAGCGAGTGGTGGGGGGGCTTGCTTACTTTAACGGCACCCGCCGCAGGATAAACTCGTCATCCAGCGTCCGTCCCACGGGGAACTTGTACTCGCCCACGCGCTCGAAGCCGTACGCGCCATAAAGCGCCTGGGCCTTGTGGTTCTCGCTCCACACGCCGATCCATTGCGGCGCTTTGCCGTAAACCGCCTGCATCCACTCCATCGCCACGGTCAGCAGGCGCTTGCCCAGCCCCTGGCCCTGGGCGCTGGAATGGACATAGAGACGCTTCAGTTCGCCGTGGCTCATCGGATCGGCTTCCCCATGCGGCAACCCGACCGGCCCGCATTGCAGATAGGCCAGGGCGCGTCCGTCATCGTCCAGCGCCAGCTTCCAGTAATTGGCCGGATCGGCGACCTCGGCCGCCAGCGTGTCGGCCGCGTAGGATTTCAGCAGAAACGCCTTGAGGTCCTCGGGCGGATAGAGGTGTCCGAAGGTCTCGGTAAAGGTCGCGGCCGCCAGGCCTGACAAGGCGGCCAGATGTTCGGTCGTGGGTGTTATGAGATGCATGACCGAGGAATAGACGGGGCAGGGGAGCCCCGTCCAGTCTCGAATCAGAATGCCGCCTTATTGGCTTCGAAGAACGCCTTGATCGGCGTGGGCTTGCGGCCGGTCAGCGTCTCGTAATCGTTGCTCTTCAGGTTGAAATCCCCCTTGCGCGTGGCGGTGTCGAACGACACGAAGGTCGGGATCAGGAAGTCCGGCAGGCCGGCGTGCTTCAGGCCCTCGGCCAGTTGTTCGTCGGTCACCTTGACGACGTTGAGCGGCTTGCCCAACATGTCGTGCGCGATCGCCGCAATATCGTCCGGTGTCAAAAGCTCCGGACCGGTGATGTTCAGCGTCTTGTTGCCCGACGGCTTGGACAGGGCGGCCGCGGCAGCGCGGGCGCAGTCGTCGTGGGCGATATAGGGCGTCGCGCCGTCGCCCGAAGCCGTGTACCAGTTCCCCGAGGCGAAGGCCGCCGGCAGCGAATGCAGCAGGTTTTCCTGATACCAGGCGTTGCGCAGGATGGTGTAACCCATGCCCGAAGCCTTGATGGCGTTTTCGGTGCCAAGATGGTCGGGCGCGAACAGCACCGCCGCTGTTTCGGGGTTCGGCATCGACGTATAGACGACCTCTTTCACGCCGGCTGCTTTCGCCGCATCGACGGCGTTGGTGTGCTGCGTCAGGCGCTTGCCGGGAATGCCGAGCGCGTCGGTCGAGATGATCAGCACGCGATCGACGCCGGCGAAGGCGGCCTCAAGCGAAGCCGGATCGTCGAAATCGGCGCGGCGGGTCCCGGCGCCCCTGGCCGCAAGGTCCGACAGCTTCGACGGATCGCGCGAGGTGGCGATGACGGTGTTGCCGCCTTGCTCAAGCAACAGGTTGACGACGTGGCGGCCCAGCTTGCCGGCGGCGCCGGTGACGAGAAGCGTGCTCATGGCTTTGTCCTTTTCTATGGTCTCAAAAGTAGACTAATGTGCAAATAGAGACTATTGTATGCGTGTAAAGACGGCAGTTTCAAAACCCCTGGTTACCTGGAGGGAACCGCATGAGCCCGATCACAAATGAAATGCGCTCGGTTTTCACCGACATGATCGCCATGGTGTCGAGCGGCGAGATGAATGCCGGCGCCTGTCCGGTGCGCGACGTCATGGACCAGATAGGCGACAAGTGGTCGAGCCTTTTGCTGTTCGCCCTGGCTGCGCGGCCCCATCGTTTCGGAGAGCTGAAGCGCGCCGTGCCCGACATTTCCCAGCGCATGCTGACCCAGTCCTTGCGCGATCTGCAGCGCGACGGGCTCATCTCCCGGCACGTTTTCGCGACCGTGCCGCCAAGTGTGGAATATCGCCTGACGCCGCTGGGCGAGAGCCTGATGCCGCCCCTGTTCGGGCTGATGAGCTGGGCGAACGCCAATCATGCGCGAATCCGGGCGGCGCGGGCCGCCTTCGACACGCAAGGCGCGGCGGAGGCGGTGTAGCGCGGGAGACCTAACCTGTTTCCACAGTTCTTCTCGCTTGCCTTTGCCGGCCGTTCCCCGGCATAGGAAGGGGCGAAAGGACTATCGAAATGAAGGACATCACCCGCCTGACCTCGGCCACGTTTGGCCGCAAGCATTCGCGCCGCGCCGTCAATGTCGCCGTCGAACGCGGCTCGACCGTGCTGATGGAAAGCGCCGAAGTCCTCTATGACGAGGACATCAGGCCGACCTACGGCACCGATGGCCTGTCGACCCAGACCGAGCTGTGCCGCCTGATCGCCGACCTCGAAGGCGCGACGGATTCCTTCATCCTGCCGACGGGACTGGCGGCCCTGACCCTGCCGATGTTCGCGTTTCTCAGCGCCGGTGATGAAATCCTGGTTGTCAATTCGTGCTACGCGCCCGTCCGCCGTTTCGTCGAAACCCAGCTGAAGCGTTACGGTGTGACCGCACGCTATTACGATCCGCGCCTGACGCCCGAAGAGGTCGTCGCGCTGGCTACACCGCAGACCAGGCTGATCTATGTCGAAAGCCCGGGCTCGCTGACCTTCGACATCCAGGACATTCCGGGCATCGCCCGTGCCGCCAGGGCCCGTGGCATACTGACGCTGTGCGACAACACCTACGGCGCGGGTGTCCTGTTCAAGCCGCTGGAGCACGGTGTCGATATGAGCATGCAGGCGCTGACCAAATATGTCGGCGGCCACAGCGATATCCTGATCGGTTCGGTCAGCGTCCGCGACGACGGCCTGGCGAAAAAGCTCTATGCCGCCATCAAGGCCTGGGGCTTCTTCACGTCGGCCGACGAAAGCTACCTGGCCATCCGTGGCCTGCGCTCATTGCACCTGCGGCTGAAACAGTCCGGCCAGTCGGCGCTGAAGATCGCCAGGTGGCTGGAAGGGCGGCCGGAAGTCGCCCACGTCGTCCATCCGGGCCTGGAAAGCCACCGCGGCCACGACATCTTCGCCCGCGACTTCACGGCGGCGAACGGCCTGTTCATGGTTATTTTCAAGGGCGGCGACGAGGCCAGGTCCCAGGAATTCCTCAACAGGCTGACCCTGTTCGGCCTGGGTTTCAGCTGGGGCGGGTTCGAGAGCCTGGCTGTCTATTGCGAGCCGCAGATCCAGCGGCGCACCAAACTGTCCGGCGACGACGACTGGCTGCTGTCGGGCTCGGCCATCCGCTTCTATATCGGTCTCGAGGATCCCGACGACCTCATCGCCGACATCGAAAACGCCATCAAAGTGTTCGGCTGATCCCGACCGACAGGGTCGGGCGGTCGTGGTTCCATGACGCGTAGGCGTGCCAGTTGTTGACGCTGGCGCTGAGCCCCATTTTCGGCGTCATCTGGTACCAGACGCCGATATTGGTGTTGAGCGAATCCACGCCGCCCCACTGCTTGTGGTAGCTGAGGCTCATCCAGCCCGACATGTTCTTGAGCAGACCGTGGCTCAGCGAGCCGTTCAGCCCGTAGGACTTGCGCACATTGGCGAAGTCGTGGCCGCTGTATTCCACGCCCAGCGAGGTGCCGACGCCAAGCACGGTGCGTGAGGCCGTGACCTGGTAGATCAGGCCGGCATCGGTATATTGGTCGAGCGTGCCCGGATAGGCGCGCCAGGTTGCCTGGTAGCGGATCGTGGTCTTGCCCAGGGCCTGGCGGAAGCCGGCGTAAAGCTGGTCCTGGCTGTCGCTGCCCAGATTGTTGTCGACCGTGCTGATGCCGGCGCCGTAGAAGGCCGACGCCTTTTCGCCCGACAGGTTGAAGCCCAGCTGGGGCTTCTTCATGACGATGCCGTTGATCACCGCCGAGGTCGACAGGCTGATCGAGGCGCGCAAGGTTGCCGGCTTTTGCCAATAGTCCGGATCGCCGGGATTGCCTTGCGCCAGGGCCAGCCCGGGCGCGAGCGCCAGAAGAGGGATGCACAAGAGATACCGCATGACACCGCTTATACACGGCGTTGATATCGATTTCACTAAACGGAAGGGTGAATCGACGTTAATTCCAGTCCATTGTTTTTACAGACTAAAATTTGCCCGTTTCGCCATAAAGCCGTCAGCGGCAGCGGCAAATTCGCCCTTCAGTCGCGCCACCAGGCCGGCGACCGGCAGGACCTCGTGGATCGAGCCCACGCCCTGGCCGGCCGACCAGATCGTTTTCCAGGCCTTGGCCTCCGAATTGAGTTCGTGCGCCATGTCGATCTTGTGCTTGGGGTCCTTGGCGGCGGCCGGATCGAGGCCGTTCTGGATCAGCGACGGCGTCAGGAAGTTGGCGTTGATGCCCGAAATCGCGTCCGTATAGGTGATGTCCCTGGCCGTCGTGTCGATCAGCATCTGCTTGTACGCGGCGTCGGCACGGGCCTCGTTCGTGGCGATAAAGCGCGTGCCCATATAGGCGAGGTCGGCGCCCGCCATCAGCGCCGCGGCGACGTCCTGGCCAGTCGACATGGCGCCTGACAGAAGGACAGTGCCCTTGAAAAAGCTGCGGATTTCGTTGAGCAGGGCGAACGGGTGTTGCGTGCCGGCGTGGCCCCCCGCGCCGGCCGATACCAGGATAAGCCCGTCCACCCCGGCCTCCATGGCCTTTTGCGCATGTCGGGCATTGATGATGTCGTGGAAGACGACCCCGCCATAGGAATGGACCGCGTCGACCACGTCCTTGACCGCGCCGAGCGAGGTGATGACCAGCGGCACCTTGTGCTCGACGGTGATGGCGATGTCCGCCATCAGGCGCGTATTGGTGTTATGGACGATCAGGTTGACGCCATAGGCCGCGTCTTCGGGCCCGAGCGCGCTTTTGATCTCGCTCAGCCACTCGGCATAGCCCTCGGACGTGCGCTGGTTCAGCGCCGGGAAGGTGCCGATCATGCCGGCCTTGCAGGTGGCTATGACCAGTTCGGGGCCGGACACCAGGAACATCGGCGCGGCGACGGCAGGCAGGCGCAGGTTTGCAAAACGCGACGGCAACGGCATGTGATCCTCCCCAGGATGATGATGAGCGCTCGCAGGAACGCCCGGTCTCGTAGGGTCGGTTATAAACCGCAGTTTACGTAAACGGCAAGTCTTCCGGTGTCGCGACCGACAGAAGAGGCGGAATCAAAAAGGCGCGACCTCGGATAAAGGCCGCGCCCGCGTCGCATCTGAAGCGGCGCCAGGTGTTCAATGACCGCGGGCGGCCGCCACCATCTCCCGCAACTGGTCTTCCCGCCGCACGCCCTGGCGATAGAGCTCAATGGTGATGGCGGCGAGGCGATTGATCTCCTCATGGTCCTCGTCGAGGCAGATATCGGCCTTGAGCCGCTCGAAGACTTGCTGGCAGCGTGCCAGATCCTCCGAGTTGAGGGGCTCCTCGCTCGGTCTCTTCTCACTCCTGATCATGGGTACTCCTGCATGAAATGCATCTTGCGAATCACCTCATCGGTGGATTCGGCCGGGCCATAGGCCCCAACAAGACGGCGACAATCTGGTGATGGGGAACGGCCGACGGCCGGGCATTGCGGAACCCAAGAGCAAGGGTGCCGCTGCCGGGCCAGGCTCGACCTTAAGGGAACCGCAGCATCAAGATCGATCCCATGAGAAAACACGATCGCGCGGCGGCGCGCCCCGCATCCTGCGTGGCTTGCCGCACATCGTGGGCTTCATCTCGATAAAGGGCTGCATCGTCCTTCTCCCGCTCGCGCGCTATAACGGCAAAGCAGGAGACTGGTTCCGTCGATCTTGCGAGAATTCAGAGATAAACTTCGCCGCTGGCGACCCTGATCGCCTGGCCGCCGATGCGGGCCTTGGAAATCGCTCCCTCTTTCACATCGATGTGAAGATGAATGAACGAGGGACGACCCATTTCCACCCCCTGCTCGATCAGGATCGGATGGAGCCCGTCGGGCAGTGCGTCGAACTGGTGGATGGCCCCGGCGAGGGCTGCAGCCGCACCACCCGTTGCCGGATCCTCGGCGATCCCCATGTCGGGCGAGAACATCCGCGCATGGAATTTCGCCGCATGATGCACCCCGCCGCGACAATAGACATAGGCCGAGGCAAGCCTGCCCTCGACCAGCGGCGCCGCCTTCTCCCACAGGGTCACGTCGAATTCGACCGCCTGAACAGTGGCGAGATTGTGCAGCGGCAGCATCAGGAACGGCACCCCGGCGCTCCAGATGGCCGGAACGTGGTTCTCGAAACCGAGATCGGAAAGCTTGACGCCGAGTGCGTCCGCGAGCCCCTGCCGGTCGAGATTGAGATCGGTGCGCACCGGATTTCGCGGCAGGTCGAACTCCGCGAAACTGGCGCCGCTATCCGACAGTTTCACCGTGCAGCGCACCGGGCCGACATTTTCCTCAAGCACGCAGACGATATCGAAGTCCGGGTGTTTTTCCGCATGGTTGAGCTCGGAAATGGCAATCGCCGCACCGACCGTTGGATGGCCGGCAAAGGGAAGCTCGCGGGCCGGCGTGAAAATGCGCAGGCGCGCGGCATGCGCCGGATTCTGCGCCGCCTGGACGAAGACGGTCTCCGACAGGTTCATTTCGCCCGCCAGCGCCTGCA